>JAETOX010000287.1 GCA_021771575.1 Bacteroides sp. | reverse complement strand
GCAGCATAGAATCGGTGTTGACTCAATATTTCACAACAGTCAAACCGATACATGACGAATTCGTAGTCCCTTCCAGGCGTTATGCCGATATTATTATCCCCGAAGGAGGCGGCGTTAATTCCGTAGCCCTCCGTCTGCTTATTTAAAATATCAGGTCTCTGATCCGACAATAACACCAGAAATAAACGATACCGGCTTCCTTTTATTTGGTCTGGTATTTATTCGATCAACGTAAGGGTTGCTCTGGCTTCCGCACGGGATACCAGATTAAAATGCCACCATTCGCCCGGCAATATCCGAAATCCGGCTTCTTTCATAAGCTGCCGTAAAAACAACCGGTTAGCCAATTCGATTTCCATGATCTTTTTTTGCTGTATCAACAGTTCTTCTTTATCCGGACGGGCTTCGTCGCCGAAATAATCGAAAGGACTCCCCATAGGAAGCGGTGTCCCCGAAGAATCTACCAATGTCACATCTACAGCAGCTCCATAATTATGCAATCCTCCACCGTTTTTCGGATTACTGACATACATGTGTTTGTCTGTTCCCTTTACCTGGTCCCACATTTTCTGTTGTACACTCAAGGGACGAGCAGCATCATATATAAGTAAGGATAAATCCGGGCGGATAGTTTTCAACCTCTGCTGCACCTGAGTTAATTTCATAGCTACCTCGGGTAACATAAAAGCCTTGTGCACATCCGGATATAAAACCTGACCGACAAAATTATCTGAAGTGGCATAGACCAGATATACCTGTATGGAGGGATCTATTTCCTGTATATCCACCAATCCGGCCTCCCGCATTTTTCTTTCTGTTTTTGTATCTGCAGAAAAAAGAGGAAAAGCCATCTCCTCTCCTGTCGGCTGTAAAACGGAAAAGGTATATCTACCGGTTGCAACCTCATTCTTCTTTTTCAGATTATCACAATTCGTCAGTAAAAATAAAAAGACAAAAAGGCAACAGCTTTTTATCATAGAATGTCGGTATTTACTTATTCGCCAGTTGAAAACTGCTCCGGATGTTTCGGATTGGCATCCCGGTAAGTACTCATAATATATTGCAAGTCTGCCTCTACATCGTCTGTCGGCCAAAACAAAGGTCCTACTTCACAAAACTTGCCTTTATAATCGATCCGACCTAAATATACCGGTATTCCAGCCGCCTTGGCAATAACCAAAAAACCTTTCTTCCATTTTTTACGCTTTTTCCGACTGCCCTCGGGAGTAATGCACAAATACATCTCTTTCCGTGCCTTGAATTCGGAAACCATTTGATTTACCAACTGACTATCTTTATTTCCCCGGTCCACCGGTATGACATGCAAAGCCCTAAGAATCATTCCTAAAGGGAAGAAAAAAAATTCCTTTTTCATCAATATATAAGCCGGAATTCCCTGACTCAAAAACGCCAGTTCTCCCCATATAAAATCCCAATTGGAAGTATGCGGCACCGAGATAATCACTGCCTTTTTTTCCGTCGGCAACTCTCCCTTATATTTCCAACCTGCCAGCCACATAATAAAACGTGCTATATACTTCATGATGCTCCTTTTTATGATTATCCGGCAAATTTACAAAAATTATTTGTAAAGCCTTTAGCCGACACCCTATCATATGCACTCTTGTCAAATATATCCCCATATACTACATTCCGGATATAAAACTCTCAT
>JAETOX010000286.1 GCA_021771575.1 Bacteroides sp. | reverse complement strand
GACGCGAACAACGAGATGAGCGAAAGCGTCGTCCTGCAATTCAGCAAGACGGAAAATGGTTTTCTGTTCAAAGTAATAGCCGATCCGGAGTGGATCAATGCGGAAGATCGAGCTTTCCCAATTGTTATTGATCCCATGATTGAGACTGTACAGAGCAAGGAGGCCGTGAAGGGCACCTTTGTAGCGCAGAATAAGCCAGACACAAACATGCGCAAAGAGAAGTTTGTTGGCGTTGGCTACGATGGCGAATTGTACAACAAAATGAGGGCGTTTTTAAAGATTCAGCTCCCATCGTTACAGCAAAGTGATATGGTGGTGAAATCAACATTAAGCCTTGCGCAGGGACAAGCCTATTTTGAATCAGGAGTTGCCGATAATATACAGATCAACTTGTTCCGCCCAAACAAGGATTGGGATTTGGATACCATCAAATGGAGCAACGCTCCAGCAATAGAATCAAGTGTGCGGGTAGATGCTCAGTTTATAAAAAAGGCCGCAAGTGATTGGGACTGGATTACTTTCGATATCACCAAAGTTGTAAAGGGGTGGTATCAAAAAGATTTCCTGAATCATGGGGTAATGATTTGCCAAGAGGATGTCACGCATGCCGGAGGATTCTTCCATAACGATTTATCCGACTATAAGGAAAATTATCCGGTTTTGACTGTTCAATATGTTAACAACAAGGGGCTGGAGGACTACTGGAGCTATCATAGCCAAAGCCTCCCTGCCGCCGGAACCGCTTATATCAATGATTATACAGGCAATTTAGTGTATACGCAGGGTTTGGTATCCACCTCCGGGATTCGCGCCCCAATTGGAATGGACCTTGTCTACAACTCTTATATGCTTAATAGACTGCCGCCTTTAACAGACGTCAAGGTTGGTGCAGGTTTTACGCTGGATATCAATACCCGGATTAGGGAAGTATCGGATGAAGCGCTGTGGAATAATGGATATCATTACAAATGGATCGATATGGACGGGACTGAGCACTACTTCAAAAAGGACGGCGATAAATACGTAGACGAAACCGGTTCGGGCTATACATACCGGCTGAGTTACGACAACAACCCGGACTTATCGGTAATTGAGGATAAGGATAAGAACAAAATTGTTTTTACCAACGGACGATTCTATCAACGTATCGATGCGAACGGCAATCGTACGAAACTGGTTTATAAAGATTCCTATCCCTACCAGTATTTCGACGGAGTGGACAGACAAATAAATTTTACAGTCGATTCGGACGGCTATCTCCAAAAAATAACCGATCATTTGGGCCGCGTCACGAGGCTGTCCTATATGGAATCCCCATTACCAAGTCCATTACCAAGTCAATTGAAAATGAAAAGACTTTTTGCGATTAATTACCCAGATGGTACATCAACATATTTCAGCTATTCTGGCTTTTTTTTAGGCGGTTTGACAGATATTTTTTCTAAGGAGGGTGAAGCTGGATCCAGTACCGAGCTGGGCCGCCTGACCTATACCTATGACGACACGGACACATATCGTGTGACCGCTGTGACCGAAGCGGTAGGTTCCACGGTGGGCCAGACGATGAAGATCAAATATGGCAACGACAACAGCACGACGTTTGAGACCAGCGGCAAAGATGACAACATCAATACAACCGCGGACAATATGACGGTCACCTATGTGTTTGACAA
>JAETOX010000285.1 GCA_021771575.1 Bacteroides sp. | reverse complement strand
AGCTTATTCAGTCTGCTGAATACCGTAGTTGTTACTGACCGAAAGACTACACCGGAGGAAGAGACCGGTAAACTGCGAATCAGCAAAACCGTATCCGGGGAAAACTTGCCCGATAAAGACTATACCCACAACTTCACTTTCGAAGTCTCTTTGAAGGATGCCGGTGGCACGGCGCTGGTTGGGGAGTACTATTACTACGGCGAGCAGCGTGCCGGCTATATCAAGGATGGTGAAACACTCCCTCTGCATCATGATGAAGCACTGACAATTCTCGGCTTGCCAAGTGGCACAAAATGGGAGATTGCAGAAACACAAGAGGGCGACTGGTCAATCGTGCCGAAATCCGGCATCATCAGCGGTACGATTGAGGCGAATGCAACAGCTGAGGCGGCATTCACCAATTACAAGGGAGACACACCGCCCGCGCCGAAAACGGGAAATCTGACCGTTTCCAAAACGGTTGGCGGCAACGCCGGTGACAAACTGAAAGACTTCCGCTTCACCGTGACTTTGAGTAATAAGGCAATCAGCGGCACTTATGGCGATATGAAATTTGCAAATGGTGTTGCTACATTTACATTAAAGCATGGAGAAAGTATCATGGCGACAGGACTTCCCAGTGGTATCCAATATACTGTGAGTGAAAGCGATAATACAGGTTACAAGGTAATCGCTTCCGACGAAATCGGAACCATTAAAGATGGAAAAACAGCAATAGCAACGTTTATCAATGAAAAAGATGAACCAGATGAACCCGATAAACCGGACAAACCCGATAAACCCGATAAACCGGACAAACCTGATAAACCGGACAAACCGGATGAACCGGATGAACCAAATAAACCGGACAAACCGGACAATCCAGCACCTTTGGAGAATCCAGATGATCCAACACCTTTGGAGAACCCGGACAATCCCCAAGTTTCTTCTGTGCCCCCTGCAGAATCGGAAACACCAACCGATGATACTCCCGAAACAGGGGACAAAGCAAGTCTGGCTCTTTGGCTGACTTTACTGGGCATTTCCGGCGGCGGTCTGATCGCCATGGGAACAGCACCCAAACGGAAGTACAAAGGAAAACGATATAAAAGATAAATAAACCGGCGGCGAGGCAGGTGCATGAATTGCGTTTGTCCCGCCGCTTTGCTTATGAAAGGAAAAAACAAACTGCGTTTTTTACTCTTGGTGTTCAGTGCCTTGTTTGTTGTTTCTGTATATGTGATCTACGGGATTATATCCCAGACTTAGTGGAAGCAGGGAAATTTTAAGCAGATATGGATTGCCTGTTGTAATTCTTTCCATAATACAAAATCCTATGATTCGGAAGTTCGCAAAGCGTTGATTTTACTGAATTTGTTTAAGAATGTTACAAGGGAAATATAGCGATTTACACCAAAATTACACCAATTGGTCAAGAGTCTTAATATGATGATTTTTGTAGTCAAATAAAGCAAAATTAGAATAACTTAACGTTGTATTTCATTACAAAAGTTATCAATTAAAAATACTATGATGATTTAAAAACTACAAGCCCATGAATGGTTATCAATATAGCCGTTTGTGGGCTTATTTTAGTGTGAAAAATAATCTGATGAGAATTGCTCATCTAAAACCAAATGGTGCTTAGAAACGATTCTGAGGGCAAATACAGTGTCCCGCTTCAAGATGATTTCAATGTCTTGTAGG
>JAETOX010000284.1 GCA_021771575.1 Bacteroides sp. | reverse complement strand
ATAGGGGGAAAAAATTTCAAAAAGTGGATATATTGGAGTGGAGTGGCTGCTGCTTGCTTTGTTGTTTTGGTGGGTTGGTTGTGGCATATGGAGAACGAGCAAGTGCAAAATGAAATTGCAAGAGCAAGAACAGATATGTCGCTATTGGTTCCAGGAGGTCAGAAAGCACAGCTTAAATTAGCAAATGGAACAATGGTTGAGGTGGTGGGTGATTCTATGGCTATACAAGAAAACAGCGGTGCACAAATTCAGTATGCGGATGGAAAACTTTCTTATCGATCACAAGAGAATGTGAGGCAATTAATTTATAATGAGCTGATTGTGCCAATGGCTGGTGAATGTTATCTTGTTTTAGACGATGGAACCCAGGTGTGGATGAACTCAGATTCAAAATTGAAATATCCGGTGAAATTTCTGGGAACTGAACGTGAGGTATTTCTGGAAGGAGAGGCTTATTTTAAAGTGGCTCGGGGAAACAGTCCTTTTATTGTAAATACTTGCCGGGGGAATATCCGGGTATTGGGTACGACCTTCGACATAAAGGCTTATCGGGATGAAGAAGAGATGTTGACCACCTTGGTGAGTGGAAAAGTACAATTTATCAATTCTTCCGGAACAATAGAATTATTACCGGGGGAGCAAGCGGTGGTGATGAATGGCGGATGTGTGGAAAAACGGCAGGTAGAGGTAGAGGAATATATCGGTTGGCGGGAAGGGGTGTATGTGTTCCGCGAACAGCGTTTAGAGACGATTATGACCGATCTGGCCCGCTGGTATAATGTGTCGGTATTTTATCAGCATCCGGACATAAAAGAAGTCCGGTTTACAGGTAACCTCCGACGCTACGAAACAATCAATACGTTTATGGAAATTCTTAGCAGGACTGGTGATGTTAAATATAACATCAATGGGAATACTATTATTTTATATCAGTAAAAAGGAAAGATAGATCAAAAATTTCGAAGGTTCTGAATCTATCTTCCTATGTATTAATTTAATCACTAATACTTTACAAATCTATGAAAAAAAGACGATTATTGAGGTTGGAAAGAGTGTTAAAAACACCTCAAAAAACATGGCTTGCCATGAAATTAAGTTTTATTTTTAGTGTATTGTTGACATTGAACATTTCTGCTGCGGTTTACTCCCAGCAAAACCGTGTGTCTCTGGATTTGAACAATGTAAGTCTGGACGAATTTATTCAAGCAGTAAAACAACAAACGGGGGTCCATTTTCTTTACAATTCTGCTTTATTCGAAAATACTGGAAAAGTTTCGGTGACGGTCAGTGCCGAGCGTTTGGATGTGGTGTTGAAAGAAATTTTGGAAAATCAGGGGTTTACTTTCGATTATGCAGATCAGGTGGTAGTCATCCGCAAAGCGGGGGAAGCCGCAGCGCTTCCGCAAAGAATGGAAAAACGAACTGTCAAAGGAGTGGTGAAAGATGAGAGCGGGACAACCTTGCCGGGAGTGTCGGTTTTGGTGAAAGGCGCTCAGACAGGAGTTGCAACCGATATCAACGGGCATTTTGAAATCCGGGTGAACGATGACCCGAATCTGGAATTGGTATTTTCGTTTGTAGGTATGAAAAGCAAAGAAGTAAAAGTAGGAAAACAGGAAAATCTTCAGGTAATTTTACTTTCCGATACCAAGTCTCTCGAAGAAGTAGTCGTGACCGGTTACCAAAC
>JAETOX010000048.1 GCA_021771575.1 Bacteroides sp. | reverse complement strand
TTCCTGCACATCCCGTAGCAACCGGCGGCCTAACCGGACATCCGTATTCGTATCTACATATACTTTAACATCCATCTGCTCTCGTAATTCTTTGTTTTCCAGGCTTAGAATTCCATCGATAATGATCACTTGAGCCGGATCGACCTTGACTGTTTTGTCCGCCTCTGCTATTTCCTGTTTTCACCGCTTTTACCGTTTTATCCGTTTTCACCGTTTCATCTTAATTACAAATGTTTAACTTTGTGCGTGATTGGTAAAGAGAAATATATGGTCAAGATAGCATTGATACAATCTCCGCTTATTTGGGGAAATGTAGAAGCGAATTGGGAACAGTTCGGCCGTAAGTTGTCAACTCCTTATGGAGTAGATATGATCGTGTTGCCCGAGATGTTTACTTCGGGGTGTATGATGGTGAAAAAAGCCCCTGAAGTGGCTATGGCGGAGAAGGTGAGGGTTGCGTCTGCTTTTGCAGGGACACAACGGCGGATGTTGGAATGGGCTGCTATGCAGAATGCGCTGGTGATGGGGTCTACTGTATATGAAGAAGAGGGACATTTTTATAATCGGCTTATCGTCGCGTTTCCCGATGGAGACACGTTGTATTACGATAAACGGCATTGTTTTCGGATGGGGGGAGAAAACGAGCATTTCACCGCCGGTGGCAAGCATTTGGTATTCGAATTCCGGGGGATGAAAATGGCAGTGTTCATTTGTTATGATTTGCGTTTCCCCGTGTGGAGCCGGAATGTGCAGGAATATGATCTGGCTGTCTATGTGGCTAACTGGCCGCAGTCGCGTCGTGATGTCTGGCGGACCTTGCTGAAAGCACGGGCGATCGAAAATCAGGCTTTTGTTGCAGGCGTAAATTGTGTCGGGACTGATGCCGACGGTTTAATATATAGTGGTGATTCCATGGTGGTAGACGCTCGAGGTCACCTTCTGGCCGAAGCTTTGCCAGGTGAAGAAAAAGTAATTGTTGCAGAACTCGACTTTGAACAACTGAAACAATTCAGGACAAAATTCCCTGTACTCAAGGATGGGGATCATTTTATATTAGGCTGATTTTTTATATTTTTGTCTGCTTTTGTTGGCTAAATCAAATGATAAAATAAGATGAAATATTTACTACTTACATTGATTGGAGTTGCTATGATGCTGAACTCGAAAGCACAAGGAAAAGTGCTGACTATGGAAGAAGCTGTTTTAGGTTACCAGCTTTATCCGAAAAATTTGTATACACAATGGCAGGGTGACCGGAATATCCTGACATGGTTGGATGGTACGGATCTTGTGGGAGAAGTGCCGGGAAGCGGAGAAAAGAAAGTTATTATGACAGTCGGTGAGCTCAATCGTGCAATCGATGCCAATCTCCAAGGCTGGGCACAGTATGCCTGGAAGGATGGACAAACGCTGACTTTGATGAGGCAGGGAAAACTGTATGAAATAAATACAGACAAAAAGCAGGTCAGCCGTCGATACACTTTACCTAAAGGAGCACAGAATATCACTTCCAACGGTACGGATTTATTGGCTTATACTTTGAAAAATAATCTGTATTACCTGGATGCCAATGATAATACCTTTGCTGTGACACAGGATGAAGATCCTAATCTGGTCAACGGGCAATCGGTGAGTCGGAATGAATTCGGTATCAATGGTGGTATTTTCTGGTCTCCGGACGGCAAGAAACTGGCTTTTTACCGGAAGGACGAAAGTCAGGTGGCTACTTTCCCTTTACTGGATATCACAACCCGGACGGGAAGCCTGAAAGAGATCAAATATCCGATGGCAGGAATGAAGTCTGAACAGGTGAGCTTGGGGGTTCATGATATCGCTTCGGGAAAAACTGTTTTTTTGGATGTTACAGACTTTGGCCGGGAACAATACCTGACCAATATCGCTTGGGGACCGGCTTCCGATTATCTCTACGTACAGGTGCTCGACCGTCCTCAGAAACATGTACATCTGAATCAGTATTGTGCCCGAACCGGTGCTTTTGTCAAAACTTTGTTGACTGAGCAGAATGAACAATATGTGGAACCGCAGACCCCTATCGTATTTTTGAAAAACGATCCTTCGAAGTTTATCTATCGTACTAACAACCGGGACGGTTATTTTAATTTGTATTTGGTAGATGCGGACAATGGAAAGGTGCTGAAACGTTTGACGGATGTGGCTGCCGATGTAGAAATGATCGGGCAGGACGGAAAATACATGTATTATACTTCGGCTGAGGTCAGTCCTGTAGAAAATCATTTATTTCGGGTAGATATCAAGTCTGGCAAGAAAAACAGGCTGACTACAGCGGAAGGGTGGCACAAGGTTACTCCGAGTGCAGATATGAAATATTTTGTAGATAACCATAGTAGCCTGAATGTTCCGCGGGTGATCGATCTGGTGCAAAATAATGGAAAAATAATCCGTAATTTGTTGACAGCCGAAGATCCCACGAAAGACTATAATTTTGGAGAAATTACTCTGGGAACGGTGAAAACAGCCGATGGAAAATTCGATAATTATTACCGCTTGATCAAACCGATGGATTTTGATCCGGCGAAGAAATATCCGACGATTGTGTATGTATACGGAGGACCGCATTCCCAAATGGTAAAAAATACCTGGCAGGCAGAGATGCGACGCTGGGAAATGTATATGGCACAACAGGGCTATGTGGTATTTGTTATGGATAACCGGGGAACATCCAATCGGGGAGCCGCTTTTGAAAAGGCCATTCACAAACAATGTGGACAAGCAGAAATGGCGGACCAGATGAAAGGTATCGAATTCCTCAAATCGTTGCCATACGTAGATAGCAACCGGATTGGAGTACATGGGTGGAGTTATGGCGGATTTATGACGATTTCGTTAATCACCAACCACCCCGAAGTGTTTAAGGTGGCTGTTGCAGGTGGGCCGGTGATCGACTGGAAGTGGTACGAAGTGATGTATGGTGAGCGCTATATGGATTCACCGCATACCAATGCCGAAGGATATGCTAAAGTGAGTTTGATGGGAAAGGCCAAAGATTTAAAAGGAAAATTGCTCATTTGTCAGGGGGCTATCGATAATACGGTGCTTTGGGAACATAGCTTGAGCTTTATCCGCGAATGTATTAAAAATAATGTGCAAGTGGATTATTTCCCTTATCCCTGTGCAGAGCATAATGTAATGGGTAAAGACCGGATTCACTTGATGCAGAAAGTCACCGATTATTTCGAAGATTATCTGAAATAAAGGCAAAAATAATGTGCCCGTATACTAATGTGCTCCTGTACCCATGAAAATCACACCCTCATAGGTACAGGGGCACATTATGGTTTAAGGGATATCCAAAAGGTGATCTAAGTTTTTGCTTATTATATCAGGTATATTTTGCCGTATTTTATCGATAGGCCAATCCCACCATTTCAATTCCATCAATTGTTTGATAGTAATGACGTCGAACCGTTTTCGGATTTCCCTGGCAGGTGTACCTCCTACAATGGTATAGGGAGCGACGTCTTTAGTAACGACAGCCCTGGCAGCGACAATCGCTCCGTCTCCGATATGAACGCCGGCCATAATGATGGCTTCATAGCCGATCCAGACATCGTTGCCTATCACAATATCTCCTTTATTGTCCCAGGCAGCAGTGACATCCGTTTTATTTAATCCCCACTCTTCATAAAACAGGGGAAAAGTATAAGTCGATAGAGAGTTCAACGTGTGGTTGGCACAGTTGAACAGGAATTTCGTACCACAGGCAATGGAACAGAATTTACCTATGATCAGACGTTCCCGGTTAATCGGATAATGATAGAGCACATTGTTTTTTTCAAATAACAAGGGATCGGAAACAAAATCATTGTAAATGGTATAGTCTCCGACTTCAATTTGGGGATCTTTTACAACAGCGTTCAGATAGACAGTCTGGTGATCTCCTGTACGAGGATATATTTTCGTCATCATAATTTTGAATTTTAATAAGTATTCATTTTATCTGTTTTACGACAATAAGAAATAAGTGGGTATACTGAACTTATTTTTTGTTTTAAATAAAGAATGGATTGCAAGGTTAGTAGCAGGATAAAAAGATATTCAGCCGTCCCAAAGACGGCCAGGGGCACGTCCGGCGGGTTTATGATCCTCTATAGTGCTAGCTATATACAGAGTTGACACTTCATCGATTCGGACATTTGAATGATATTCAAACAAAGATAGTCATTCCGAAGCAAGTTAGTTGTCTGTTATTTATGTTTTTTGCAGAATAAAGGATAAAAGAGAATTTCATTATCTTTGTCGCAAATCTAAGGCGAAAGAAATTATGCGTATCGATATATTGAGTGTCGTGCCCGAGTTGTTGGTCAGTCCCTTGAATCATTCCATTGTCAAGAGGGCTCAGGATAAGGGAATTGTGGAAATTCATATTCATAATATCCGGGATTGGTCGAAAGATAAATTTCGGAAAGTAGATGATTATCCTTTTGGTGGAGAGGCCGGATTGGTGATGATGGTTCAGCCGGTGTTCGATTGTATCGCTGAGCTTACCTCTCAGCGGCATTACGACGAGATTATTTATACAGCTCCGGATGCGCCTACGTTCAATCAGAAGATGGCCAACGAGTTATCGTTGAAAGAAAATATCATGATTTTGTGTGGGCATTACAAAGGAATCGACCAGCGGGTACGCGACCACTTGGTGACGCGGGAAATTTCTGTGGGGGATTATGTGCTGACCGGAGGGGAATTGCCGGCCTGTATCATGACCGATGCGATTGTACGGCTGATACCCGGAGCGATGAACGACGAAAGTTCGGCTCTGAGCGATTCTTTTCAGGATAATTTACTGGCTCCTCCTGTATATACCCGTCCAGCAGAATTTAATGGATGGACGGTTCCGGAAATTCTGCTGTCGGGCAATCACGGTAAAATCCGTGAATGGCAGGAAAAGATCGCATACGAACGCACGAAAGCATTACGACCGGATTTACTGGAGGAATAGTGTTAGCCGATCTTGTGGTAATGGCATGTCATCAGTTGCCCGCAATCATCGTGTAAATGCATGCCATTGCCTTCACAATAGCGGAACATGGTACAGTCCGTACAGACGCCCCGGCGTGCCCAGCTCCGGTCACGGAATACTTCGAAGCGATGGTTCCATACCTCCATAAAATCGTCCTGGTAGATATTTCCCTGGTCATAATTAGCACGGATGCTAGGGCAGCCTGAGATGCTGCCGTCTATGCGGACAGAAGCAACGGAGATGCCTGCATTGCAATGATAAAAATAATCCCGGACCCGGTTTTCGTATTTTCCGAGAAAACCTTCACAGGCAAAATTCAGGTGGATACGGCCCTCTTGTCGGGTAGAGGCGATAAAATCCAGTAAATGGGTAAACTGTTCGTCGGAAAGTTGAAGGTCGGGGACAGCCGAGGCCCGTCCTGCCGGGAAAATGGTGAAAATGCGCCAATGGGTTACTCCCAAACCGATCAGGTATTCCCGAAACGCCGGTAATCGATCGAAATTATGTTGATTGACACAGGTTACGACATCCCAGCGGATCTCTGGAGACTGGCTCAGTAACCGGATGGCTTCGCTGGCTTGGCGGAAGCTTTGCGGATGACGGCGTAGCCAGTTGTGAGCTGCTTCGGGGCCGTCCAGGCTGACGGTAGCGCAGTGCAGGCCGGCACATAGCAGCGATTCCAGCCGTTGAGGTGTGAGAGCCAGCCCGTTAGTAACAATTCCCCAGGGATATTCCCGCTGATAAAGTTCTCGTCCGCAAGTTTCCAAATCTTGGCGTATTAAGGGTTCACCTCCAGTGAAAATAACAAATACTTTATGAGGATCGACATAAGGAGTAATGCTGTCGATCACACGCAGGAAATCTTCGCGTGGCATGTCTGCCTGAGCTGCAGTACTCCGGCAGTCGCTGCCGCAATGCTGGCAGTTGACATTGCAGCGTAGCGTACATTCCCAGAATAAGGTGTGCAATTCGTGGCGTTCCCGGCGTTGTTGCTGTTCTAGACGGAACAATTCTAACCCGAGCCGTTGACGGATACTGGGTTTATTGCTCATCTCCTTCTTTTTTCAGAATCACTTCAATTGTTTTTTCAGCTTTTCCGCGGTTCCAGGGATTCCCGGTTTCGTGGGCGATAATATTTTTGTCTAAAAATTCTACTTTTACCGTATCTGTTCGGTAGTGTGGTTCGTTTGGTGTGGTATCGGTATCATGAAACTGCAATTCATAGCGTATAGTATCTGAAGGAAGTGTACCGTCATGCCAGGTAAATTTTCCTTCCAGGTCGGTATAAATTGTATCGTTGACCGGCGTAGACACGACAGGATGATCCGGAGTGAAATTGGTCGTTGCTTGCTGGCATTTTTCACGGTTGGCGACGATGATTCGGATTCCGGATAACGCTTGCTGATCCTGATTCATCACTTTCCCTTTAATACTGAATGTGGCGGTAGGAGTACCATACATACAGATGACCGTATCCGGATCATTCTCTGGGTCTTCCCAGTTACAGGCTGAAAAGCCTAACATCATCAATAGACCGCTTAGCAATTGGGTCCAGCTTTTGTTTAAGTAGTTACTCAGTTGTTGCATATTTTTTAGTTTAAAGTTAAAAATTCAATCGTATACCGATTTGTCCACTTAGGTTAAAATCGTTACGGGAGCGTATTGTTGCTATATTTCCTTTATAGTCGAAATAGTAGCATAACCCTCCTTCGGCATATACGGCGATAAACCGGACGAGGGGGTAAGCCAGACCAACCTTAGCGTGAGTGGTCCACAGGACTCCTGGGATGCGGATATGATATTTGCCGTAACTGTTGCGGATACATCCGCATACGTTCACTTCGGCCAGTACACCGGCGCTAAAATAGCAATAGGGTAATTGCCAGTCTGTCAGCCGACAGCTTACTCCCAGCGGAATACCGAGCAGATGTAGATGTTGACGTTGGGCGATGCTTCCTCCGTATTCGTATTTCCATTTACTGTACAGGTAGGTATAACTCACTCCGCTTTGCAGGCTCCAACGATCGTTCAACGATCTGGACAGAGATATACCGAAAGCAACCGGCATCAGGTGTTTGATTTTCGTATTCCCCCGGGGAGTATAAAGAGGTACTGTTTTGGTTCGTGTTGAGGGGGGGATCCGGTCAGGATCTTCTGGTTTTCCGGGGTGGTTGACGTTATCGTTGAAATTGAAATCCGGGGTCCCTCCGATTCCGTTTGAGGATAGACTCGCCATGCTCAGGCTACTGCTTCCTATGCCGATGCGCCATTTGCGCAAGCGGAAGGACGACATTTGTTGTTGCTGGGGTTTTGGTAAACTCCAGTCGGTAGTGGGTGGAAGCAGCGCCGGTATTGTTGTTTTGACTGGCTTGGATAAAGGGACGCTTTCGGCTCGCAGGAGAGGGGGTGACGGTATATATTTTTCTTTTTTTGTAACAGCTGGAATCAGGAAATCCGGGAAGACGGTTCTCTCCGGATTGGGGATAGCATTCAGGGTATCTGCGGGTACAGGGATGATCATTTCGCTCACTCTAATGGTTTGCGGGGAGTGAGCTTCCGGGTTCCGGATAAACAACCAACAGCCTCCGGCCAATAGTAGCAAAGCGACGGCTGCGGCTATTCTTCCGGCGTATGACCGACGGCGTGGTAGAAGGACCGGTAGCAGAATCTGCCCGTCCTGATCCGGGTTGTATTCCAAATTATACAACCTGTCGCGGAATATTTCTTCGAAGCGGTCTCTTTTATCCATCACAAATACATTTTTCTAATCATTTCCTGAAGCGCTTGTCGTGCCCTGGCATATTGCGAGCGGGAGGTTCCTTCGGTAATATGCAGCATCTCAGCAATCTCTTTGTGCGAAAATCCCTCGATAGCAAAGAGGTTAAAGATCGTACGGTAGCCTTCGGGTAAATTCATGACCAGTTGTAACAATTCGTCGGCCGTCATTTTTTCCAGTGCCGAAGGAATGGAATCCTGCTGTTCCGGATAGGGATCGATAGCTTCTGTGATGAGCCGTTCTTTACGGATTTTTTCCAGAGCACAGTTGATAAAAATCCGTCGCACCCAACAATCGAAACTACCTGAAGCGCTATAATCCTGCAAATGGGCAAATATTTTAACGAAACCTTCCTGAAGGATGTCACAAGCCGTATCCCGGTCTGCAGCATACCGGATACATACCCCCATCATTTTGGAAGCAAACTGTTTGTATAATATTTCCTGTGCCTTCGGATTCCCTTTACGGCACTCCTTAAGCAGCCACGCTTCGTCCATTCACTTGTTTTATTTACATTCGTAAGATGCAAATTTTTGTCGAAACGTTGCATGAAATGGAAAAAGATTTCTTTTTTGTATGGCTGACCGTTGCAGTCCTGTGAAAGAAACAATTAGAGAACTGCCGGAAGTGATCGGGGCACCGCCCCCTATGCCCGAAGACGAAAAAGAGAAAGAAACCCCAACAGGGATAGCGACAACAATAATGAATTGATTCGAAAAAAAAGCAGGTAGTTTGATTGAAAATGTTTAGGAAGTATGGTGTCCACCGGTGATACCATATACTTCGGCTGTGGTGTAGCTTGATTCGTTAGATGCCAGCAAAACGTATGTTCCGGCAAGTTCGACAGGTTCTCCGGCTCGTTTTAGGGGAGTGCTTTGCCCGAATTTGGCCAGTTTGCCTTTGGGTTGGGCTTCGGTCACCTGTAAAGGAGTCCAGATGGGACCGGGAGCCACGGAATTTACCCGGATGCCTTTTTCTGCCAGTTGTTTGGCTAAACCACGGCTGAAAGCAATAATCGCTGCTTTTGTAGCGGCATAATCTAACAGATCAGGGTTCGGTTGATAAGCCTGGATGGAAGTGGTCGTGATAATCGAAGCGCCAGCAGGCAAATGAGGAAGGGCAGCTTTTATTGTCCAGAACAGACTGAAGACATTGGTCGTAAAAACATCAATCAATTGTTTACTTGGCAGATCCTGAATATTTTTTACGGATACCTGCCGTCCGGCCACCAGAGCCAGGATATCCAGACCATCGAGTTCCCGGTGTGCTTTTTCGATCATTTCCTGGCAAAACTTTTCGTCTTTCAGGTCACCTGGAATAAGGACCACCTTACGGCCGGCTTCTTCTATATACCGGGCTACTTCTTCGGCGTCGCTTTGTTCTTCAGGTAAATAATTGATTGCGACATCGGCTCCTTCCCGGGCAAAAGCAATAGCTGCTGCGCGTCCGATACCCGAATCTCCGCCGGTTACCAAAGCTTTACGACCGGCCAGACGTTCGTGACCGACATAACTTTCTTCTCCGCAGTCGGGTTGCGGATGTAATTTACTCTGTAAACCTGGTGATTTCTGAGGTTGTTCGTCGAAGGCTTCGGTATAATAAGCCTTCAGAGGGTTTTGTAATACTGTTTTCTTTTTCATAATATTCCCTTTTTATTAGTATATAATCTCTTCGTATAAAACGAAGACACAAGGGAATAGTTCCTGATTTTTTTTATTATTAGGAATAATGATCAATGTACTAATGTGCAAATGTAGCAATGAAATTGCGCTATCATTGCTACATTGTTACATTAGCACATTAATACTCCATTTCGTTCATCATATTGTTGGGTTCCTCGAAACCTTGTTGGCGTTGATTTTTATCTCTGCCTA
The DNA here is from genome assembly GCA_021771575.1 of Bacteroides sp. Taxonomy (GTDB): domain Bacteria; phylum Bacteroidota; class Bacteroidia; order Bacteroidales; family Marinifilaceae; genus Odoribacter. The sequence continues at coordinate 9,600 of JAETOX010000048.1, read as the reverse complement.
TTTTCATATTTCCGAAGCTGTAAGTTAACGTAAAACCGACTGTACGGCCCATACGCCAATTCGAGGTATTTTGGACAAACCCCGGACCTGAAGTTTCGTTTTTCCATTTCCGGGAATTCAGCAAGTCGCGTCCGTTAATACTTAAGCTCAATTTCCGTTTCAGGAAAGAACGCCGGAGGCCGGCATCGAGGCTGTAGTTGGCTTTTCGGTGTCCCTGTGCGATCAGTTTCCGGGAATTGTAATTGCCGGTCAGTTGTAAAGATATGTCGGCCGGTAAAGCTATATTGGCGATCATCTTGGCATTCCAGGAGAAATCCTCGTTCGTTTCGCCGGTGACTTCCTTGCCGGACTTGGTTATGTAAGTGAAACCAGACAATTCATTATAATAGATGTTGAGGGTCGTGGTGAGGTCGAGCATACTGAAAAGCTGATTTTTTGCTACGAACTCGGCCCCTGCGGATTGGGTTTTGGCTACATTCTCAAAAGTACTTTTCATGATGTTATCTTCCAGATAGCTGATTCGTTGGATCACATCGTTGGTATTCCGGTAATACAAGGAAATGGTCAGGGTATGGGCCGACCAGTTTTTGATATAGTTCAATTCCATAGCATTGGAATACTGTGGCTTCAGATAAGGATTACCGAAGGAAATATTGGTCGAGTCCGTAATATTCAGGAAAGGATTCAACTGTCCACCCCAGGGACGGTTAATTCGGCGGGTATAATTGACCTGTACTTCATTGTCGGCCGGTAGGGTGTACGTCAGGAATATACTGGGGAAAAGACTGAAATAGTCGTCCTTATAAGGTTTTACTTCGCTTTTTTCCTGTCCATATCCTAAGGAACGGGTGTCGGTATGGGAATATTCTCCCCGCAATCCGGCCTGATAACCGAAATTGCCGAAACGACCGGAATAAGTGGCGTACATGGCATGGATATTCTGATCATAATAAAAACGGTTATACAATTGTTCATCAGGAAGAGCATCTTCGGCCGTTTGACCAGAGCTGGTTTCTACCGGACTGTCTTCCCGGGAGAAGTTCCCTTTGTATCCTGCTTCCAGTTTGCTGAACTCTGAAAAGGTATTTACATAATCGGCTTGCAATTCCCAGCTATGGTTTTGCATTTTATTTTTTTGCCATTGATAAGTGCGGGTTTCTTGGTTATCTGCAAATACGGAATGTTGATAATAAGTTGTTTTCTGGTTCATATTCCAGGCATTCCATGAACCGACGATATCGATATTGCTGGTCTTGTTGAAGTCGTGTTTATAGCCGATTTCAATGTTTCCGCCTTTCATCGGATTTTCTGCATCAGAAATCCGTTGGCTCGATAAAAAGGAGCCCGGGACATTGCTGAGGTAATCGATTGTTTTAGTTTCGTTGCGGGTACCGAACATACCGAATCCGGCGATATTAAAATGGTCAGCTGTAGACAGATGCCAAGTAAGTCCGGCACGCAGGAAAGCCTGTCCTCCATCACCTGTATTATCGGAATGTTGGTTGAGATAGGATAAAGGTTTACCGTATTCGTTTGTGTTGGTACGGTAAGAATATCCTCCCCCGTCACGTTTCCTTTCGCGGTAACCTAAACCGGCATACATTTCGGTCTTAGTGTTCGAATAATTGGCGTTACCACTCAGGTTCCAGCCGCCACGGGTGTCTGCTCCCCCCTGAAAACTGCCGTAATAGCCGGCACGTCGGTCTTCCTTCAATACAATATTGATGATTCCCGAAGTGCCTTCCGGGCTATATTTCGCAGAAGGATTGGTGATCACTTCGATACGTTCGATGCTTTCGGCAGGAAGTTGTTCCAGAATCTGTCCCCGGTTGTCAGCCGAGAGACCTGATGCCCGGCCATTGATCCAAACGGTAACATCCGTACTACCCCGCAGGGACACTTCCCCTTCGTTATCCACTTCTACCGAAGGTATGTTTGTCAATACATCACTGGCCGAACCGCCTGTAGAGGAAATATTCTGGTCTACATTAAATACTTTTTTATCGATTTCAAATTTCATTTGAGGCCGTTGAGCGCTTACTTTCACCTCATTCAACAACTGACTGTCTTCTGCTAAAGGAAGAGTACGGAAGTTGATACCTGGATTTTTGGTGTCGAGCGTAAAATTTTTTTCTATCGTTTTATAACCGATAAACGATAATGTTAGTGTGTAAGCCCCTTCGGGGAGATGTGAAAAGTGAAAGGTGCCGCTAGCATCGGTGACCATCCCTTTCAGAGGAGTGGTTTCACCTGACTTGCGAATACTGGCGTTCACAAATTGCATTGCTTCGCGGGTTACGGCATCGATTACCTTACCCCGAATCACTCCGGCCTCCACGGGCAGAGCTTCCACCAGCTCCGCTTTTGTCTGACTGACACCGAATCCTAGCAGTAGACTGATGACTACTGAAAATAAAAATTTTGTATCCATTTTCTTTTATACTGTTTTGTACCTTTCTTAGTTCCGACGCTTTATGGACATAATTGAGAAGAGAGGGTTTATCTGATATTACACTATTTAACGTATTTGACTTTTCTTTCACATCATTCTTTTTTCGGCTGCTATTGTTCCGTCTCAGGAATAGTCTGCCCTCACTTACCAGTAAATGAAGAGACCTGCTATTCCGGCCATACAGATCATTAGGATCGGGTGTATCTTGTATTTCCAGGTTAAAAAGAAAGCAGCAGCAAAAATCAGTATACTTTTATAGTCAATAAAATTTTCCCTATTCATCAATAACAGAGCCGCAGCAGCGATCAGGCCCACTGTCATCGGGCGTAAGCCGGTGAAAGCTGCGGCCACATATTTGTTGGATTTGAATCTGGCAAAGAAATAAGAAATGAGAAGAACCAGCAAAAATGAGGGAAAACAAACGGCGAAAGTGGCGATTATCGCTCCCCAAACATTCCCTGTTGCCGTATAGCCGATATAGGTGGCACTATTGATTCCGATAGGCCCTGGGGTCATTTGCGAAATAGCCACAACGTCGGTGAATTCCTGTAAGGTCAGCCATTGATGTTTGTCTACTACCTCATATTGAATCAGCGAAAGCATGGCATAGCCTCCCCCGAATCCGAAGATGCCTATTTTTAGATATACACAAAATAATTGCCAGTAAATCATTGCTCTGTACGCTATTTATTTTTCTCTTCTTTCTTTTGTATTTTTCCCTTGATCCAAAAGGTGTATACCAGACCGCCCATAATGCCTGCCAGTACAATGTAAGCGGGCGACACGCCGCATTTCCAGATAAGCAAGGCGCCTGCCAGTGGAAAAATCAGTTCCGTATATTTCAGGTGTATGGCTTTGGCTGCAGAAAGACAAGGCACCAGGATTAAGGCTACTACAGCCGGACGAATGCCGTTAAAAATTTTCATAACCCATATATTGTCCTGAAATTTATTGAAAAACAAAGCAATCAGGAGGATGATGAAAAAAGAGGGCAATATGGTACCCAAAGCACAAACAATACTGCCTCGGATACTTTTCAGCTTGTAACCGACAAAAATAGAAATATTGACAGCAAAAATACCCGGAAGCGATTGAGTGACAGCAAATAAATCAATGAAATCATTTTTATCCAGCCATCCCCGGTTGACTACTTCCCGTTCGATCAGAGGGATCATAGCATATCCGCCCCCAATGGTAAACATACCTATCTTTACAAAAGTGAGAAACAACGTCCAGTACATGGCATTTATTTTTTGCAAAGATACATTTCCTTAAGAAATAATGCCACTTTACAAGGACTTTTCAGATGGGGAAGAGGAGACGGCAAAACCCGTATCTATTCAGGGGTTTTGCCGTCTGACTGATTAAATGGCGTCTTTTTTGGCATACTCGGAGAACTCGCATCCGAACGTGTCAGCTAAATAGTTATCCATTTCGTCGGCTTTAAAGGCCATATTGGTTATATTCTTCTGGATTTCTTCCGCATGATCGGAGAAAATATCCGAAATATGGATCCGATAAGACAGATAAATCTGATTCCCATCGAGTCCTAACTGGTAGGGCTTGATATCCTGGGCACTTAGTAGATAGGTCAATACCGGTTCCAGATTTTTCTTAGGCAGTATATTCAGTGGTGAGGTACAGAACAGGTAAGAACGCTGGAAAACGAACATCCGGATTTCAGAACTTCCTTTATGGAATACCCAGCTTTCATATCCAACCCGTGCCAATACCGGGTTAATGCCTATTTTTTCAATGGCTTTCTCGCAATAAGCAGCCAATTCGGTCAGGCCTCTTTGCTGAAAGATATTTTCCGGTAATTTCTCTCCACAGCAGGGACAATATTCCTCTTCGTCGGAAATGAATTCTTCACAACTGTTACATTGGATATGGAAGTTTTTCCGGTCGAGACTTTCTATTTGTTCCAGTAAAGTACGTAAAGAAGCGATGGGAATACCGAAACCCATATTGTCAGCATTCGTGAGTTTGCTAGTGGTAATGGCTACGATTTTCCCTTGCTGGTTAAACATAGGTCCCCCGCTATTTCCGGGATTTACGGCCGCATCCGTTTGGATATAATAACTATCTTCCATCAATTGTTTAGGTGAAGAAATAGTACCTTCGGTGGCGGTAAAAGGCATTCCGAACGGGTAACCGGCAACATTGATTTTTTGTCCGATGGTTACTTCTTCGCTAGCCAGATCTACTAGAGGCAGGGCGGAAAAATCGCCTTCACCAGATAAGAGGGCTATGTCTAGTGAGGGATTCACCAGAACGACATCGGCCAGATAACGGTTTTTGGCATTGTCTTCCAGGGCCACCTGACGAAAACCTTCCACTACATGATAATTGGTAACAAAGAGATCGTGATTTTTCAGATAGAAACAACTGCCCGATCCGCCGGCATGATTGACTTTATATACAATTTGAAATAAATTTTGTTCCATAGTGATAAATTTTTAATTTCCGAATGATTTTGCAGCTAATTCCTGTACCTTCTGAGTATATTCGTCGACACTCAGTTGACCGCTCATCATTTGCTGTTGCAATAGCTGTACTTGTTGGAGATAGTTTTGCATATTGTTTCCTCCCATAGCCTGCTGCATGTTTTGCATCATTTGTTGTTGCATCGCCTGGATATTTTGCATGTATTGGTTCATATCGAAACCGGCTCCGCCTTCTGTGTCTTCCTCTTCTTCGTCGTCATCGTCGTCCAGTTCGTCCTTCATGATCGCTTCCATGGCTTCGTAAAGGATAGGAGCTGCTTCTTCCCAAGGTTTAGCCGAAGCTTTTTTCATCGCTTTCGCCACCACTTTATTGACATCTTCCTGGAGGTTATTGTAATAGTACATTTCATAGAACTTGTAAAGCATCATGACACAGGCTGTCATGTAATCGTCGGCATCCATATAAGCAGAGATCTTCTTGTATGATTCTTCAAAATTTTCCTGGATATTTTGCAAATTCGAACGTCGTTTATTCGGAATAAACGTTTCAATATAGTAAAGATCTTCTGCCAGTTTTTCTTTCGGCATTTGCTGTAATTTCTCGATTACCGCTTTACCATGTGCTGTAATTTCAGGAAGAGGAAGATCGTCCCGGTCCATTTCCCGGATCGCTTTTTGCATATCATTCAGAAGTTGTCCTTGAGGATGAGCAAAATACATAAATTTCATCATCGTTGTGTCGATGATATTCCAAATATAACCATATTTTCGTGCAGGTTCGAAATATTTTACCGCATCCAGACATTCTTGACAACTTAACTGTAAAGCGTTGTAAATATTGTCGATATTTTCGGGATTATAGGGAGTTACTTTCGGTTCACAAATGCGTTCGGCATTGAATTTGGTCTCGAACTCATCATCATATTTATCACCAGTCCGGCAAATTTCCTCAAAAATATAATACATTTTGTAAGGATTGAGCAACTCTATCGGACAACTGTATTCGAAATACAGACGGTTGTCCTTCAGGTAGATCATAGCTAAATCCATCGCATTGAAATTCAATCCGGCAACTTGACGTAAGAGAGGAATGCGTCCTTTTTCGGGCAGTGCGACAAAAGGAGCAGTGATAGAAATCTTTTCGTCATCCAATTTGATATGCACAATAATAGAACCATGCGGAATCTTGAATTCATTTCCTTGGATATTTCCGTATTTTGTGCGAAAATCTCCGTTGATATAATCCAAAAGAGCATAAAAAGATTTTAAATATTCATGATTCTCGAAAGCATCCACACTGGCATCGAAAGCTTCAACATTCATTTTACTTTCCGTAGACGCAATAACCGGAGGGGTAAAAGTTAGGTTTTGTTTCATATCATAATTTTTTGTTACAAATAATGATTCTTCTATATGTAAATGAGTAAATTATCACTTCGATAAATTTTCGCACACTGTTTTTACAAATATACTTCGAAAATAAGAAAATCAAAGGATCTTGCCCCTTTTTTAGACGAAAATTCAAAAAGGCAATATTATACCCCAACAAAGCTTCTCCTTCTTCTATACTTTTTCTGTACTCCCTGTTTATCACCTGGGATTCGCTATAGAGATAGGTTGTAGGCGGAATAGAAAAGACATACAAGTGAAAAAACTTATCACCGCCTTATCGATATAAAAAATGGATTAAATTGGATCCTTCAGATTTGGGATATATCGGGGTATAAATATAGAAGAATCTGCTATGGGCTTTTGCGGATAGCAGATCCTTCATACAGTACGGAAAATAGAAATTTCCCAGGGATTCAATTAAAATCATTCATTACAGGAACAAGGTCGAATATCTAAACCAGCGTCGGTAAGTATAGTTTCGATGATTGCGATATCTCCTTCTTCATCCATGACGATAGTCAGGATAGCGTCCGGTTCTTCTTCATCAAAGCTCCATACATCGATGGTATCCATTTCGTCCAATTGTGGTTTGACTTTATTGATACCGTCTTTTCCGGCATTGGTTTTATATTTTACTGTCCGGGTTTTACTGCGGCTCTGTTTACGGCCACTTCGGTCACTTTCTTTGTCTTGTTCTGCTGACTCATTTTCTTTTTTGCGTCCGCCGCCACGAGAAGTTTCTCCGCCTTTACGTCCTGCTTCTACATGTTGTTCGTGGCTTCCAGTCTGAGCACCACGGCTACTACCGCGTTCGTTACTGCTTTGACTGGAAGAACTCTGGCTGCTGCGGCTACCACTGCGAGAAGCTTCTCCGCCTTTGCGTCCAGCTTCTACATGCTGTTCGTGGCTTCCAGTCTGAGTACCACGGCTGCTACCGCGTTCGTTACTGCTTTGGCTGGAAGAACTCTGGCTGCTACGACTGCCACTGCGAGAAGCTTCCCCACCTTTGCGTCCTGCTTCTACATGTTGTTTGTGGCTTCCGCCCTGAGTACCACGGCTGCCATTGGTTCCTGATTTTTGATTTTCTTTGTTCATAGTATTATGTATTTTATGTTATACATCTATTCGAACGAAGGATTAAGGGAAAATGTTATCCAATAAATTGAAAATTAAATAAATATAAATTTCTTTTGGGCTTTGTTGTTGCTTGTATCGGTTGTAATATCTGCTGTGAAAGAAAAAATATTATTTTTGTAGAATCCATGAAAGAAAAAAGTCAGGGACAAAATAAAAGAAGTATGTTAACCAAAATAACCAAAACAAATGCAGCTCGTTTACTCGATAAAGCGAAAATTACCTATGAATTGATTCCATATAAAGTAGACGAAAATAATTTAGCGGCTACCCATGTGGCAGAACAATTGGGCGAAAATGTGGCACAAGTGTTTAAAACGCTGGTACTTAAAGGAGATAAAACAGGTATTTTTGTTTGTGTTATTCCCGGAGATGAGGAAGTTGATTTGAAATTGGCTGCAAAAGCTTCCGGAAATAAAAGTGCTGCCTTGATTCCGATGAAAGAATTACTTCCACTTACCGGTTATATACGGGGAGGCTGTTCTCCGATCGGGATGAAGAAATCCTTTCCTACTTATATTCACTCGACTTGTCTGACTTTTGGGCAGATCTATGTCAGTGCCGGAATCCGGGGATTACAAATTAAAGTGGCACCGGCAGATTTGATTCGTTATACTGGTGCAGTGGTCACCAATTTAGTAGCTGCTGTATGTTAAACTTTGCCCGTACCCTCATCGCCTGGTATCTGGAAAATAAACGCGAATTGCCGTGGCGGGAAACTAGCGATCCCTATCGAATCTGGATTTCAGAGATCATTTTACAACAAACCCGGGTAGCACAAGGATTGGAATATTTTAACCGTTTTATGGAGCGTTTTCCAACTGTTACGGCTTTGGCCGAAGCTTCCGAAGACGAAGTAATGAAATATTGGCAGGGATTGGGCTATTACAGTCGTGCCCGGAATCTGCATATTGCAGCGCGTGAGATTGCTATCCGTTATAAAGGGCAATTTCCGACAGAATATGAAGAAGTATTAGCATTGAAGGGCATCGGTGCCTATACGGCTGCTGCTGTCTGCTCGTTTGCCTGGAAGAAGCCATATGCTGTGGTAGATGGGAATGTATACCGGGTGTTATCCCGATTCTGGGGCATCGATACGCCAATCGACAGTGTTGCCGGGAAAAAGGAATTTGCTGCTTTGGCTCAGGAATTGCTCGACCGGAACCGGCCGGATTTATATAACCAGGCTATCATGGATTTTGGGGCACTTGTATGTTCTCCTAAAAATCCTGATTGTCTGTATTGCCCTTTACAGGAAGAATGTGTGGCGCGGATTAAAGGATGTATAGATAAACTGCCGGTAAAAGGAGGCAAGACATCGGTAAAACCCCGTTATTTTAATTACTTCCACCTTACTTGTCGGGGGAAAACGTTATTGCGGCGTCGGGAAGAAAAAGATATCTGGCAAAATTTATACGAATATCCTTTGATCGAAACGTCCGAAGTTATGGATTTTGCCGATTTACAGCAGACACCGGCTTACCGTCGGCTGCTCCAAGGTGTGGAGACGGTGGAAGTAAAACAGATGGTAGAGATGCCGAAACATGTACTTTCACATCGGATTATTTATGCTCATTTCTATCGGTTAGAAATAAGTAACTTTTCAGTTGCTCATCAACTTTACCTGCAACTGTCGGATGAAGAAATAGAGAATTATGCCGTTTCACGTTTAATGGAACTTTACTGGGAAAAAACAGGATTTAGTCCGGGATATGAAGACGGGGAAGATGTTTATAAAGGAAAAAACAGGCGATCAGCGTTACCATAAGATCGGCAAAGGGAATGGCTAGCCAGATTCCTGTCAGTTGCCATTCTTTGGAGAAAAAGCCCAAAGCAGGAATAAGAAAAATGAATTGCCGGGAGATATTCATAGTGATAGCTTTCGGCGCTTGACGGATCGATTGAAAATAACTGGTAATGACGATCTGGAAACCGATGAACGGCATGGCTAAAAAAGTAAGTCGTAACCCCTCGACACTCAAATGTAATAATTCTGGATCGGAAGTAAATGCTTCTACCAGCCAGGGGGCCGATAGTTCCCCGACGATAAACCCTGTAAAGGCGATAAAACAACCGGTACGAATAGCGAACAAAAGAATTTGCTTTACTTGTTTTTTATCCCCTGAAGCATAAAAATAGGAGATTACCGGTTGGGTGCCCTGACATATTCCCATC
>JAETOX010000283.1 GCA_021771575.1 Bacteroides sp. | reverse complement strand
AAAAACCACCGACAACAAGGATATGCTGGTATGGATGATCTATCCGCCTCATTTCGATCCGAACCAAAAATATCCGGCTATTCTTTATTGTGAGGGAGGTCCGCAAAGTACGGTGAGTCAATTCTGTAGTTATCGCTGGAATTTTCAGCAAATGGCAGCTAACGGTTATATCATCGTAGCCCCTAACCGTCGTGGTTTACCGGGCTTTGGTCAGGAATGGCTGGAACAAATCAGCGGCGATTATTCCGGACAAAATATCAAAGATTATTTTTCGGCTATCGACGAAGCCAAAAAAGAACCTTATATCGATGAAAACCGTTTGGGTTGCGTAGGAGCTTCTTACGGAGGATATTCAGTGTATTATCTGGCCGGACATCACGATAAGCGTTTTAAAGCTTTCATCGCTCATTGCGGTATTTTCGATCTGAAAATGCAGTATTATACCACCGAAGAGATGTGGTTCGCCAACTGGGATATGGGCGGAGCCCCCTGGGAGAAGAGTAATAAAACTGCTCAACGCACTTTTGCTAATTCGCCGGATTTGTTTGTCGGCAATTGGGATACTCCTATCCTGGTTATTCATGGACAAAAAGATTTCCGGATCGATGTTTCGCAAGGGATGGCCGCTTTCAATGCAGCCCGTATGCGGGGGATACCTGCCCAGTATCTCTATTTTCCTGAAGAATGTCACTGGGTAACGGGCTGTCAGGACGGTATCCTCTGGCAACGCACATTTAAAAACTGGCTGGATAAATGGTTGAAATAAAAATACATTTATAAATTCACATGTTTATGAAAAAACTGAGTTTCCTTTTATTGGTTGTATTGGCCATAGGTGGCTGTAAATCCAAAAATACGTCAACCGAAAAGCAAGTTTCCCCTTATCAGGAACTGGCCGATCAATACGCCGAATTTCCGCTGACCACCGATCTGAGTAAGTTGACGGAAAAAGAAAAACAAATGCTTCCTTTGTTGATGCAAGCTTCCGATTTGATGGAAGATATTTACTGGCACAATGCATACGGGGACAAACAACAACTGTTTCAAGGCCTGACAGATCCGGCTTTGATCAAATACCTGTCGATCAATTATGGGCCTTGGGATCGTCTGAATGACAATAAGCCCTTCCTGGAAGGTGTCGGTCCCAAACCGCTGGGAGCCAATTTTTATCCTCAGGATATGACTAAAGCAGAATTTGAAGCTCTGCAAGACGAGCGCAAAAGCGACTGGTATAGCATTCTCCGGAGAGATGAAAACGGTAAATTAAAGGTGCTTCCTTACCATGAAGCTTATCCGGAACAAGTTCGTAAAGCAGCTGATTTACTCCGTCAGGCAGCAACATTAGCAGAAGATCCGGGATTCCAGCAATACCTTACTTTACGGGCCGAAGCTCTGCTGACAGATGATTATCTGGCCAGTGATCTAGCCTGGATGGATATGAAAGACAATACCCTCGATATTGTTATCGGTCCGATTGAAACGTACGAAGACGCCCTGTTCGGATACAAGGCTTCGCATTCGGGGCAAGTGCTCGTGAAAGATAAAGAGTGGAGTAAAAAACTTTCGCTCTATGCCCAATATCTTCCTAAACTCCAGGAGAATCTTCCGGTTCCCGATGCTTATAAAAAAGAAAAAGCCAATGCTAATCCTGACATGAATGCTTATGACGTGATTTATTATGCCGGTGATTGCAAT
>JAETOX010000282.1 GCA_021771575.1 Bacteroides sp. | reverse complement strand
TATCTTATCTGCCTCTCGTTTATCCGACATTTTTTTTATGCGTCTTTCTGTCGCATCGGTCGTTTTCGTTTCGGGTGCTTGAAAAGGTAGGGATTAGGGAATGCAAGGTTTTTCGGGGAAATACTACCCGAAGGGCTGGAGATTTCCGCAGAAAACAGGAGGCTTGACCTTGCTTTCCCGTCCAATCCCGGAATTACCTTTGCGCCCAGAACGAAAATGACTGACTGATGCGGCTTACTGAAAGGCGCAAAATGGAGGTAAACGAAAACAGAGGCAGATTAGGTAGAAAAAACTTTAGGGGAAAATCCGTAAAAAGAGGAAACCGTCTGAAAGAAAAAGACATCACCGGAAGCGTGAAAAGGGCAAACCACGACAAAGGAAGTATGATTGTTTCCGTTCCGACGGAACTTGTCCAGCCGGGCGGCAACAATCATTCTTCCCGGTTTGTCCGGCTGTGTGTGACCGCCTGTTTCATTCATGAGGCAGGCTGACACACTCTGCATTCACTTTCCGCTTCCGGCAAAAGGGACAGCAAAAAAAGAAAAATCATCTGGTAGCCCGTAAAAGCACCTCTTGGCATAGACGCAAAAGAAAGGGGCATTGCGTCATCAGTCTAAACATCGTTTAGGCGTGAGGCAATGCCCTTTTCTCCGGCTATGCGGTAGTCGGCACACGATTGTTCAAAACTCGTTTTTGGCAATGGTGTTCCGACAAACAAAACCGCTTTTACGGAAAAATCTTATGAATGAGGGGATAAAAAACGGGAGTTTATATCAAAATCTCGAATTAAATAGCTACTTTTGCATAGGAAGAGTTCTTTGAAGGTTACGCAATGCGCAGAAAGATAATGCAGTAGATAACTAACTAAATCGTAACCTATTACTATCAAGAGCAATTAACCTACGCTCATTTCCAATAAATTACACTCTTTTCGTAACTTCCGGGGACAAAGATACAAAAAATTGTCCTTCCACCGTCAGCCTTGTTATTCCTTCTGAAGGAAAAGGGCCGGAACCGGTGAAAGGACAATCCTGTCAGTTATGAAAAGCTGTCTTCCTAGGCGCTAAGCCAACAGCAGAATCAGCAGCTGTGCCGTAAGGATACGCAGGAACATTGTCAACGGATAAACTGTAGAGTAGCCTACTGCCGGAGCGTCGTTGCCGGAAACCTGGTTGGCGTATGCCAGTGCAGGGGGATCTGTATTACTACCGGCAATAAGACCCATCAGTGTGTAATAATTGATTTTATGATGCCAACGGGCCACCATTCCGATAATTACCAGTGGAATGAACGTTATCAGGAAGCCAATTCCGACGTACAATAATCCGTCACCTTCTACTACAGTCTGAACGAAATTTTCACCGGCCTTGATTCCTACGCTGGCCAGGAACAGTACCAATCCCACTTCACGCAGCATCAGGTTGGCACTCATGGTGGTATAGGTGACCAGTTTGACTTTATGACCGAAACGGCCAATCAAGATGGAGATGATAAGCGGACCACCGGCCAAACCCAATTTTACCGGGGTAGGCATGCCTGGAATAGCAATAGGCAGACTACCGAACAGGATACCACATAAGATACCGATGAAGATAGTCACGATATTCGGATGGTCCAGACGTTTCAACTGGTTACCCAATAAATTAGCTACACGTTCGATAGCATCCTGCGGACCGACCACCATGACACGGTCGCCGAC
>JAETOX010000281.1 GCA_021771575.1 Bacteroides sp. | reverse complement strand
AGGATGACGGTGTAATATTTATGACCAGCTCCGATACCGAGGTTATCGCGAACTTGATTGCGAGAAACTATAAATTCGGTATAGTAGAGGCTCTTAAAAGAGTGGGTCAAATAGTTAAAGGTGCTTATGCTCTCGTCCTTACTATGGGAGATATGCTTATCGGTGTAAGGGATCCTTACGGACTTAGACCGTTATGCTTAGGTCAGCTTGATAACGGCGGTTACGCCTTGGCAAGCGAGTCCTGTGCACTTGACGCAATAAACGCCAAGTTTGTAAGAGACGTTGAACCGGGAGAAATAATCGTTATAAGCGATAAGAATATAGAAAGCTACAAAATAGAAAGCTGGGCAAAACCTAGAAGATGTATATTCGAACTCGTATACTTTGCAAGACCCGATAGTTTGATCGACGGTGATGAAGTCCACGAATCCAGAGCCAGAGCGGGAAAACTCCTTGCGAAGGTAGACGAAGGAAAGATAAATGCGGACGTAGTAATGGCGGTTCCCGACAGCGGAGTTTCTGCTGCGATAGGATATGCGGAAGAGTCCGGTATACCTTACGGTGTGGGGCTTATCAAAAACAGATATATCGGAAGGACTTTTATCCAACCTACTCAGTCTATGCGTGAAGAAGGTGTCGATATAAAACTAAATGTTTTAAGGTCAAACGTTGAAGGAAAAAGCGTAGTTTTGATAGACGACTCTATAGTCAGAGGTACTACTTCAAAGAGGATAGTCGATAAACTTAAAAAAGCCGGTGCCAAAGAAGTCCACTTCAGAGTTGCTTCTCCTCCGACATCATACAGCTGTTTCTTCGGTATCGATACACCGAACAGAGATAAGCTTATTTCTTCCAAATTATCCATGGAAGAAATCAAAGATTTCATAGGTGCGGATTCTTTATATTATTTAACTATAGTTGAACTTAAACAAACAGTCGCCGACTTTGACAAAGGTTACTGTATGGCATGTTTCAACGGTGATTATCCTATGGAAGTGCCTTTTAAAGAAGAACAGGTAAGGAGCAGTAAATAAAGTGGAAAAATTAACATATAAAAACAGCGGTGTAGATAAAGAAGCCGGATATGAAAGTGTTGAACTTATAAAAAAACACGTTAAGGAAACATTCAGCGAATATGTTTTAACCGGGCTTGGCAGTTTCGGAGGAGCGGTGGAGCTTCCCGAAGGATATAAAAAGCCGGTTCTTATAAGCGGTACCGACGGTGTCGGTACAAAGCTTGTACTTGCTCATAAACAGGATATCCACGATACGGTAGGTATCGACCTTGTCGCAATGTGCGTGAATGATATTTTATGTCACGGTGCAAGACCTTTATTTTTCCTTGATTATATAGCCTGCGGGAAAAACTTCCCCGAAAAAATCGAAGCTATAGTAAAAGGTGTAAGCGAAGGCTGTAAACAGGGAGAATGTGCATTGGTAGGCGGTGAGACCGCCGAAATGCCGGGAATGTATAAAGAAGAAGACTATGACCTTGCGGGTTTTTGCGTAGGTGTTGTAGACAAAGATAAATTTATCTCCGGAAAAGATATCAAAGCGGGAGATAAAATCATAGGTCTTCCTTCAAGCGGTCCTCACAGCAACGGATATTCACTTCTCAGAAAATTATTCTTTGATATAAAAGGCTATGAAGTAGATACTTACGTTGAAAGTCTTGGTACCACGATAGGAAAAGCACTTTTGACTCCTACGAAGATTTACGTAAAGAGTATCCTTCC
>JAETOX010000280.1 GCA_021771575.1 Bacteroides sp. | reverse complement strand
GAGAGATTGTCGTATGGCTGTCCGTCTGCCAACACACGACTTATTCCTGTATATTCCGATTTTTGTTTTGTGAATCCATTGGAATAATAGGCTCCTATTGAATGATTCTCGTTAAACATATACGAGAAACCGGCCTTCCCGAAAAACTCATTTGTCTTCATGGAGCCGTCTTGTGTGAGAAATTGATTCCACACGGTTGTTGATTGAGTCAACATATCAACTCTATTGCTGCTCTGGAATTTGCCACCTATATATCCGAAATTACCGAACAATTCCAATCCGCCGGTTCTAAATTTGAAATTAGCCTGATCGACAGTACGGAAATACTTTTGCATAACGCCTTGTGCGCGGAGCGTTCCACTAAAGCCATCTCCCTGCGGTCGTTTTGTCCGGATACGTATTACCGATTTGACCGAGGCATCGTATTTGGCACCGGGATTGGTTATGACTTCAACATTCTTGATCTCGGCTGAGTTTAACTGCGAAAGTTGGGTAAGGTCTTGTCCCCTCCGGCCATTTATATAAATAGCCGGAGAACCTTTGCCGAATACCTCAAAATTACCATCACTACCAAGTACCATAGGCACTTGTGTAAGCACATCATTGGCGGTACCGGCGTGTTCGAGTTGCGATCCAGCCACATTGGTAACAAGAGCATCACCTTTGATAGCGGTAACAGGACGGTTGGATTTTACAACTACCTCTCCGAGCATTACGCTTTCAGGATTAAGAGTTATTATACCAATATTTCCTGTTGGGGGAATATTGAGGGTCTGATTAGTGTAACCAATAGATGACACCTTTATGAATTTAGGATTATCTTGTTTCTCATTGAACAGGAAAACTCCATTTTCGTCAGTTACCGTACCTGCTATGTACGTAGAGTCGGCTTTCAGGAGAACCACATTCACAAAATCAAGTGGAGAATTATTTTCATCCACGACTTTGCCGGTTATACTCTGAGCCATTGCAGTCGCTGTGGCTATTACAGCAAGAATCAAAGAGAGTATTGTTTTCATATTCGTCATGTTTTAATTTTTTCTGATGCAAAATTACTGCCGCTGTAATTTCCTTGCCATACCCAAAAGGGTACGTTTCACTCCGAGGTACAATCGTACCCTTTTGGATATGATTGATTTATTTCTCTATATGAGCGATTGAATCAAGTGTATTCCCGAACTGGCAAGAAGCAAATTTTGCTTCAAGTTCCTCCATCGTAAGGGTATCAGCGGTGTTTTTGTCGGATGATTCCCCGGTAGGGGTAGCGCATGACATCAAATTCAACATCACGCCCACTGCTATTACAAATAGTATTGTCCTCATAACTGAATCTATTAAATAAAGTTTTCTGACGCAAAGTTACAACCGCTGAAATTTCCTTGCCATACCCAAATGGGTACGATTGCGCCTCGGAGTGAAAACGTACCCATTTGGGTATGGCATAGCGATTGGGATAGCCTTAATTTTGCAGAGTAAAAACTAACTAATATGACAAGCGAAGAAAAACGCCTTATCGCAGACTGCCGGATTATGATTATCGGCGCATCGGATTTTATCGACAATGTAAAGGCCGAACTTTACAGATCTGGTTTCAAGTCTATAAATATTGTGCCGGAGAACGATGTCCACACGGAAATCGGTCCCGTCGATATAGTAGCCGAATATCCGGGCGATGCCTGTACCCATGTCAAGAGTAATGCCGCCATACCTATAATATATCCTTTTGATTTTGTTGACGGAG
>JAETOX010000047.1 GCA_021771575.1 Bacteroides sp. | reverse complement strand
ATATGATCTTTTCGGGTATATCTAAAACACTTCCGACATAATCCTTATCGCCAGTGATGGATAATCCGATCTCACGCTCGTATGTTTTAGCATATCCCATCAGAATGAAGTCCAGGTTGACTGTAACATAATCTTCTGCAGTAAAGCCCATATCAAAGCTCAACGTATCGTTATATTTTCCTTTTTCGGAAGGAATGTTCATTTCAGTATAATTGAAATTCACGCGTTCATCACTGGCATAAACCGGAATATCTTCCTTTTGGCAGGCACTCATCAAGAACGATAAGCCCAAAAAGGTCCATACTATTTGTTTTGTGTATATTCTCATAATTTCTAATTTTTTATTTACCAAACTCTATTTCCACATCCGGTTTCGGGAACTGGTATTTTACTTCCTGGTTATTCAGGATAGGTGTATGATGACGTTTATGGAAAAAGAAAAGCTGTCCTTCGCAAATAAATTCCCGCTGATATTCTTTAAGTAATTCTTCCAATACAGCAGGAGCCGAATTAACCACCGCCGGATCCAATAAATTCTGAGTTTCATATCCTCTGCCCGTAAGTACTTTATTCAGTTCTTTCACAGCATTACCTGTATTTTCCATATCGCATTCTGCTACAATATAATACATCTCACTCATGCGAATCATCGGCATCCGATCACGGACAGGTGTAGCATATTGGCCACTGGTGACATCTGTGGCAGCATCCATTTGCCGCAATTTAGAAGGCACATCGCTTTTCTGGTCGATTGTCTCAAATAAATAGGAACGTAGTTCAGGAACACCATTAAACAGCTCAACCAAAGACAGTCTGGTTTTCAATGGATTGTCTGTCGTAGTAAAATAGCCTTTGATATTGTTGACCAGTTTTTTGGTGTGTAAAGTAAACAACAATTCGGACGAGAAAACCCGATCTTTCGAAATCGTATTTTTAGTCGTCACGACATCCGGATCTACCCAAGGAAATTTATTGTTACTTTCATGCGCCTCGATAACAATCATAGCATTGTTGCGTGCCTCGCTCATCCCTGCATACAATTGTACCCGTGCCAATAAAGCAACAGCAGCATAATAATTCAAATGATACTGACGATTTATCAAATACCCCCCATCATCGTCCACACTTACCTGGCGTCCTGTCAGAATAGGGTCGACTTTCAAACACTGGATGGCATTGTTCAAGTCCGTAATTATGTTTTCAATTACCTCTTTCGGAGAAACGGATTTAGTTACTTGTTTTGTAATCTCGCTCACATAAGGAATACCATCTTCGGCAACCGTACTTTTTCCATCTTTACCGAATAAACGCAATAAATCGAAATGCATGTAGGCCCTTAATGCCAAAGCTTCTCCTTTGATAATATCTTTATTATCTCCTGTGAATACAGAAGTTTTTTCTTCCATGTATTTCAAAATACTGTTCACATTAGCAATCAGATTGTAGCCGGCAGTCCAGATTGAATCGATTTTAGGTTTTGTGGAAACAGCATCGTATTCATAACGCGCAGCATCGTAATAAGTATGATTGTTATCGTTTGATCCGATCTTCCATTGTTGAGCGATAGCATCGACCAAACCAAAAGTCATCTCCCTACCATATAATTTAGGTTGATTCATCATGGTATATGCTCCAGCCAGGGCTTCTTTAAAGCCATTTTCAGTAGAAAACATTTCTTCTGCTTCAACTTCTGTTTTAGGTTTTACATCCAGCCAATTGCTACAGGAGGTTATGCCGAGCATGGCTAAACAAACCATAAGCACCGATTTATATTGAAATAATTTTTTCTTCATAACACTTAATTTTCTTTTTATATATGCTTAAAAAGTTGCTTGTAACTGGAAAGAGAAAGAACGTGCAAAAGGATAATCCGTTCCCCGTTCGATCTTAACTGTAGAAGCCCTGAAAACATCGTTCATATAAAAAGATAGTTTCAAACGTTCCACAATACCGGACTTCATAAATTTACAATTTCTAAAATCATAGCCCACATTCAATGAAGTCATTTGCAATTCGCTCAAATCCTGTACAAACCGTGAAGTAGGACGAGTAAAATAAACCGGATCGGTCAGTTTTTTATATTCTGCTTTTTGTCCCGGAGTGGTCCACCGTCCTGTGTACACCCTTCTATCTACATTATACTGTAAATCACTGTCTTCTACTTTATCCACCAGAGTTTGGTTATACATCTGGCCACCTAAACGGAAATAAAAAGAGGTATTGATGATAAAACCTTTCCAATCGAGGTTAAAACCGAATGTGCCGGTAAATTTGGGCAACTCATCTCCACAGACCACCTGATCGTCTGCATTCCAGGTATATGTCAGATCGCCTTTTTTCGTCAGGAAAAGTTCATTTCCGGTTCCCGGATCAATCCCTAACGAGCGTACAGCCCAGATAGCACTCATGGATTGTCCTTCCTGATAACGCACAGAAGGTTTTGTCGTCTTGTTTCTATCATCGGGGTTACTGCTCACTCCTTTATCTGCATCTTTAGAATCATTCATACCGGATAAAGCAGAACTAATCTCTTTGATTTTATTTGTATTGTGCATAACAGAACCAAAAACATTCAAGTGCAGATCGTTCTCATTCTGGCTGATTGCCCGCACACTGATACGTCCTTCAAAACCTTTATTTTGGGATTTGCCCAAATTCTCAATATAATTACCAAAACCCACAGAAGGCGGTAAAGTCACCGGAGTCAACAGGTTATTGGTATTTTTCACATAATAATCAAAGGATAAATCCAACCAGTTGAATAAGGTCAAATCGATACCGACATTATTATCCTGGGTCTTTTGCCACTGTAATTCAGGATTCGCTAAACTCATCAAGTAAGAACCGATAATATTATCGTAAATCTCATTAGAATAGTATTTATATGTTGAGATAGCCTGATAAGAATTAAAATTCTGAGAACCTGTAAAACCAGTGGAAGCACGTAATTTCATCTGCTGTAACCAGTCTTTTCCTTTAAGGAAGTTTTCGTTATGAAGATTCCAGCCAATACCCACAGACCAGAAATGTCCCCAACGTTTATCGGATCCGAATAAAGATGAAGCATTGGCCCGATAGTTGGCATCGAACAAATAGCGCATATCATAAGAATAGTTCATAGACGCCAAAATACTGGTTTCTCTCGACAAGGATTCATTACCGAAAGGTTTACCGCCTTCCATGTATTGCTGGGCATGTGTAATATAATCCATTTTATTATTAGCGAACCCTTGAGCCTGGAAACTGACGGATTCCATTTTATTCTGGCTGATGCTCCATTGTCCATTCAAGAATAAAACGTGTTTATCGAATATTTTTGAATAGTTCAAAGCAATATCCGAATTGATATTTGATGTTTTACCATTTTGCTTTGTATATTGCCCCCGTTTAAAAAATTCGTCATCGGTCATATTTTCCTTTCTGAACATGGTATGATCCCGGGGATAAAAAATATCCGACTCATTGGTTCGACTGGTAATACCAATACGGCCCGTTGCTTTTAAATCTTTGAACACATTCCATTCGATATAAAAGTTATTGGTGATATCCGTATATTTACTGATGTCGTTCGTATTCAACGAAGCATTAATCATCGGATTATAAATTGCTTCGGTCGAACCATTATTATATTTGTAATGTCCTAAAACTTCTTTTATTGTCCCATCATCATTATAAGCCCGCCAATAAGGATTCAATTTGGCATAATCTGCAAAAGATCCGTATGGAGAATTTTCTGCAATATTGTGGGTAATAGAAAGTTGTTCTCTGAATAAAAGTGATTTGTAACGATAGGAGAAATTAAAACCACCGCCATAAG
Source organism: Bacteroides sp. (assembly GCA_021771575.1). Classification (GTDB taxonomy): domain Bacteria; phylum Bacteroidota; class Bacteroidia; order Bacteroidales; family Marinifilaceae; genus Odoribacter. Next base: position 16,227 of record JAETOX010000047.1, on the reverse strand, counting down.
TTTTCCGATCAGATCCTTTCATAACACCTTTAACATCGTTATAGTTAACATCAACGCTGTAACGAATATATTCATCTCCCCCCTCGAAATTAAACGAATGCTTATGTCCTATACCAGTACGTAACGGTTTATCCAACCAATAAGTATTTACCCCGCGTTCAACCTCTTTCTTCAACTCCTGATAAGCTTCATCTTTCAATTGCTGGTCAACAGGATTATTATTCACAGAAGTGTATCTACCGGATAATAATTCTATTTCCAGTTTCTCTCTGGCATTACACAAATCATAACTATTCAAGTCGGGGACCTGGATATCGACACTCCCTGTATAATTTACCTTCAAGCGACCCGCTTCCGGTTTTTTGGTCTCAATAACCACTACACCGTTAGCACCTTTGGAACCATATAAAGCTTTGGCAGTGGCATCTTTTAATAAAGTTACGGAAGATACTCTGTTCATGTCCATATCCATGACCTTCTCGATTGCCTGCTCGAAACCATCTACAATGAAAAGCGGCTGATTCGGATTTGTCTGATATTTATCTTTCATATCCGTAAAACTGGATGCTCCGCGCATCTGTATTTCAGGCATTTTATTGGGGTCGGAACCATATTGGTTATTTTCCAAAACCTGAAAGGAAGGATCCAAATTTTTTAATGCTTGCAATACATTAGTATTCCCGACTTTTGCCAACTCTTCTGCTTTCATGGTACGGGCAGCACCTGTATAGCTTTCGGCTTTACGGGTGAAAATACCAGTAACCACGACTTCCTGCATTTCCGAAGCAGCTGGTTCCAGTGCGATAATAAAATCTTCCCGCTTTCCGACAGGCACCTCGATTGTTTTATAGCCGATAAAAGATACTTCCAATGCGGGAACTTCTGTTGCCACATTTAATTGGAATTTTCCGTCGATATCAGAAGCGGTTCCAATGCTCGTCCCTTTGATTCTAACGGTGGCACCCGGCAAAACTTCACCGGTAGTTTTATCAATCACTTTTCCGGTCAATATTCGTTGCTGAGCCTGAGGTACGGCAGGAGCACTTTTTTTGATGACAATGTGATTGTTCACAAAGCTATAGGTCACTCCTTTGTCTTTCAGGCAGAAATCGAGAATTTTTTCTATTTCCGCATCGGTAAAGTTTACATCCACTGTTCCCAATTGGTCGACGTCATTGTTATTATAGACAAAAGCTACATCGGTCATTTTTTCTATTTCCAGGAACAATTGTTTCACACTGACATTATCCAATTTGATACTTAAGCGAGTGTGTTGAGAGAATCCATTTGCCTGAATCTGAAGGCATAAAAACATCAAAACAAAAGAAAACTTTGTCATAAGCAACAATTTTCTTACTTTTTCTCTTGGATAACAAATACCCTTAAGCTTTTTTTTCATACATTTGAAATTAAATTAGTAATTGATTTTCAATTATTCCAAAGAGGGGACCACGCACCGCCAAATGAGTGTTCCCTCTTTTTATTTAGCCACTACTGTAACTGTTTTTCCTTTAGCAACAAAATCGAAATGTCCGGTCTCGGATAGAATTTCGAATATCTTTTCTACCCGGTCGAATTTCCGAAGTTTGGCCGTTAATGTTTCATTTTCCAATCCTTTGTTCTGATAGAAATAAGTAAAATCATACCAACGGGACAATTCTTTCAGGATTTCGTCCAGACTTCTTTCATCGTAAATAAAATAGCCGTCTTTCCATGCCGTGTGATACATCGTCTCCACCTCTTTCACTTCAATGCCCTGTTCTTCGATGATGGCCTGCTGTCCGGGCACTAACTTACATTGCTGACCGTTTTTATGGGATACCATGACACTACCTTTCACTAAGGTGGCAGATAACTGCTGATCCTGATAATTCCGTACATTGAATTCTGTCCCTAAAACCGTAATGCGCGTTACATCGGAATACACCACAAAAGGCCGGTCGTTCTGTTTGGTTACGGAAAAATAAGCCTCCCCTTTCAAATAAACTTTCCGTTCTGTTCCTACAAAATGTACCGGATATTTTAATTCCGACTCGGCATTCAACCACACTTTGGTTCCATCGGACAAAACTACCGAATATTCACCGCCACGGGGGGTGATCAACCGATTGTATTCCACCTGTTTCTGCACCTCTCCACTTTTATCGTAGATCAGGGTATTCCCTTCTTTTTTCACCACCAAAGTTTCTCCTAACAGGGTTTCATCCACTTCATTATTCAATACGACTTCTTCATTGGAACCCAAAATCAGAATCGCTCTATTACTTCCCGGTTCAATGTTTTCAGTCATTTCTATCGAACGACCGTTTTGACGATAATATTCCACACTGTAATATCCTACTAAAAACAAGATAACGATAGCCGCTGCATATCCAACCGCCCACTTCCAAAACTGCTGCCGCTTTCCTGTCAAGCGTCGCAACAATCGTCGTTCTACCTTTTGCCAGGCCTTATCGGTCGCATAACGTTGTACATAACCGGTACCCAACCAGTCTTGCTGTAACTGGTTAAATTCAGCCCGATGTTGTTCGGACCGACTCAACCAATCCTGTAAGACAAGAATTTCCTCATCAGAAGCTCCACCATCTAAATAGCGAACTATCAGGAGTTGAATCTCGGTATCGGTACATTCATTATCGTTCATAAATACTCAAATTTGTATCTAAGACAACTAACTACCGAAAACTACTTACACGTTTCCGAAAAAAAATCAAAAAAATAGGATCATTATTTCCGAATAGGTTTGTAGCCGGCCAAAATGAACAGAAGCAGGGTACTGTTTTTCAGGTGTGCCAGCTCTTCCCGTAACCGTTTCATTGCCCGGTACAACTGCGCTTCAACAGTACGAAGAGAAAGATTTAAATCCAGAGCGATCTCCTGGCTCTTCTTACCTTCGAAACGACTCAACATAAAAATTTCACGGCATTGGTCCGGCAAAAGGCCGATAGCCCGTTTAAGCTCGCCGATCATTTTTTCCTGGTTTTCTGTATTCATCAAATACTCGATATTATTCTCTCCCCCAATGCCCTGTTTTTGAAGAAATTCCAGAAAAGCCAATTTCACTTTATCGTGTTTCAGGGAATTCAAAGCTGCATGATAGACAGACCGATAAAGGTAAGATTTTAAAGACTCCCGAACTACCATAGACTCCCGCTTTTCCCATAACGCACAAAATATGCCCTGTACCAGATCTTCTGCCAGATCCCGATCGTGCACAATCGATTCGGCATATATACATAAAGGCGCATACCATTCCCGGAACAATTGCTCAAAGGCTTTTTTATCCCCCCGAGCTATCGCTTGCTTCATCTCTTCTGCCGATATATTTTTCTTGTCCATCACTGAAAAAACGTTCGATTTTTTTAGTCAAAAAGTCAAAAGTCAAAAAATCCGGTAGCCCCTGCTGGCGTTTTATGTTCGCCCCATCGGTCATTCCCAATCGATACCAAAGTGATATTTTTCTGAAGATACAAATTAACGAAATGAGAATCAGTCATTATATTGTCGGTACTCCTTTTCATTTTCTTTCGTCAGTTTACTTTTCTAATGGAAGTGTCGCTTCCAATAACTGTTAATTATCAATTGCCAATTGTTAATTGTTCTCTTTGCGGAAACCCGCCCAAAGAATCGAACGTTTCTAAAGGCTTCATAAGAACAACATCATCGTGCTTCCATAAGCAAACACTCATTCACCAAAGGTACAAAGATCTTTTTAATAGATCATCAAATGAAATATTTTTCTTTATTCTACGTATAAATAAAAAAAGTGAAATCAGTATAAATAAACTAACCATGGAAAATTTAAATGCTTGGGTTGTATCTTTAAACGATTGGATTTGGACTTATCTTTTGATTGTTTTTCTGATCGCAACAGGTCTTTATTTTACTTTCAAAAGCCGGTTTGTACAATTCCGTTATTTCAAAGAGATGTTTCGTCTTTTAGGACAAGGAGTAAACAGTGGAGGCGGCAAAAATTCGGTATCTTCTTTTCAGGCTTTCTGTATAGCGACAGCCTCACGGGTAGGAACGGGTAATTTAGCGGGAGTGGCAACAGCTGTAGCGCTGGGCGGTCCGGGAGCTATCTTCTGGATGTGGTTACTGGCATTGATCGGTTCAGCCTCTGCTTTCATCGAATCGACATTGGCACAAATCTATAAAGAAAAAGGAGAACGCACATTTATTGGAGGCCCGGCGTTCTATATCCGGAAAGGATTACATCAGAAGTGGATGGGATTGCTTTTCGCTTTTATTATCATCATCACTTTCGGATTGGTGTTCAATTCCGTACAAGCCAATACTATTACACTCGCTTTTCAGGAAATATACGGCCTCGACCGGATATGGCCGGCCATCTTGCTTACTTTTTTCACTTTACTGACTATATTCGGAGGGATACATCGGATTGCCCGGGTATCGGGTATCATTGTTCCCATCATGGCTATTCTTTATATGCTGGTTGCCCTTTATATCCTGTTCAGTCATCTCTCCCAGCTTCCTTCGCTTATCGGGGATATATTTTCGAATGCTTTCGGAATAGAACAATTTGTCGGGGGTGGTATGGGAGCAACTGTAATGCAAGGCATAAGGCGTGGCCTGTTTTCCAATGAAGCCGGTATGGGGTCGGCCCCCAATGCAGCAGCCACAGCTAGTGTGAGTCACCCTGTAAAACAAGGTTTAATCCAGGCACTCAGTGTGTTCACCGATACCCTCGTTATTTGCAGTTGCACAGCCTTTATTATCTTATTATCCGGTCTACCTTTGGACGGTTCGATGAAAGGGATCCAACTCACCCAGGCAGCCCTAACACAAGAAATCGGCCGTTTCGGCGGGCAGTTCATTGCTTTTAGTATTCTATTGTTTGCTTTCAGTTCCATTGTTGGTAATTATTCCTACTGCGAAACCAATCTGTACTTTATTTCACGTCATCCGGCCGGTCTACCAATATATCGTCTGGCAGTGGGCGGAATGGTATTTTTCGGTTCTATGGCCGGTTTGGACCTGGTATGGAATATAGCCGATCTTTTTATGGCTCTGATGACCATCCTCAACCTGATTGCCATTCTTTTGTTAGGCCATCTGGCACTGAAAGCATTACATAACTATCGCGATCAAAAACAACAAGGCATTAAGAATCCGATTTTTAAAGCCAGCGACCTGTCCGAAATAGAGGATGAGTTGACGGAATGGAAATCCTGATTGTTTGTATCGGGAATATCTTATTTTATTGTTAAAATCTCTTTTTCCCTTTTCAATGATTCCCAATATCTGATTTCATTTTTTAATTTTGTGGCAGTTTAGGCGAAAAGTTAATTTTTAAGTCTGCCGACTTATTACTTTTTTGCAGTTTGCTTATTTATAAGCAATTAAAATATGGAAACAAATCATTAATTTTAAACAATTACTTAAAAATAAAGAATCATGAAAAAAGTCATTAATTCACCGAAAGCTCCCAAAGCTATCGGTCCTTACAGCCAGGCTATCGAAGCCAATGGTACACTGTATATTAGCGGTCAGCTTCCTGTTGACGTAAATACCGGAAAATTCGTCGAAGGCGGAATCAAAGAGCAGACCGAACAATCTTTAAAAAATATCGGTTATATCCTTGAAGAGGCAGGGCTCACTTATGCAAATGTGGTTAAAACTACTTGTTTACTGAGTGATATCGCTAATTTCGCTGCCATGAACGAAGTATATGCTAAATATTTCACCCAAGAATGTCCGGCACGGGCAGCTTTTGCTGTAAAAGACCTGCCGCTGGGAGCTTTGGTAGAAATCGAAGTAGTGGCTGTGAAATAATGTAGCCGAATAAAAAGGGCGATGTTAAAATATAAATTTCAGCATCGCCTTTTTTTATTTTTTTGTCTTTCCGAATCAGGTATTCTTGCTTTCTTTTTACCCTCCAGCGGTTATTCCCAAATAGACACCAATCAGATAGGGGATCATCCACAAACACCAGACTAAAACACTAAACCGACTGAAATTCTGTTTTGCGCGGGGTGAACCTTTGCGATAAGTCCAGAAAGCCCAGGCAGCATGAATAGCCATCAGGAAAATAGCGATACTTCCCAACACAGCATGCAAGCGGTTGTCCTGACCTGTCAATCTCACTAACTCTGCCATGAAGGCGGTTCCGATAAAATCGCACACCAACCCCAAACCGAAAGCCGTGACATGCCAACCTTTCAGCCGTCCCTGTATCCGTTCACTCCATACGCCTACTGAATAAAAAATCAAAGCCATCGAAATAATGATGATCGCTGCCAGAAGAAATTCATCATCATACATTGTTAATCCCATTGTTTTCTTTTTATATGGGATACGTACGATTATACGTTCAGGTTTCCGGGCTTCGGGATCTTCCCAGCCCCCGGCTATCCATCCGAACAGCCCCTGGTGAACGGCAGGTCTTACTCTTTTATTCCAGACTTCGTTTCAATTCAGCCACCCGGTTCATCCGCTCTAATGAGAAATCCTGACTCCGGATATCGACGACATCGTACAAAGCGATAATTTTCCGGTACATGGCCGCCTGTATTTCTGCATCCGCCACTTTCCGGGCATCCCGGAATAGCAATTCAACCAACATTTCGAGCTTATAAACCGGATCATCGGCAAAAAAAAGCGTGATTTCTTTCACATCTGCCTGCATAAACCAAGTACGGTCCTTGACAAAATAAGAAGTATACATCTCCGCGTATGGAGATTCTACCTGCACCTTGCGGTTTCCATCTCTGATATCATCTAGTTCTTCAAAAAAAGTTTTGATAACCGATGCAATCAAATCTTTTGCTAACATACTGATAATTCATTTAAAATCATAGGGTAAATATAGAAGCTTTCCCCGATAAATCAATCGGATCTGAAAGATTTTATTTCATTGAGGTCCTTGTCCTTTATGAAATACTTATAAATAATTTCTATGTTTTTATAAAAATTAAGTATTTGTTTATGAATTTTATAAGTAGTAACATTGTCACTCCAATATGTAAGGCTAAATCAATTAATCAATAAGACTATGAGTATCAAAGGAACGAAAACCGAACAAAATTTGTTAAAATCATTTGCAGGAGAATCACAAGCCCGCAGCCGTTACACTTTTTTTGCCAGTGTAGCCAAAAAAGAAGGCTATGAACAAATAGCCGGCGTATTTATAGAAACGGCAGAACAAGAAAAAGAACATGCTAAAAAATTCTTCAAATACCTGGAAGGCGGCATGGTGGAAATCACAGCCTGTTATCCTGCCGGAGTGATCGCTACCACAGCTGAAAACCTAAAGGCTGCCGCCGAAGGGGAGAATGAAGAATGGGATCAGTTATATCCCGAATTTGCAAAAATTGCCGACGAAGAAGGTTTTCCGGAAATTGCCAATACTTTCCGCCAAATTGCTAAGGTAGAAGCAGAACACGAAAAACACTACCGCACTTTAATGGACCGGGTAGTGGCAGGAAAAGTATTCGAACGCGACGAGGAAATCGAATGGCAGTGCCGGAATTGTGGCTATGTCATCAGCAGCAAAAAAGCACCGATGAAATGCCCGGCCTGTGAACACCCGCAGGCTTATTTCGAACCGAAGAAAAATAATTATTAAACCGGAAACAGGTTTTCCATATAAAAACGCCGGAAGGGTAAATGCCTTTGCGGCGTTTTTAACTTTTCAAAAGTGTTTTCAATTTTTCGTAATCCTTTGCGTTGTGATTTATTTCTTATAACTTTGGCGGCGTTGTGCAAAAAAGACTTGAATCTAAATAAAAAATTATGACTGAAAAAATTTACAAACTTTTGAAAGACTCTCCTGCTATGCGCTGGACAGCCTTGATCTTACTGGCCTCGGCCATGTTCTTTGCCTACATGTTCGTAGATATTTTATCGCCTTTACAGGCCATGTTGCAGGAAACAAAAGGTTGGGATCCGGCAGCTTACGGGACATACCAGGGAAGTGAAACATTTCTGAATGTATTTGTTTTCTTTCTCATTTTTGCAGGTATTATTCTGGATAAAATCGGCGTACGGAATACGGCCCTGCTTTCCGGAGGACTGATGGTTATCGGAGCTTATCTCAAATACTGGGCGGTGTCCGATAGTTTCTCCGGTGGTGCTACCGACGAATTTTTGAAAGGTTTCTGGAATTTCTTCCCCTTCTACGAGGGCATGCCTTCTTCCGCCAAAATGGCCGCTTTAGGCTTTATGGTCTTCGGTTGTGGTGTGGAAATGGCAGGAATCACGGTATCGAAAGGTATTGTAAAATGGTTTAAAGGCAAAGAAATGGCTTTGGCAATGGGTCTCGAGATGGCTATCGCCCGCATCGGTGTGGCAGCAGCAGTGTTGATCTCCCCGCTGATTGCCAACATGGGAGGCATCAAAGATGTGTCGCGCTCCGTTCTGTTCTGCGTCATTCTTTTACTCGTCGGTTTTATTGCCTTCTGTGTCTATTTCGTTATGGACAAGAAATTGGAAAAACAAATGGGTGAAAGCGGTGAAGAACCGGAAGAGCCGTTCCAAATAAAAGATCTCGGTCTGATCTTCTCCAGTAAAGTATTCTGGTTGGTTGCTCTGTTATGTGTATTGTATTATTCTGCTATTTTCCCATTCCAGAAATATGCTATCAACATGCTACAATGTAACCTGGATTTCTCGGCAGAAAAAGCCGGCATGATTTTCTCCGTTTTCCCCTTAGGTGCAGCAGCAATAACCCCATTTTTAGGAAATTTCTTAGATCGTAAGGGAAAAGGAGCAACCATGTTGATTTTCGGTGCCCTGTTGATGATCATTTGCCACTTGACGTTTGCATTGGCTTTACCGGCATTGAAAGGTAGCATTGCGGGTCCGATTCTGGCTTTTACGGCTATCGTTTTATTGGGAATTTCATTTTCTCTGGTACCGGCATCCTTATGGCCAGGTGTTCCAAAACTCGTGGACAACCGGTTGCTGGGCTCTGCATACGCTGTGATTTTCTGGATACAAAATATCGGCTTATTCGCTTTTCCGATGATTATCGGTAAAGTATTGGCAGCTGTAAATCCCGGTATCACCGATCCATTGCAATATAATTACACGGTACCGATGTTGATATTCGCCAGTCTGGGTGTATTGGCATTTTTCCTGGGCTTATGGTTAAAAGCAGAGGACAAAAAGAAGGGATACGGACTGGAATTACCGAATATCAAAAAAGATTAACAATTAAATTCTTGTCGAGAGATAGCGGAAACGATGATGTAGTTTCCGCTATTTTTTCGTAGTTTTGTCATAAAACTCGAAATTTGTCCTAATACAATGAACAGAATAACAGAATTATTCGGTATCCGATATCCGATCATACAAGGTGGAATGGTTTGGTGCAGCGGATGGCGCCTGGCCTCTGCCGTCAGCAACCAAGGAGGTCTGGGCTTACTCAGTGCAGGTTCTATGCATCCGGAAACCTTGCTCGAACATATCCATAAAATGCAAGCAGCTACAGCTAATCCCTGGGGAGTCAATGTACCCTTATTGTACCCGGAAATAGACCGGCTGATGGAGATTCTGGTAAAGGAAAATGTAAAAATCATTTTCACTTCTGCCGGTAGTCCTAAAAAATGGACTCCCTGGCTGAAATCCCACGGTATCACCGTAGTCCATGTGGTCAGCAGTACCGCCTTCGCCATGAAGTGCGAAGAAGCGGGGTGTGATGCCATTGTCGCCGAAGGATTCGAAGCAGGAGGACACAATGGACGAGAAGAAACTACGACTCTCACCCTGATTCCGAACGTGGCGGCCCATTGCGGGTTACCCCTGATTGCTGCCGGCGGTATCGCATCGGGCAAAGCCCTGTTAGCCGCACTAGCCTTAGGGGCAGAAGGAGTACAAATCGGAACCCGTTTTGCTGCCGCCCGTGAATCATCGGCCCATGCAGCTTTCAAACAGTGTATTTTGGAAACTCCGGAAGGAGGTACTATGCTCGCATTAAAGAAATTAGCACCGACCCGGCTCATTAAGAATGAATTTTACCAGCAAGTAAAGGAGCTGGAAGATGCGGGAGCAACAGCAGACACACTGACTGAGCTTTTGGGTAAAGGACGGGCCAAAAAAGGCATGTTCGAAGGGGAGCTTGCCGAAGGGGAACTGGAGATCGGACAAATTGCTTCTATGCTGACTAAAGAAGAGAGTGTAGAAGAAATTTTCAAAGATATCCTGCAAGATTATCATGACAATTTGCAACTCGTGAATTCCCTCCGGCTATGATCCATTTTACCCGTACTATTCTGGACAACGGCCTTACGGTCATCTGTCATACCGACCACAGTACTCCTTTTGTCTCTGTGAACGTGCTCTATAAAGTAGGTTCCCGTAACGAACAGCCCGACAAGACCGGTTTCGCTCATCTTTTCGAACATCTGATGTTCAGTGGTTCCACCCATGTAGACGATTACGATCGTTATGTACAATTAGCCGGTGGTGACAGCAATGCTTATACAACCAACGATCTGACGAACTATTATATCACCATACCGGCGGCTAATATCGAAACAGCACTCTGGCTGGAATCCGACCGAATGGGAGGGCTTCGTTTTTCCCAACAAGCGCTGGATGTACAAAAACAGGTGGTAGTCGAAGAATTTAAACAACGCTACCTGAACAATCCTTATGGCGACGTCTGGCTAAAACTCCGGCCGTTAGCCTATAAAGTGCATCCCTATCGCTGGCCCACCATCGGCAAGTCGCCCGAACACATTGAAAAAGCGACACTGGAAGATGTCAAAGCTTTCTTTCACCGGTTCTATGCCCCTGACAATGCGATTATATCCATCAGCGGAAATATAGAAGAAAACCAGGCTTTAGCACTGGTCCGTAAATGGTTCGGTGATATTCCCCCCGCACAGTCTTCTTTGCCGTTAATCTCGTCAGAACCCCGGCAAACAGCAGAACGCCGGCTTGTGGTGGAAGAGAACAATGTACCTGCCGACGCCATTTACAAAGTCTATCATATGGATAAACGGGCTAGTGAGGACTTTTATATCTGTGATATTATTTCAGATATTCTCTCCAACGGACAATCTTCACGGCTCTATATCGATCTGATCAAAAATAGCCGGCTCTTTTCGGCCATTGATGCCTATGTTTCGGGAGACAGTGACCCGGGATTATTTATTTTTAGCGGGAAACTGACTGAAATGACAGATATACATGTGGCCGAGGAAGCTATCGAAGAAGAAATTGAAAAATTTCTCCGGGAAGCAATTACACCACGAGAGGTTGAAAAAGTCATAAACAAAACCGATGCCCGCATATCTTATAGTGAAATCAACTACCAGAATAAAGGCAGTAACCTTGCCTTTTTCGAATTTCTCGGGGACATCGATCTGATCAATACTGAAAACCAGCGGTACAGACAAGTGACGGTAGACCATATCAAAACTACCGCTACGTCCTTGTTTAAAAAAGAAAACTGTTCCACTCTTTGGTATCTCCGTAACAAACAGTAAGAATTGCATTTATGACAAACCACAACATCATACACCCTGATCGTACACAAGCCCCAGCAGTTGCCTCTTTATCTATTCCTGATCTGCTGGCTTACCGGCAATTCACCTTGCCTAACGGAATAGAGATCGTGTATATCCACGATCCGGCACAAGAAGTGTTTAAAATGGATATTATATTCGAGGCTGGGGTATATCATCAGCCTTGTCCCCTGATTGCTTCCACCGCCATCAATATGTTAAATGAAGGGACCCGTCATCATACCGCAGATGCCATTGCCGATTTATTCGATTACTACGGAGCATATACCGACTTCAACTGTGGACTTCATAAAGCGGAACTGAACCTGATTTCTTTAAATAAGTATGCCCGGGAAACCATTGCGATGTTGGCGGAGATGGTAGAAGAAAGTATCGTACCGTCGCACGAATTGGACATTTACCTCACCAATAAACGACAAGAATTTTTAGTGCAAACAGAAAAAACGGCTTATCTGGCCCGAAAAAAATTTTGTGCCCTACTGTTCGGCGAAACTCATCCCTACGCCAATCAGATCCATGAAGAAGATTTTTCGCAGGTGGACAGAGCAACAGTAGAGAACTTCTATCGCCGATATATTCGTAACGGACGTTGCCGGATTATGATTTGTGGTCAGGTAAACGACGAAGTATTACAAACGGTGGTTCGGTGCTTCGGTTCACTCGGAGCATCACATCCGACACCGGAATCCTCTCTCCACTCTTTTCATCCCGCTTCCGCAGGAAGATACCATGTCGAAAAAAAGGATTCCGTGCAATCGAGTATACGCATCGGAAAAAAAGGAGTACAACTTCAGGAAAAGGACTATGCCGGTTTTATGTTGCTCAATACTATACTGGGAGGGTATTTCGGCTCCCGGTTGATGTCGAATATACGGGAAGAAAAAGGATATACTTATGGTATTTCTTCTTATAACGTATCGATGCCCCTGAATAGTTATTGGTGCATCACCACAGATGTCAATAATGAATATACCGAAGCAACGATAGAAGAGATTTTCAAAGAAATCCGGCAACTTCAGACGCACCCGGTAGCCTCCGAAGAGCTCGCATTGGTGAAAAATTTCCTGCATGGAGATTTATTACGGGAGTTGGACGGAGTTTTTGCCCAATCGGATGCGTTGAAACAGAAACTCAATTACGGGCTGGATAATCGTTTTTACCTTGACCTGATTCAACGGATCAAACAATGTTCGGCAGAAGACCTGTTGTATCTGGCGAACAAATACTGGAAAGCAGAAGAAATGTATGTTGTCACGGCCGGCATTTCCTGAAACGATTTTCTTCGAAGTATGGCATATTTTTTGTACTTTTACATAAACACTAAAATGAAGTTTATGAAAACGTTACATTCAGCTTTAATCCTTATGCCGTTTGTCCTGCTCTTCTCTTTTTCTGCTGCCGGCCAAAGCAGTAAAGAAAAAAAAGCAGCTCAAACCGAGCAAGAATTCCAGAAAACGAAAGCTTTAATCGAATCTAATCGCTTTCTTTTCAAACTCGATCATGTTTTTTCCCAAGGCGGACACGACCTGACGCGTTTTTCGCCTGAAGGTTCGATTACTGTTACCGATTCTCTGGTCAAAGGCCACCTGCCCTTTTTCGGACGTGCCTATAGCCTGCCATACGGCGAAGGAGGTGGCATTGAATTCGACGGGATAATGAAAGACCGAAAGATAAAAATCGAAAACAGAAAAAGGAAAAAATCCGTTATCTACCGTTTTTCGATTACCGGTCAAAACGATACTTATCAGATCACAATGGATATCGCTCCCGGCGGAAACTGCAGTGTAAATCTAAACAGTAACAACAGGGCCCCTATCTCCTATTCCGGGCAGGTCACTCCTTTAGCCGAGGATGTTAAAGCAGAATAGTAAAATGCAACCCAGGTAAAAAAATAACGTACAACCAACCAAAAAAACGATGAAACGCACTTTTCTTTTTTGTCTGGGTTTATTTTTGACTATACTCACGCTATCGGCACAGAATCGTCCTGTGACCAATTTCAAAAGCATCCGACAATCGGTGGACAGCAACCGTTTCGAGATGATTTTTACCATTGCGACAACTCATCACACTTATTATTTACAGCCGACGACTCCCTATAGCGACCAGAATATCCGCATTGCCAACGACAGTGCTTTCATAATCGTCCATGACAGTATAGCTGCCGGCTACCTGCCTTATTTCGGCTATGGCTATTCTCTTCCTCAAACAGGAAGCAGGGGGATTATTTTCAGTAATCCCATGATAGACTTAACCAAATCCGTTAGAGGTAAAGGCCGCCGACAATCTATTTTTTATCAGTTTTCCGTAGTCGGAAAAAACGATACTTACAAAATTAGTCTGGATATTCGTCATAACGGACAATGTTATCTTTTTATCAACAGTCTCCATCGTAGTCCCATTTCGTATATTGGACAAATCGTAGAAATACCTGACATTCTTTCGGAGGCAACGCACGGATAGCACGATACACCAAATCGAAATGTTCCCTGCGTTTCCAGGCATTGAAAATGGCGTTCTGCACACAATCTTCGGCCAGAAATTCCATTTCTTCTCCTATGTATTTCACCGCATACGATAACAGGGCAGGATATAACTGCTGATACCATAATTCCAAGCGCCCGTCCGGAAAGCCGTTAAAATATGTTCGTCGATCTCCGTTATCATTCCTGGTTCCCGTGAAAGTTTCCCAGCCAAAGTGTTTCCGACGCCTTCGTGGCACATGCATTTACAGCGAAGGCATATACATGAAAAGAAGTATTTTTCCATTCTTCCGGAAGCGCAAAACACATTTCCGCCGTTTCTTTTCTTTGGTATAAAGGCAGCAGTTTTGTCCGCAGCACATCCGGATTCCAAAGAAAAACATAAAGCCGGTCGTCATCGTACATCAAAGGTTTCAGCGGCTGCCGTTTTTGTTTAAAAATCAAAGTTTCGCCCGTATCTGCCCATTGGGCGGTGACCTCCGGAACCTGTAACTCGCCGGCCGAAACTTTCAGTTTACTGTAATCGACGGAGACGTTCAACTCTTCGTCACAAACCATACAGGGTAGATTACGGCTCATAAAACCGTTTACCCTTCCTCTGGCTTCCCTACCGGGAAAACCCAATTCAAGCACTTTTTTCATTCTCATGGCCAGGAGCCCCAAAACTTTCCATTTCGCCCGGTGTATCAATTGGGCGGGTGTACGGGTATCCCGTGTCCATCTTCTTCCTTTTACCACATTAGAATCTCCAAGCCGATACATCGTAATGTTTCCGAAGGAACCGCTAAGCTTGCTGAATAAAGCCGATTCAAAAACTGCCATAATTTCATGTATTTACCGATTCAATCCGAAATAGCAATCCGGTGAAAAAGTTTCTCCGGATGCAGAACAAAACAGACAATACAAATGTAATTTCTCCCCGGATGACGGCCACTCACCTTCCGCCCGTCCGTCTTTTCTGAGCGCGCAGATATTTTCCAATACAATCAACCGATAAGGTTCTTCCGGGCAGATAGCGGCAACTATCAAACGGTCGTCCGGCGCTGCCGTCGCCATAGGTATCCCCGCCTGCCAGGTCAGCTCCCAATGCCCCGCTTCGTTATGCACACAGGTAAACTGATCGGGCAATTGTAAACAGACACCACCAAAACTCAATTTGGCATAGTCGACACGATCACCCTCTCCGAAAGCATTGATATTCCGACTCAAAAAAAGATGATAACCCGATCGTTTTCCCAATCGGGCAGCAGCCTCATCGGCTGCACGCTGAAATAAAGTTCCCTTGACGGACCGGAACAGCGTTTGCACACACACCTGCCGCCACCGTTGTAAACATTGTGCCGGCGTACGGGGATTACTGACTTTAGCAGGAGCGCGACGCACGTATCTTTTATCTCCCACAGAATAAAAGATATGGTCTCCTACGCGTCCGGAAATATGGCCAAGCTCCAAAGAAGTTACCTTTGCCATGATATTAATATCTAGATTTAATGCTGGTAAGATAATAGAAAAAGTTTAAATATCCAAATTTTTTACAATTCAACACCAATTAAAATTGGTATTGAATTGGAGATTAATTGGAGATTAATTGGAGTTACTACATACTAACTACATTGTAACTACCTACTCACTACAGGGCAAAAAACTACCTTTCCCAGGCTTTCACCCGGAGTTGACGATAATAATGAATATATCTGATTTCAGAAGGGTATGATCAAGTTATGTCCGGTCGACATTCGCCTAAATTTTATTGTTCAGCACTAAGTTCATCTCCACCAAAATCAGGTGTTATCAAATGAAGATGTTCTTCTCTGTTATAAGATGTATTTCTAAAACTTCATCTTGTCGATTCAATTCTATTGTAAACAACTTTTTCATAATTCATTTATTTTATGAATTCTTTAATTTTTGAAATTTTGTTTTATAAAAGTAAAATATCGTTTTTTTTAGGATGCCGGGTGCTTCTGGCATCCTAATTTTTATAAAAAAGGCCTGACGTACGACCGTAACGGCAACCTGTTGACGTTGCAGCGCACGGCTGGAGGAAACGTGGTGGATAACCTGTCGTATACTTATACGGGAAACCTTTTGACGGGCTTATCGGAAAGTATGCGTACTGCGCCATCGAACGATATTTATGCTCCCGGCAGCGCTGCTTTGGGCAGTTACAGCTACGATGCCAATGGCAATCTTCAAAATGACAGCCGAAAATCTTTGAATTTCAGTTATAATGTCTTAAATTTGGTGAG
>JAETOX010000279.1 GCA_021771575.1 Bacteroides sp. | reverse complement strand
AAAAATCCTTTTTCAATGATCCGCTGTGATCCGTCTGTATAGTTCACAACAAAATTCTTCACTTCAGGCTCATTTGCTGGCGTTCCTTTGCCGTTTTCACTCATTTTCTTCACCTTCTTTCTCAATATTGCAGAAACCGCAAATTCCGGTTTCTTCCAGATAACAAGGGCTTTCGGCGTTCACACATAAATAAACTGTCTGTCCCCGGCTGTCTTCAATGTCTTTCATCCACTCACACAATACGCACTGAATGAAATCACCTCCTGTTTAAAGCAAACAATCTTTCAGCCGCCTTATTCCGGCTTGCAACAAAATCTGGATGATTTTTACAATCCGTCAGACTGTTTCTCCGGCATAACTCACGGATTAACTCTTTTGTTGACGTTTCGGAGATAGCTTTCCTTCTGTCTGCATATTCTTTCGGAATGTTCGGCTTCTTCTGACGTTTCAGGCAAATATCATTTGTGAAATCAAACAGTTCAAAACTGGCTATATTTCTAACTGTGAATTTGTCCTGTATTACATACCACATATTGTTCAGGTTGTGATAAACACGCCCGCGGCGGATATATCCGTCGTAATCGCGAAAATACTTTACGTCGCCATTCCTGATTGTCTTTCCGTTCCGATCAAGCCCGTTCCGGCCTTCTACCGTTTGCCCGTCAAGGTCTGAAAGATTAAAATTCATGCTTTGTTGTTCGGCATGGACGGAACGGACGTATCTGTATTTGATCTTGTCTTCCGCGAATTTATAACTTTGTTCGGTGCAATTTTTAATTCCAATTTCAGAAATAAAAAAGCGGCTTATTTTTCGCAAATACAACGTGCATTTCATGCGTGTCAGATAAGGCATTCCGTTTAATTTGTCGAAGTCATAGCGGCCACCGTTCGGATTTTTGTAAATGACGTTTTGAAAAAACGTAATTTCAAAACCGGCCGGATATCTGCTTGCAGAAAATTCAAGTTCGTCACGGCGTCCATAGAAGTAATCTTTTCGGATTATTTTGTCAACCTTGTCGTCGTTTGTAACCACGAATCCGCAATCTTTCAGCATGTTTAAAACGCGGTAAAGAATTCCGTAATGATTGCATTTTCCGTCGTTTCTTTGAATCCCCCTGTTTTTGTGTAAACTGATTGTTGAATCATAAATTGTAAATGAGTACATCATTTCCACCTTTGCTCATTTTTAAATATCACACCACCCGATTGCAGTCAGGCTCCGGCGTCACTTCGTCACAACTTCCACTTCATCGTATGCGCGAACCAAAAAGAACGACGGTTCAAGATTATTCTTTTTCAGCCATTCATTGACGGCGGCGTCAACGGCGTTTTCCAACTCCTGAACCTGTTCAGACGTTACGCCGTCAAGCCAACCGTCTACATATTCGCCGAATTCGCTGTCAGCGACCTGTTCTTCCAAGCGTTCGATGATATCGCAACAAGAAGAAAAACAAGGCTTGTGAAACTCACATTCGCCGACATACACCTTCACGCGGCGGCCGGGAATATCCGGATTGTTCCAGTTGCGACGGCGGGCGTCAAGCGTTGCCTGTGCTTCTTTGGCGGCGGCTTCGATTGCCAGATCGCGCGTTTCCATCGTTCCCATGTAATACTGATTGTCAAAACTATAAGCCCACATATTACCCCCCTATTCTGCCGCTTCTTTAAGATTTCCCTGGATTTCATCCAGTTTCGCTATCACTTCTTTGATCTGCTTTCTTCTTTCTTTATTCATGAATTACGCCTTTCT
>JAETOX010000278.1 GCA_021771575.1 Bacteroides sp. | reverse complement strand
ATCTTCAGGTGAAATATCCGTGTTATCTTGATATCTCAGAACTATTCGAATGTAATTTGTTCCCGTATAACTTCCGATCTCAAATTCATGTCCGCTTTCGTACCAGTACAAATCGAATTTCGCAGACGTTGTGTCGCTTTTTTCGTACCCCAGCAAATTGACCTGTACTGCCTTGCCACTGACCGATTGAACCGTAATTACAGCCGTCAGAGCGACACCGCTGACGGCAATGTAGTCCTTGCTCCTTAACCGTGCGGAGCTTGACGAATTGCCGCTGCTGCCAATGTTTCCCTGTTCGAGCGTTGGCGTAATGACTTGTGTACTCATGCTTTCACCTCGATAGGATAGCCGATCGAATTAAGATATGCAGCGTTCCCGAGCTGTTCTTCGGTGACATTATTTTTCACGCCGTCGGCATTTCTGACATATCCACCGTTCCCGTTGACATGAAATACCGATCTTAGCCCTGAATACTCAAAATCAAGGTTGCAGTTTGTTATTTCAAAAAATGAATCGTTTATTTTTTTGTCGCTCGGTGTGGTAATTTTTTCGGTCGTTGTGTACGTACAGCCCGAATAGTCGAACCTTGCTTTGACATTCGACATTGTAAGATTATTTGAAGCACTGCCGTTAAACAGTCGGTATGTATCGCCAACAAAAGTAACATTTATGTTGCACTGATCCATTGACAGAACTTCGTCAAATAAATATACATCGCTTCCGCCCGATATGTTTCCGGTGAAGGTGCAGCCGTTTAATCGCATATACATCCACCTGTTGCTGCCGTCAAACATCATCTTTTTGGGCGATCCTGTAAATTCAAAATCGAGAAAATGCAGATCGTTGATTATGTGCGACTGATCTGAATTATACGCTTCAAACGCTATGTTGTACGGCGCATGAATTATCCAGCCGTTGCCGTCGATTTTTATACAGCTGAACGTTACCTTGATTCCTCCCTCCGGAGCGATCTTGTTCATATCGAAAACTCCTCCGCCCTCCGGCAGCGATACGTATACGCCGGATTTTCCGACCGCTGTTACAAATTCACTCCACGTTGCCGGGATGAAAGGGTCTGCTTGAGTTCCTGTGCCCTGCATTTTTTTCGCCTCCTTAATAATAAGAAAAGCGCTTTGAATCTTTCTTCAAAACGCTTGACAAATCTGTATTTTGTGGTATAATATATTTAGAAAGGATGCTGCGATAAGCGGTTCTCCCTCAGTAATTCGTTAAAAAATAACCGTTACATTTTGGTCGATGGGCGGTTATTTTTTATTCTTATGTATATCGCAAACAAGAGCAACTAATCCGATCAGAACATTAAACAATGTTAGAATTTCGAGTGTACTCATGAACGCTCACCCCCGTTTCCGAGGGAAGAATCGAACCGCCTACCGTTATGCAGCATCCGGGGCAGCTTTGTGCATTATGCGCATGGCTGCCTTGTTTTTATTATATCACAGATGCCTGAATTTGTCAAATTTCAAGATACGTTCTAATACCAACGTTCTCTTACGTTACACTTCATTTCGCTTACTGTTCCGGCGTATTTTACGTAATTTTTTCCCTCGTGCAGCAGGGGAAAATTATTGTACGTCCGGTGCGTTACAGATATCATACTGCCGCCGTCCATGTAATAAGCCACCTGAGAATCGCAGTCGATTATTATTTCCCTTGAATCAAGATCTGAGGGGATCTTTATGATAAACTCTGCTCCGTTGACGTTTATCGTCACGTCTCCGGATCCTTTCAGACAGATTTCCGGCGCAGAAA
>JAETOX010000046.1 GCA_021771575.1 Bacteroides sp. | reverse complement strand
TGCCAATATTGTCTCAGCATCTGATATGTTTCGGCAATCAATTGCATATCCCCATATTCAATTCCATTATGCACCATTTTGACATAGTGCCCGGCCCCTCCTCTGCCAATCCACTGGCAACAGGGCGTTCCGTCATCCAATTTTGCCGCAACAGCCTGCAATAAGTCCTTCACCAAAGGCCAAGCCTGGGGGGAACCACCGGGCATCACCGAAGGGCCTGTCAGGGCGCCGATCTCCCCGCCAGAAATTCCAGTGCCCACATAGAGGATTCCTTGTTTTTCTACTTCTTCCATCCGACGTTCCGTATCACGGAAATCCGAATTTCCTCCGTCTATGATCACATCCCCCGGCTCAAGGTGAGGCAGTAATTCCCGAATCATATTGTCTACCGGTTGTCCAGCCCGAATCATCATCATCAGTTTACGGGGCCGGGATAACGAAGCAACCAATTGTGCTATGGAGTAAACCGGCGTAAAACGTTTTCCGGCTCCCCGGCCCTGCACAAAACGGTCTACTACATTCTCTTTCCCGGGATGCAATCGATTATAAACAGATACAGAGAAACCCTTGCTTTCGAAATTTAAAGCCAGGTTTTCTCCCATCACGGCTAAGCCGATCAATCCGATATCAGATGTATACATATAGATAATATTTATAGATTTATTTATACATTATATAACTTTTTTATAAAAGTAATAAAATACAGACAATCCCGCATCTATATTTTAACGATAATATCGATCAGTTCATCAATAAAATTGATCTTCCTTCTTCCCGAAAATACATATACGTAATATTGGCTTTTCAGGTTGATCTTGCCAGATCTCTAACTTCCCGTAACAAGCGTTACTCTATGTTATTGTAAAAAACATTTATATATTCACGAGGAGCAGATAGTTAACCATGTAACATTTCGTTAATTAACCGGACACTTCCCCTACCCAAGACTCGTTAGAAACTAACACCAGTCAGAGAAAACTTTTTTGAGAGTAACATTCACTGTCTGTAACTACCGTCTTGCCCCCCTCAACAGCAACAATACCCGCCTTCATCTCATTTAGCATATCGAGACACATTTTGCTTAACATGACGAAATTTTGTGCAGCATATATCTATTGCCTGTAGAACCTATATACTAAGCTCCTACCAATAGGGACCCAATAGGGACCCAATACCGACTGAATAAGTCAGGGCCGGCCCATTGGATCACCATTGGGGCCCTATTGGGGCGGAGATGGTAGAAACCTTCCATAGACTTGCCGTCCTTTTTTCTCTAAGTATGTCAAAGAACCCAATTTATTAATATTACAATTCTTAAAAATACCATTTTCAGGACTGCACTTTACACACATACATCACATTATCTCTATTCTCAGTCAAACTTATTATCCAGGCATAATTATGTCAGGCAAACAAAAAGCCGGGAGGTAATTTCTACTCCCGGCCCTTTCAGATGTATCTATGATCCCTGAGTTTTGAATACCAGGTGATCATTTTCGATGTCTACGACAATTTGATTATCCCTGGTAATTTTTTCCGCCAGTATCTGCTTAGACAGATCATTCAGCAGATAGCGCTGAATCACTCGATTCACAGGTCGTGCGCCGAACTGCGGATCGTACCCCTCCCGGGCGATCCATTCGACAGCCTTATCTGTGATCTCGATTGTGATGCTATTATTAGCCAACATTTTCTGCAAAGATTTCACCTGCAAACGGACAATATCGACGATCTCGCTCTGCTGTAATGGAGTAAACATAATTACCTCATCAATACGGTTCAGAAATTCCGGTCGTATGGTTTGTTTCAGCAATTCATAGACTTCATTGTTCGTAGCCTCCAGCACCTGTTGCCGGTTGATATCGGACAAGTTTTTCAACTTTTCCTGGATGATATGAGCACCAATATTGGAGGTCATAATAATAAGGGTGTTTTTAAAATCTACCGTACGTCCCTTATTATCGGTGAGTCGTCCATCGTCGAGTACCTGTAACAGGATATTGAACACATCGGGATGGGCTTTTTCGATCTCGTCGAGCAATACGACAGAATAAGGTTTCCGGCGTACGGCTTCGGTCAGTTGTCCTCCTTCGTCATATCCCACATATCCGGGAGGTGCTCCGATCAAACGGGAAACCGAATGTTTCTCCTGATATTCAGACATATCGATACGAGTCATCTGCGATTCGTCGTCGAACAGAAATTCCGCCAAAGCTTTGGCCAACTCTGTCTTACCGACACCGGTAGTTCCCAAAAAGATAAATGAACCGATTGGCCGGCGGGCATCTTGTAATCCTGCTCTGTTCCGTCGCACAGCATCGGCTAGTGCAGCAATAGCCACTTCCTGTCCTATCACCCGTTTGTGTAATTCTTCCTCCAGATGAAGTAATTTCATACGTTCACTTTGCATCATCCGGTTTACCGGAATACCGGTCCATTTAGATACGACGGCGGCAATATCATCGGCTGTGACTTCTTCACGGATCAACGATTCACCGTGTTTCATTTCGGCCAGTTTTTTCTTGACTTCCTCAATGCGCTGTTCGGCTTCTTTGATCTTTCCGTAACGCAGTTCGGCCACCTTACCATAATCCCCTTCGCGCTCGGCACGGGCGGCTTCAAATTTATACTGTTCGATGGCGTCTTTGTTTTTCTGGATTTCATCGATCAATGAACGTTCGGACTCCCACTGCGCCCGTAGTTTGGTGCGCTCATCGTTGAGATCAGCCAATTCTTTGCGGATTTCATCGAGTTTTTTACTGGTTCCCTCCCGCTTCAATGCCTCTTTTTCGATCTCCAATTGCTGAATCTTCCGGTCGAGTTCATCGATTTCTTCGGGCACAGAGTTCATCTCCAACCGTAATTTGGCCGCAGCTTCATCAACCAGGTCAATCGCCTTATCCGGAAGGAAACGGTCGGAGATATACCGGTGTGACAATTCTACCGAAGCAATAATCGCATCATCGGTAATCCTTACTTTATGGTGATTTTCATATTTTTCCTTCAAGCCACGCATGATGCTGATAGCACTCATGACGTCCGGTTCGTCGATCATCACTTTCTGGAAACGACGTTCCAGGGCTTTATCCTGTTCGAAATATTTCTGATATTCATTCAGAGTAGTGGCACCAATTGCCCGCAAGTCTCCTCTGGCTAAGGCCGGTTTCAATATATTGGCCGCATCCATAGCTCCTTCGGATTTTCCGGCCCCTACCAAAGTATGGATTTCATCGATAAAAAGAATGATTTCTCCCTCGGAAGCCAATACCTCGTTGACCACGGCTTTTAAACGTTCTTCGAATTCACCTTTGTATTTGGCCCCTGCAATCAGAGCTCCCATATCCAAAGAAAACAACTGCTTAGAAGCCAGGTTCGAAGGTACGTCTCCGTTGACAATCCGTTGGGCCAATCCTTCAGCGATAGCAGTCTTGCCCACACCCGGCTCACCAATCAGAATCGGATTATTTTTGGTTCGCCGCGACAGGATCTGCAATACCCTCCGAATTTCGTCGTCACGTCCGATCACCGGATCGAGTTTGCCGTTGCGAGCCCGTTCATTCAGGTTGATCGCGTAACGTCCCAATGCATCATAACTATCTTCTGCCGACTGTGAATTCACTTTGGAACCTTTTCGCAATTCAGCAATAGCTTCCCTGGTTTCTTTTTCTGTCAATCCGCTGTCTTTCAACAGTTGGGCTACCTGATCGCGGTTGGCAAGCAATCCCAACAAAATATGTTCCAATGAAACATATTGATCTCCCATTTCGTTCGCCAAACGGGTAGCCTTTTCCAATGCTTTGTTGCTATCGGCCGAAAGATAAACTTCACCACCGGAAACTTTCGGATAGGAATCTACGATCCGATCGAGGGCCGCCATTAAATTCTGACTGTTTACCCCCAATTTATTAAAAATAAACTGAGTGATATTTTCACCGACCTGAACGACACCTTTCAGCAAATGACCGGTCTCAATGGCCTGCTGTCCCTTGCTTTGTGCAAGTTGCACCGCATGTTGCAATGCCTCCTGCGACTTGATTGTATAATTATTGGTATTCATAGTCTATTTCTCCTTTCACATAATAAAGGAATACAAATTTTATACCGATTCGTCGGATGAAAGGTTTCAACAAACTTTTTATTATATATTTGTCAAATTGACATAATAGATACAAATAAATAAGACAAAAAGACAGAGATAATGTAATAATGCACTAATGTAGCCATGTAGGGATGTACCAATGTAATGATTTAATTATTTGTATTTTGGCATATTAATACATTGGCACATTATTAAATTTTATTCATGAAATTCACACTATGGCAGGCAACTAATCCAGCCGTTTCCGTACGCAAACGGCTGCTACCTAAAGTCACCGGCACAAATCCTGATTTTTCAGCTTCAGCTATTTCTTCTTCCGAGAAGTCACCCTCCGGACCGATCAGAATAACTACATCTTTACCCGGCTGGTAAATCTCATCCAAACGTTTTTTTTCAGCTTCATGACAATGAGCAATCAATTTCTGTGTTTCCGTACAGGATGTTATAAATTCCCTGAAGGATGTCATCGCATTCAACCGGGGTAAATAGGCCTTTAAAGACTGCTTCATAGCAGCAATAATCACTTTTTCCAAACGTTCTTCTTTCACTACACGTCGCTCGGAATGATCGGTATTCAATAAAGTAATTTCATCAATTCCGATCTCTGTACATTTTTCCAGCATCCATTCTGTCCGATCGATGTTTTTGGTAGGCGCTACCGCCAGATGTAAACGAAAAGGCCGCTGCCCATAGCTTTCTGTTTTTTTCAGGATTTTCACCCCACAACCTTTTGCATCGGGGCGGTGAATCACTCCTTCGTACCAATTTCCCCGTCCATCTACCAAAGCTACCGGTTCTCCTTCTGAAAAACGCAATACCCGAATGCAGTGTTTCGATTCTTCAGGACTCAGTGTATAATATTCTCCCTCTATATCAGGCGTATAAAATAAGTTCATTTTCGGTCGTTCACCATTTATCACTAAAATTTCCCTATTCGGCTACAAAGCTAATAAATAAAAAGAAGACCACCTAAACTGTTAGGCGGCCTTCTTTTCCTCACTTATCTCTTTCTGAAATTCAGGCTACGTTATTCGTCTTCCTCCGATTCGTGATAATCTTTCAGCAAGTCTTCCTGTACTTCGGAAGGCACTTTTTCATATCCCGAAAAACTCATGGTAAATGTTGCCCGCCCTCCGGAAATGGAACTTAAAGCAGTGGAATAGCGCTGCATTTCTTTCAAGGGCACTTTGGCTTTGATTTTCTGGAAACCGCTGTCGGCCTCCATACCCATAATCATGGCACGCCGGGTTTGCAAATCTCCCATGACATCTCCCATATCTTCATCCGGCACCAATACTTCTACATCGTAGATCGGTTCAAGAATCTTCGGATTGGCTTTTTTGAAAGCTTCGCTGAAAGCGTGCCGTCCAGCCAGGCGGAAAGAAATTTCGTTCGAATCGACGGGGTGCATCTTACCATCGTAAATGCATACCCGGATATCGCGGGCATACGAGCCGGTCAGCGGACCTTCCTCCATTTTTTCCATAATCCCTTTCAGAATAGCCGGCATAAAACGGGCTTCGATGACTCCACCCACAATACAATTATAAAATACCAGTTTTCCTCCCCATGGCAGATCGTATACTTCTTTTCCTTTCACCGACATTTTACTGTCTACCCCACCGATTTTATAAGATACCGGTTCGGGCATTCCTTCCTCAAAAGGTTCGATCACCATGTGTACTTCTCCGAATTGACCGGCACCTCCCGATTGTTTTTTATGCCGATAATCGGCCTGGGCATATTTGGTAATAGTTTCCCGGTAAGGGATTTTCGGAGCATAAAATTCAATCGGAATTTTATCATTGTGTTCGATCCGCCATTTCATTGTATTCAGGTGAAATTCTCCCTGTCCTGATAAGATCATCTGTTTCAATTCTTTGGAATATTCTATCACCAGAGAAGGATCTTCTTCATGCATCCGATAGAGCACTTCGGCCATCTTTTCATCGTCTCCTTTGTTCACAGCCTTCACAGCAGTCCGGAAACGGGCATTGGGATATACGATTCCCGGATATACATAATTACAATCTTTCTCATTGAGGGTATCTCCGTTTTTCGTTCCTTTCAGTTTGACGGTTGCCCCGATATCTCCGGCACGAAGTTCGGATACCTTTGTCCGGTTTTTGCCGGCAACGGCATACAACTGAGCGATCCGTTCTTTGGTACCGGTGGTCATATTGATCAAATCGTCACCTTCTTTTACTTTTCCGGATACAACTTTAAAATAATTGATATCTCCTAAATGCTGCTCGATCGTAGTACTGAATACAAAAGCAGAAACGGGTCCGTCCACTTCGTATGGCACGAGTACACCGTCCTCGGTAAACATACCCGGCATAACGGCAGCACTGGGAGCTACATTTACCAAAAATTCCATAAAACGACGCACACACATATCTTTTTCAGCAGACACACAGAACACGGGGAACATATCACGGGCAATCAACCCTTTCCGGATACCGGCACGCATTTCGTCTTCCGAAAGGCTTCCTTTATCGAAGTATAATTCCATCAATCCCTCGTCATTTTCGGCAGCCGCTTCAATCAGGATATTATGTAATTCTCCGGCTTTTTCTTTTTCCGAATCCGGGATCGGTAATACTTCCGGTTTTCCTCCTTCAGGCTTCCACTGATACATTTCCATTTTCAGCACATCCACCACCTGGTTGAAACCAGTTCCCGGGTTTACCGGATATTGTACCAATACTATCTTTTTACCGAAAGAAGCCTGGGCATGCTCAACAGCTTGTTCAAAATTAGCTTTTTCGTGATCCAACTGATTGATGACAAAAATCATCGGTTTATTCAGTTTTTTAGCATGACGGCTGATAATTTCCGTACCCACTTCAATACCACGTACGGCATTTACCACCATAACTGCCGTATCGGCAACATTCAGCGCAGAGATAACACCCCCAACAAAATCATCAGCTCCCGGAGTATCGATAAAATTGAGTTTCTGATCTTTCCACTCGGTGTACAACACAGCTGGAAAAACAGAGGAACCATACTCCTGCTCTACAGGCCTGTAATCGGAGGCGGTGTTTTTAGCACTCACGTTACCTCTGCGCGGGATGACCCCGCCCTCGTACATCATCGCTTCAGCAAGCGTGGTCTTACCTGAACCAGCGCTGCCTACAAGAGCGATATTCTTGATTTCATTGGGATTGTAGGTTTTCATGGTAATCAATTTAGGTTATTCGTTGAAATGCCTGTCTCAAACGTTTGAAACAGGTTCACAAATTAAACAGAAAATTTATAAAAACCAAGAAAAGCATCCGGTAATTTAACAATAACAAAAAGTGGAACGTTTTGTCAGGCAGGAAATGAGTATATTTGTTAATTTTTCTAAAACAGTTGCCGTATTTTGTGCCAAAAACGTATATGCAGTAGATTTGGCTTATTTTTTGCTTATATAAACAGGATTTCAATTTATACATAATATGGAGCATACAACAATGTTTGGAGGAAATTTGTGGATTTGGGTTATTTTTATCGGATTCACTATTATCAGTTGGCTGATCAGTCATCAACTAAAAAGCCGGTTTGAAAAATATTCCAAAATCCCTCTTGCTAACGGAATGACGGGCAGAGATGTCGTAGAAAAGATGTTACGGGATAACGGAGTGACAGGGGTCAAAATCGGAACGGTGGAAGGGCAATTGACAGACCATTATAATCCTGCCAACAAGACAATCAATCTGAGTAAGGAAGTATATTACGGAAACAGTATTGCTGCCGCAGCGGTAGCCGCCCACGAAACGGGGCACGCTCTTCAACATGCCAAAGCCTACAGTATGCTGAAATTGCGCTCAGCTTTGGTTCCGGCCGTTGAATTCGCTTCTCATTGGGTGCAATGGATCTTACTGGCCGGGATTTTACTGGTGAATTCTTTTCCGGGACTTTTACTGGCCGGAATCGGGCTTTTTGCCATTATGACCCTTTTCAGTCTGATCACCTTACCGGTAGAAATCGATGCCAGTCACCGAGCTCTGGTCTGGTTGCGGAATTCAGGCGTGACAGATTATCAAACTCAAGGATATGCTTTCGACGCATTGAAATGGGCTGCATACACTTATGTCATCGCCGCTTTATCATCGTTAGCTACACTTTTATATTACGTGATGATTTATCTGAACCGTAGAAATTAATTAAATTTACTCTCAAACGAAAAAGGCTTCCCACACGGAAGCCTTTTTCATTTTGTTATTGTTGTTGTTTCTTGTATTCCTTAAAGACCTTTTTAATCTCGTCGACATAATCGAGTTTTTCCCAGGTGAAAAGTTCCACC
Organism: Bacteroides sp.; assembly: GCA_021771575.1. GTDB lineage: Bacteria > Bacteroidota > Bacteroidia > Bacteroidales > Marinifilaceae > Odoribacter. The sequence goes on along the minus strand of JAETOX010000046.1, from coordinate 11,983 downwards.
TCTTTTTCTATGGTGGGCCAGTAATGTGAAGTAAACACTTTCTTCACCACCTTAGGCTTACGCCCCATGTGTCCGTAACTGGCCGTCTCCTGATAAATAGGATTTCCCAATTTCAACCGTTCAACAATAGCGCGTGGCCGCAGGTCGAAGATCTCATTTACCTTGGCAGCAATCTCCGCATCGGTAAGTTCTACTTTCGTCGTACCGTAGGTATTGACATATACCCCCACCGGGCGGGCAATTCCAATCGCATAGGAAATCTGGATCAGCATTTCGTCGGCAATGCCGGCTGCCACCATATTTTTGGCAATATGCCGGGCTGCATAAGCTGCCGAACGATCCACCTTCGAGGGATCTTTCCCGGAAAACGCTCCTCCTCCGTGAGCTCCTTTTCCTCCGTAAGTATCCACGATAATTTTCCGTCCCGTCAGTCCTGTATCCCCATGAGGTCCGCCGATAACGAATTTGCCCGTGGGATTGACATACAGGATCAGTCCTTTGTCGAACAAAGCCTGTACTCGCTTCGGGAGTTGAGTTTTCACCCGGGGTAATAAAATATCGATAATATCTTTCCGGATCCATTCCACCATCGCTTCGTCGGCTTTCAGCTGAGCTTCTGCTGTCTCATTGGCCGGTTTGATAAAATCGTCGTGTTGGGTAGAAATGACGATCGTATGAATACGAAGCGGTTTGCCCTCCTCACCGTATTCGATCGTTACCTGCGATTTGGAATCGGGACGCAAGTATTGCATCAATTGACCTTCCTTACGGATTTTGGCCAGCTCCTTCAATAGCACATGGGCCAATTCGAGCGCTAAAGGCATATAATTGTCCGTTTCATTACAAGCGTAACCGAACATCATCCCTTGATCGCCGGCTCCCTGTTCCATCGGATCTTCGCGGACAACTCCCCGGTTGATATCCGGTGATTGTTCGTGAATAGCTGAAAATACACCACAACTATTCCCGTCGAACATATACTCGCTTTTGATATATCCGATCTCATTGATCACTTCCCGGGCAACCTGCTGTACATCAACGTATGTTTTGGTCTTAATTTCCCCGGCAATCACGGTCTGACCGGTAGTCACCAACGTTTCGCAAGCCACCTTTGCCTCCGGGTCGAAAGCAATGATACGGTCGAGTACAGCATCGGAAATCTGATCGGCCACTTTATCCGGATGCCCCTCCGATACAGATTCTGAAGTAAATAAATATCCCATAATAATTTAGATTTTAGATTCCAAATTGGAGCTCTAACAGAACCCTGCAATTCAAAATTTGCAATTAATATTACGGGAAAGGCTATGGATGGTTGAATTCAGAAGTTTATGCATTTTAGCAATTTTTTTCTGTGGTTGCAATCAGCCAAATCTTTCCACAATGACGTGGCAAAGGTACAAAGGAAAAAAGGAAAAAGGAAAAGGAAACAGTTAAAAAATAAGCACTACGGGAGGTGTTTCCAAAAATCATAAAGAAGCCCATGCACTTAGCGGTTTTATTTTTAATTTTGCGTCCTATTAGTATATGATTTTATGGCATTTTTATATAATATCGGTGTAGGAGCTTATCATCTAGGAGTCCGGCTGGCCGCCCCTTTTAACGAAAAGGCCCGGTTACTGAAAAAAGGCCGGAAAGAGGTTTGGGAAAAAATCCGTTCTCTTCAACGGGGCAAGGAACGGCTGGTTTGGTTTCATGCCGCTTCTTTGGGTGAATTCGAACAAGGCCGCCCTGTAATGGAGAAACTCAAACAACTGGAGCCGGATACCAAAATCCTGCTCACTTTTTTTTCTCCTTCGGGTTATGAAATCCGGAAGAATTATACAGGGGCAGACTATATCCTCTATCTGCCGTCCGATACCAAAGGCCATGCCATCCGGTTGATCGAAGCCTTCCGCCCCGATGCCGCCGTTTTCATCAAGTATGAATTCTGGTATCATTATTTGCACGAATTATATCGACGCCATATTCCTATTTACCTGATATCGGCTATTTTCCGGCCGGAGCAACCCTTCTTCAAAAGTTGGGGTGGACTATACAGAAAAATGCTGGGATTCTTTACCCGTTTATACGTTCAGGACGAACAATCGATGCAATTGCTAACCGCTATCGGTATAAAGCGGGCACAACTTACCGGCGACACCCGTTTCGACCGGGTGAAACAGATTGCGGATGCGGCCAAAGATATCGAAAAAGTCCGTCTTTTCTGTGAGGACCAACCGGCTGTGGTATGCGGAAGTACCTGGCCACCCGATGAGGATATCCTTCTGGATTATATCAACCGTTATGACGGACCTTACAAATGGATTATCGCCCCCCATGAAATCGGAGAAAGCCATATTAAAACCATAATTGGCAAATGCCACAAAAAAGTGGTGCGGTATACCCAGTCCGCCGGTAACCCGGCCGATTACGATGTGCTGATTATCGACTGTATCGGCTTACTTTCGTCGGTCTACCGATATGGCAAAATCGCCTACATCGGCGGAGGTTTCGGCGTAGGCATACACAATACCCTCGAAGCCGCCGTATATGGGATTCCAGTGATTTTCGGACCAAAATACCAAAAATTCAAAGAGGCCGTGTCTTTACTTCAGGAAGGCGGAGGCTTTAGCATTCAGAACGGCAACGAGCTAAAAGAAATCCTGAACAGCCTGATCCAGTCGCCGGCCATTACCAGAACAGCCGGACAAAAAGCGCTGACTTACGTGAATAGTCAACTCGGAGCCACTGAAATCATCAGCGAAGAACTGAAAGCGAAATAAGCTACTGCCGGCTACAGACGAGCTGAAGTGAACGGTCGAAAGGAGGATAACAAATACCCTTTTCGGTAACGATGGCCGTGATGAGTGAATGGTCGGTTACATCGAAAGCAGGGTTATATACATTTATTCCTTCGGGAGCCATCCGACGGGTATACCATTTTTCCGTGACCTCTTCGGGACTTCGCTCTTCTATGGGAATATGCAGGGCGTCCGGGCAAGCAAAATCGATGGTGGAAACAGGTCCCAGTACATAAAAAGGAATACCGTAATATTTAGCCAACACCGCAACTCCCGATGTCCCGATTTTATTTGCAACATCTCCATTGGCAGCGATCCGGTCACATCCCACCAGCACCGCCTGCACCTTGCCTTGTTTCATAACGGCCGATGCCATATTATCACAAATCAGTGTCACCTCCACCCCGGCTTTCTGTAATTCGAAAGCCGTCAAACGGGCGCCCTGTAAAAGAGGCCGCGTCTCATCGGCAAAAACCTGAAAGTGATATCCTCTTTCCTGCCCCAAATAAACAGGAGCCAAGGCAGTTCCGTATTCCGATACTGCCAGGTGGCCGGCATTACAATGTGTCAGTAACCCCATACCGGGTTTCAGCAGCGAGAGCCCCCATTCACCGATACGGCGGCAAGCCGCCGCATCTTCGTTGCGGATAGCCTCGGCTTCCTCACGTAAGTGGTGCTTGATCTTTTCGACTTTTTCCTGTTGGAACCGCTGTACGCAATCATCCATGCGGTTCAAAGCGGTGAATAAATTGACAGCCGTAGGTCGGGAAGAAGCGAGCAACTCTTTCAAGCGGCAAAAAGCAGGATAGAATTCCCCGAATTTCTCTGCAGTAATCCGCCTAGCACATAAAGCCAGCCCATAAGCAGCAGCCACCCCGATGGCAGGAGCCCCCCGAACTTTAAGGTGATAAATCGCCTCCCGGATTTCCTCCGGCGTCCGCAAATGCAAATATACCTCCCGCCCCGGCAACTGTGTCTGATCGACAATCACCAGTGCCTGCTCTTCATCGTCTAAACGTACCGTTTCTAAACCGATCATCTTTGTATATATTTATTCATCCTCTGTCAACCAACCGTTCAGGGTATCGATCAGATCTTCTTTCGACACAGGATCGAAATCCTTAATCCGGCAAGCATGGCTCATATCTCCTCTGACATATTTACGGCATTTTTCGTTATTTTTCAAATCTACACCCGTTGCATACCAGGGATCGCTTCCACCATATACGAACAAGATCTTTTCAGCGTCGGTCTGTAACCATTTATTGATGGCTTTCATCTGCGCATCGTTAAATGGTTTCTTTTCGACTCCTTCCGGCATAGTAAAAGAAAAATCGATGTCTTTGTCGTCCTTCGGTAAAAATTTCTTGAACGGTTTGATTTTGTAGTCGTACATTCCGATCTCCGTCAAGGCCGCATAAAAAAACGGTTGCATCCGGATAATGTATTTATCTTCGAAAAAATCGGGAGAAGAGACCCGGACCAAATAGTCAAAAATTTCGTCCCAGTCCGGATTATCCTGACCGGGAATTTCCGCACAACTCGCTCCCCATTGCCAGAAAGCAAAGGGATATTCCAGAATCATCAGCTGCAAAGCCCTTTCTACTCCTCCTACCGTTTGGTAAGTATATCCTTTGTCCTGTGCCAGTTCTTCGAGCATCGGCACCAAGACATCCAAATGCTGAAAACACAACAACTGGAAATCCCGGATCACCCAATGGCAGGCGTTTAAGTCATCCCAAGCAAAAAGCGATTTTACAGAACTTTTCGCTGTTCCCAGCCGATCAAGGAATTTAGCTAAACGGGGATCTACATATTCCAGATTCAAGGGAGCCACATATGGCACACTTACCTCCACGTCTTCCGGATAAAAATAACGGTGGAAAATAGTGGTCTGCCCTCCCTTACTGATTCCGGTAGACACCCATTTCGAAGCAGGATATATGTTTTGTTTGATAGTCTGAATAATTTCGTGCTGATCGTCGGCAGCCTGTTTGATCGTCAGGTGTTCCCAAGGAATTCCTCCTGCCGGTACGCTTTGATCGAAAAAACGATGTTCAATAGTCAGCTGATTACCTTTCAAGAGATTCGACAGTTCCCCTTCATTTTGCGACCAAATGTTATATCCTTCCAGCTCTACAATCACCGGAGCATTATATGCCTTGTGTCCCAGCAGTACTTTTTGTTTAAATGTTCCTTTGGCAGGGTCAGAATGATCGACCGGTTGTTCGAACCAAAACTGATAGTATTCCCGGAAAGGTTCCACTTTCAACTCCTGGATACCGCTGATCTGCGGAATTTGTTGTAATTTTTCCAATATTCCGTTTCCGGCCCATACCGCAACTGTCCAGGCACAGACAAATACAATCGTAGTAAATAGTTTTCTCATCATATTGCTCTTTTCATTCATAACGATTGCAAGGTACAAAAAAACTAATAAGGCAAAAAGCAAAAGCTAAAACTTTGTACCTTTGCCGCTTCAAAAAAAATGATAAGATGTTTGAAAAATATAAAGGACATTACAAAGCACTGATCCGTCTGGGCATCCCGATTGTTGTCGGACAGATCGGTATTGTGGTGGTGGGCCTGGCAGACAATATGATGGTAGGGCGTTATGACACCCTCGACCTGGCAGCCGCTTCTTTTGTGAACAGTGTTTTCAATATCCCTATTCTTTTCGGTTTAGGTTTCTCATACGGACTCACCCCTCTTGTCGGCCAGTTTTTCGGCCGTTATGACAAATTCCGTGTCGGCCAACTTTTACGGAACAGCTTACTGGTCAATTTTCTGGTAGGGCTTTTCCTGACCTTCATCATGACTATCGTATGGTGGAATGTCGATAAAATGGGGCAGCCTGAAGAGCTCCTGCCTTTGATCCGTCCCTATTTTTTGCTTCAGCTAGCTTCGCTGATGTTTGTGATGTTATTCAATTCTTTCAAGCAATTCTCGGACGGCATCACCGATACCAAAACACCGATGTACATTATGATCTCAGCAAATCTATTGAATATAGCGGGGAATTACATATTGATTTACGGAAAACTGGGGTTGCCGGCATTAGGTGTCGTCGGAGCAGGTATTTCCACCCTGACAGCCCGTATCGTTATGTTCGTCGCTTTTGCCGTTTTATTCTACCGGCATATCCGGTATCGACGATACTTGGTGGGCTATAAGCGTAGCCGATATAATTTCACCGATATTCTTTCGCTCAACAAAATGGGGTGGATGGTAGGTCTTCAAATGGGTCTGGAGACCGCTTTATTCAGTCTCACCGGAATTATGATCGGTTGGTTAGGAAGCATTGCCCTGGCTGCTCATCAAATCATGGTTGCCGTCTCCACTTTAGGCTTTATGATTTATTACGGTGTGGGAGCTGCCATTTCGGTGCGGGTGAGTAACTATTTCGGCCGGGGAGAACTATTGAATGTGCAACGGACCACCATGGCCGGTTTTCATCTGATCCTCTGTCTGGTGCTCCTAGCCTGTTCGGTCTTTTTGTTCTCACGTAACTGGATCGGCTATCTCTTTACCGATTCTCCGGAAGTTGTCGGAGTGGTGACAAGTCTGGTGTATATTCTGCTGGCCTATCAATTCGGAGATGCCCTGCAAATCACCTATGCAAACTCCCTCCGGGGTATCGGAGATGTTATCTCTATGGCCGTCATCTCTTTCATCGGCTATTTTCTCATTGCCCTACCGGTATGCTATATCTGTGGTTTTACCTTCGGCTGGGGAATCCAAGGCATCTGGATCGGTTACCCGGTAGGCCTCACCCTGACCGGTACACTGCTTTGCATCCGGTATTACCGGAAGGTTCGATCCGGGATAAAGGGAACAGGATAATTTCAACGCCTCAAACGTTCCCTGATCTCATGCATTCCCTTTGCCTTATCTGCAAAATGGACGGTTTGAATCCCTAGACAATGTGCTGCTTCGACATTTTTTTCCAGGTCGTCGATAAACAGGGTCTCCTCCGGTTGCAAATCATAACGCTCCAGCAACAGCCGGTAAATGGCTTCCTCCGGTTTGATGACTTTTTCCCGAGCAGAAATGATTTGTCCCTCGAAATACCGGAACACTTCCCGTTCCCTGAGGTAATCGTAAAATTCAGAGGACATATTCGACAAACAGAACAACCGGTACCCACGCTCCGCCAATTCCCGAATCAACTGTACCGTTTCCGGAATATCCCGAAGAGAGTGTTTGACAAACTCTACAAAATCCCAACATTCGGCATAATGGCGCTCTGCAAACGCACTCATCTGGCGCACAATCTGCACCTGATCCACCATCCCCCGGTCGTATTCGGGCCAACATTGCCGGAAAAACCCGTTTTTAAATAAAGTCACAGGCATTTCCGGATCTCCGGGATACTCCTGCATCAAACGCTCGGGATTCCAATCGACGACAACGCCTCCTAAATCGAATACAACATTTTTTATCTCCATATTTTTCAAGGTTACAATTTTTTCAATAGTCAAAGTTAGCATAAAAGCCGGAAAAGCCCAAAGACCAGTGGTGATGAAAATCAGAAATCCACCATGATCCCAACCGAAGGCAAAATCGCCCCCCCCAGTTCATTCTTCACCCGGTGCATCACGTAATACCCGTCACGTTCAGGATCTTTACGGTAAGAGCTGTCGGCATTTTCCACAGGAACCAGATCGTCCGGCCCTAAGGCCTTGCAGTTGTAAACATTCTGAATATCGGCATATAACACCAGCAACCATTTCCGGAAGAAAAAACTTTTATCCACCCGTACATCCAATTGGTGACTACTCCTCCGGAAACTCCTTGTGTGGCAAAATGGTTCAGGTTCGGCAGCTCAATCGATAATACAACAAAATATATTTTCTTCATAAATTTCTAATTCCCTACAAAAGTAAACAACGCTTAGAAATGTACAACTTTCTTTTCCTTGCATCTGTTGCCTCTGAGATAAAAAATTTCCCCATCGATTACCGGACCGATGAGGAAATTCGAGAAAATATGAGTATTGAACATTAAGAATATGCCTTGTATACGAAGGAGTTCGAAAAAAGATACAAAAAAATCGAGTAATTCGTTTGGTAGTTTTCAGAAAATATCTACCTTTGCACCTGAGTTCTTTGCCCAGGTGGCGGAATTGGTAGACGCGCTGGACTCAAAATCCAGTGTCCTCAACAGACGTGCGGGTTCGATTCCCGCCCTGGGTACGCTAAAAATCAGGAAGTTAGACTATGTTTAACTTCCTTTTTTTTGTCCCATGAAAATGCTAACCTTATTCTTTTTACTTTATAGTTTGCTTGGAGTCGGCTGTTCATCTCATTCATCCAAGACCCAAGCTGTTTTGCCTAAAATAACTATAGATCTCGATCATTTGCCTTCCCTCACTTATAAGGATTATTCTGCGCAACCGAATTGATTCCTTTAGAAACCACCGATAATCATTTACTAGGCATCGTTTATCCACTCTTGACAGAAGAATACATTTTCATGCGGGACAATACACAACAGTAGGCTTCATGTTTCAACAAAGAGGGCAAACTGCTATTCAATATAGCTAATCAAGGTAGCGCACCTCATCAATATAAAGAATTTTTGTAGTAATGGTACTTCAAATATACACCTATTTTTTTATCGATGAACTTTCCCGGGCTTACATCGTTTAAACAAAAAAAGCGATACAGCTCCTTCATTTCGAGGATCCTGCAAAAACAACTATCATCAAGAGATTCTCCATGGAAATGAAAGATAAAGTTTAATTCATCAAAAGAAAATGATAATATGAAAACTGTTTTGACTTTCATGTTGGTTTTTTTGTTTTCCTCCGGCCTATATGCCCAAACGGTCATCAGGAAGGGAATACATCAGGATACTATTATCAAAACAAAACAGCTTCGGCAAACCACATCATTCACTCCCCGTGGCTCTGCAATCCAGATCAAAGATGTAGGGCCACGCCAGGGTAAATGGTACTTTAAAGGTGCTTTCGGTATGGCTTTCGGTGATCAAACTACAATCAATATTGTCCCACAAGTCAGTTATAGCCAAAATCCTTATTTCGATGTCGGAGGAGGTATTAACTATATTTACTATTATTCTTCGAAAAAACACATCACCGAAAAAATGAATTATGCCGGAATCAACCTCTTCGCCCGCATCAATCCTTTTCCTTATCTGACCTTTCAATTTCAACCCGAATTGATGAGCCGTTGGGGAAAACATAACGATGACCAGGTATCAGGACGCTTGGTCCCCACTTTTCTTGCTGGCGGCGGCTTTACCCTTCCCGTAGGTCCCGGCAGTATAAACCTCCTGTTCCTGTTCGATATCATCCAGAACGACTACACGCCCTACGGCAAAAACTTATATTATAACCTCGGCTATGCTATTCGTTTTAAATAAAGGTAATGTTATCGATCTGGGAGTTAAAACGACATTCGGGATCTTTTCCCAAACCATGCCAGAAATGGAACAAGTGAAAAAATTTCTTCATATCGTTCCATAAAAACAGTCTGTCATCGGATGGTCACAACATCCGACAATATGGGGCCGTCTACAAATGTAGACAGCCCCCATTTCTTCCCTTTATAAAGCTTTAAGAAATTCTTCAGGGTCAGCCATTGCACCAACAAAGCGGGCAATCACTTTCCCCTCCGGATCGATCAGAATCTTAGTCGGAAAAGAAGTAATATGATACAATTTCGGCAAATCATACTCTTTTTTACCCTCATTGTTCAATATTTGGGTCCAGGTCATATCATCTTCTTTTACTGCCTGTTTCCACAATTTTCTTGCCTGTTCCAGATCTCTCACATTTTCAACGGCCACATTGACAAAGACCACTTTCTTGCCATATTTTTCATGCAATTCCTTCAAATGGGGATGGGACTCACGGCAAGGTCCGCACCAACTTCCCCAAAAATCGAGTAAGACATATTTACCTTTCAGTCCCTCCAAAGAAACCTCTTTACCGTCCATATCCTTCTTAACAAAATCAGGTGCTATGGAACCCGAACGATAAGGACGGCCGGCATCCAATTTCCGTTGGAGCATTTTTCCATAGGCCGTGTTCTGTAATTCCCGGGGAAATTGATTATATATCTGTTCGGCCTCATTTTCATCAAACCAATCGTAATATTCCAATACATTCACCAAACTGATATAACTTTGGGGATTTTCTCGTATAAACGCCATTATGGTTTGTTTGTTGGCCTGCATATAAGCATCAAATTCTTCTTTATAATTACGGATATCTCCCCCCTGCATAATATTGGTCATCACCAATTGCCGGTAAACTACTTCTGCCGGCTTTGCCTGTTGGTAATACAAACGCCAGTAATCATGCACCACAGTTCCTCCCCTAACCCAATCGACTTCCGGTACTTTTCCTTTTTCAGCCCTGATTTTCATAACAGCATATTCCCCAGGTACCACCATCAGATTGACATTCGGATAATAGGTGCCCAAGCGGGGAGCCAGACAAGCCAGTTCTTCACACAACAGCTTCAGCGTCAACCGGGAGGTATCCCGGGCAGCAATATCCAATTTAATCCGATGATCAGTAAAATCAAAAGTATCCTGCACCATTCCCTGAGGCGTCCATCCCATGAGGATCACTTTTCCCTTCTCTACAGCATCAATCTCCGCCTGTAAAGTAAAATCTTTTTTCCCTTCCAGCGCCAGCATCTTCATTCGCAGAATATGCTGATGGAATTTGTCGGCAAACTGCATACTACCGCGTAATAAGTCGACTGCCAATTGTTTGACCTCCTGAGGTTCGGTATTCACTAAATCCAGATCCAACAGAATCACAAAACGGTCCTGCTCTTCCAGAACAGGGAATTTTTCTTTACACATTTCCAGATACTCCCGAATATTCCCTCCTATCCGAACATCAGCTATAGCCAATAAATCCGGCATCGCACGGGTATGGGTAAGCTTTACCCGTTCGACATCTGCTTTCAGTTTTTGCAACCCCTCTGCTGTGACAGGTTCAGGATTTCTTAACGAGAAATAGGGAATCAACCGCATACGCAACCAGGCATACAACAATTTATTCACAGCCTCTTCCCCGTTGGTCTTAACAAATTGTTTTTTGTTTTCAAACAGATAACGGGCCTTGGGATCATCAAAATTCAGAGTATAGCGTTCATATAGAAAAAAGTTTTCCGGTTTTACTTTTTTCCGGACAGATAAGCGATTAAAATAATCATTGATCACCCCCGATCCCTCCTCCGTTTTCCCTTGCTCCAACAATAACATGGCATAATCATTGACCAATTGAGGAGTACGTTCGCCTTTTTCATAACGCCGGGTCAGTCCGGCAGGCGAGCATTCCGGGTCAATTCCTTTGCAGATTTTCTCCACAAACTCACCTGCCGGACGGTAGCCGGAGGTCCTGAATACCTCCGTACCATCCGAACTCAACACCACAAACGTAGGAAAAGCCCTCACTGCATATTTCTTTGCCAATTCCATACCTTCTTCCTGTTCTGCATCGAATTGGAGGGAGATAAAAGTACGGTTGAAATATGCTCCTACTTCCTGTTGCGGGAAAACCTCTTTTGCCATCTGCTTACAAGGTCCGCACCATGTCGTATAAAAATCAATGAAAATCATTTTTTTTTCTTTCACAGCAAGCTTTATCGCTTCTGCGTAAGAAAGCGTCCTGAAATTCACACCTTGAGCACATATCCACAAAGGCAACAGCAGGATCCCGGCCATCCATATGATTACTTTTTTATTCATAGATATGGTCTCAAACTATTTCCGGTAATCAATATCCTTCACTTTTACCAAACCGTCCCAGCGACAACCTTTCAGAGGTTCCAGTTCAAACGAATCCAGATCAGAACCCAGCAGATAGCGCGTTACAATCCCCTTCTCTGCCGTATTGTAGGTCCCTACCATTAATTCATCGAAATAATTTCCATAAGGATCAAATTTGATAAATGTAATCTGATCGCCCAGATCTTTCTCGTAATGAATATTATTTGCATAGTCGTATGCATGCAATATTTGTCCATCAGCATACAAAAACAAAGAACGCCTAGAAGCAAAGGCATAAAGCAATCCGCTCTTTAAACCGGTTGCTTTCGACTTATCAATTGTATAACCGGCTCTTTTCTTGGGCATATCATTGGGATTCCAAGAAGAGATATTGCAGTAGAACTGATAAATATAGAAATTTTGCTGATCTTCCATCAGTGCAAATG
>JAETOX010000277.1 GCA_021771575.1 Bacteroides sp. | reverse complement strand
TTAATTGTGTTGAGTGCAGCTAAAGGCTTTCTGCTTTCCGGAGCCACCTCAGTATCCATGGCCTATATTTCGGAAGAAGTATCCCAACACAATAAGGGTAAAATTATGGGGTTATACATCGCAGGAAATGCTTTGGGAGGTATGGGTGGACGGGTGATTTCTTCCTGGATCGGAGAAGTCTTTTCGTGGCGGACCGCTTCGGTGAGTATCGGTTTGATTTGTGCATTTTTTGCTGCCTTATTTATGATTTTCAGTCCACGTTCCCGTAATTTTATTCCCCGAAAAGAAAATTTCAAATCCCTGATCACCGCAAACCTGAAATTAATCACTTCAAAAGCTTTGATACCCTTTTATGTGACAGGAGGACTAATTCTGGGCGTGTTTGTCAGTTTGTATAATTATATGGGATTTTACCTGATTAAAGCCCCTTTTCATTTTGCTCCTTATTATATTCATTATATTTACCTGATGTATATTTTCGGAGTTTTCGGTTCTATCGCCACTGCCTGGCTTACCCGAAAATTCAATCATTTTAAAGTGATACAAACAGTGCTCCTGCTCTCGGCGGCCAGTATTCCGCTACTATATATCCCTCATTTTTTTGTCGTCACTCTGGGGTTAGCGGTTTTTACTTTTAATTTTTTTGTCGTACACGTTTTGTGCAATCGAATAGTCAGCGATTACCATGTGGCGAAACGGTCGGTAACCATTTCGATTTATCTATTAGCCTACTACTTGGGGTCTAGTGTTCTGGGATCTGCAACTGGCTTATTGCTGGACAGTTTTGGCTGGCGCTATTTTCTTGCCGGCCTGATGGGGATCCTTCTAGTGAATTACTTTATCGTACGTACCGGCAGCCGGCACGTACGGAAAAAGTCTATTTAACAGGACAGCAACGAAAAATAGATATCGTAATCGTCCCGGCTGAAGCAAACGATGATCACTTTTTCAAATGCCGGATTTTTTTTCAGAAAAAGGCTTATTTCGTGTATGGCGATAGCCGCAGCTTCTCTTTGGGGGTAACGATATACACCGGTGCTGATACAAGGAAAGGCTATTGTTTTCAGGTTATTTTCGACCGCCAGGCGAAGACTGTTCTGATAACAGGAAGCCAGCAACTCCGGCTCGCCCTGTTTTCCGTTCCGATATACTGGCCCTACAGTATGAATCACATGGCACGCTGGCAAACGATACCCTGCGGTGATTTTTGCTTCCCCCGCAGGGCAACCATGCAATTTCCGGCATTCTTCCAACAATTCGGGACCGGCAGCCCGATGGATAGCCCCGTCTACCCCTCCACCTCCCAATAGAGAAGTATTGGCAGCATTTACAATAGCATCTACTTGTAAATGGGTAATATCCCCTTGTATGATTTCAATACGTTCCATAACTATTCAATTTTCTGAAATATTCTTCTGTAAATATTTTTCTTCCCCATACCGTCATCATCAAGCCCCGCAACAACAGATAGACCAAAAAAGCCAACCACAAGATATGGTTATCGGTAGCTCCTGAGAAAACATAAAATATAAAGAAAAAAGCAGCAGCAGCAACTACAATGGCCCATAACATTTGCCGGGTTGCCGTGGCACCAATTAAAATGCCATCCCACAAAAAACCAGCAAAACCCACCAAAGGGACGGCCAACACCCAATAAAAATTATTTCCGGCCATCTGAATCACTTGGGAGTCATTGGTCAGGAGTCCCAGAAAATTCTTTCCCCCAGCTCCGTACAATAAAGTAAAAAGCAACGACATTCCTATTCCCCAGCCGAAAAG
>JAETOX010000276.1 GCA_021771575.1 Bacteroides sp. | reverse complement strand
TTGAATTAAAAAGTCAAAAAATTATAGAGGTCGAAAGCGTCAAAAAAGTCCTATCTTTTTAACTTCTTTGACCTTTTCGACCTCTTCGACTTTTTTATTATTCTGACAAAATTGCAGCCAGAGCAATAGAATTTAATTTCGTTTCAACGCTATCACCCCGTGAAGAAAGCACACTGGGCACTTTTGCACCAACCAATACGGCACCCACTTTAGCACCTCCTAATTTGGTATTGGTTTTATAAAATACATTTCCGGACTCCAAGTTGGGGAAAACCAGACAATCTGCATCTCCGGCAACTTCGGAACGAATTTTCTTAATTTCAGCAGCTTCCTTATCTACAGCAACATCCAAAGCCATAGGACCGTCGATAATAACGCCCGGAATTTGTCCGCGTTCTCCCATTTTGGACAAAATGGCCGCATCTACCGTCGATTGTACTTTCGGAAGCACCTGCTCGGTCGGAGCGATCAAAGCCACTTTCGGTTTTTCCACTCCCAAAGCTTTAGCAGTAGTCGTAACATATTTTATTATCGACATTTTCTGATTCAAATCCGGACAGGGAATAATAGCGGCATCACTAACGATCAATAATTTATGATAAGCCGGACATTCCATTACCGTTACATGTGACAGAGTGGTATTCGGAGTCACTAACCCTTTCTCCTTATTCAATATGGCCCGCATGTATTTATCGGTACTGACAAGTCCTTTCATAATGACATCGGCTTCGCCGTTCCGGATCATTTCCACTGCAGTCTGAGCCCCCCGCACATCATTCGGCTCATGTATAATTTTAAAGCAGGAAACATCGTATCCCTGTTCCTGACAAACATTTTTAATTACCTCGGAATCACCCACTAAAATTCCCTCGACTAAACCGGCTTTCACAGCCTGATATACAGCCTCAATAGAATGACTGTCATTAGCATAAGCCACCACCAAACGCTTTTTACGGGTATAGTTTTTCAATACCTCGTAAATATCGCTAATCTTTTCAATTTTCATTGTTTTAACTGTTTTTTAGTTGTAATTTGAAACAAAAATACATATTAATATTAGAATTCAAAAGAACAATGCACATTTTCTTTAATTGTGTGCAATTTTCATACCAATTTACCTTTTTGGATATAGATAAAGTGGCATATTATTTTCTTACCTTTGTGGGGCTAAATCAAAATTGCTATTGGGCACCTTCAGACAAAATATTGTTGCTCTTTATCTGATCAAGGTATCGAAATGGTTTACCTTGATTATGCCTATTATCGTCCTTTTTTATGAAGAAAACGGTTTAGGACTGAAAGAAATCTTTCTTCTGAAAAGCGTATATTCCATCGTACTGGTGAGTCTGGATATCCCGACCGGCTATATGGCCGATGCCTGGGGACGCCGGAATTGCCTGCTTTCAGGCTGTATCGTTGCTTTCGGTGGTTACATGTGTTATTCTTTTTCGGCCACATTCGGTGCTTTTTTCATTGCCGAAATTCTGTTGGGTATAGGCCAAAGCCTGGTGTCCGGAGCCGATTCCGCCCTTTTATACGATACGATGCTCCATTATGACCGTGAAGAGGAATATCTGAAGTATGAAGGCAAAGTAACAATGGTAGGCAATTTTTCAGAAGCTTTTGCTGGTATTGTCGGAGGATTACTGGCCACTTCTTCCCTACGCTTACCGTTTTACGGACAAGTTTGTATTGCTTTTATCGGTATTCCTGCCGCCATTGCTTTACGGGAATTCAACGGGAAAACCAAAATCCTCAATCCCCTGAAAAATATCCTCGGAA
>JAETOX010000045.1 GCA_021771575.1 Bacteroides sp. | reverse complement strand
TCGTACCTAATCTGCCGGCTTATTACACTTATGAAGAATTATTGATGCTCGATGCTGGTAGCTGGTTTAATAATGAGAACCTGGAAGAGGCTTTGCCGGGGTTGGCTAAAGAAAAGCAATATATCTCAACCCTCGAAGACCTGATCATGTACTCCAAAGGCTATCGGTTGGTGAGAAACCGGAATCAACCCGGTAGGCCCCGGCAATATTCGATTGTCGGACGGACAGGTGAGAAGATTACCAGTTTAAGTGGTACGGCAGATATTGTGAAATACGACTTCCAGTATGAAGTCGATCCTGTATGGGAAGCTGGAAAAAGAAATATTCCTGGTATTTATATCGAATTCAAGGAACCTTGGTTGAATCCCAAAGGATTTGAAAAGATTGTATATGACGTATTGACCGAAATTCAGAATATGAATATTATCGAAAAACCGGAACCGGAAACGAATCCTTTTTATATCAACGATGGTACAGTGAATATCGGTAATACGAATGGAAAAGTGATCTTACAAACTTTCTCTTTGGAAAGTCTGGTACGGATTTCAGAGGTATTCCAGGGAAAAGTGCCCATGTGTTTCCTATTGTGGAAAGGTACAGGTGCTACTGATTTAACATACGACGATCCGTTGGGATATGCTTCTTTCATCAATTTGGGAGTAAAATATAAAGCCCATTATATAGGACCGTGTATTGCCGGAGCACCTAATGATTATCCGGAATTGGATCAACCTTGGCAGGACTACCTGATCCACCGGGCCAAAATGAAGAATCATCCTTATACATTCGACACTTACGACCAGATGGCTAAGTATTTCGGACAATACAATTTCGGAGTGACTGAAGGAATGTTCAATCCCCCTTATCTGGATGCACTGTTTACGAATCATGCAGATATGAGTATCAACTACATGATTACACACGGTTGGCGTAAGAGTCCGGCTTCCCAAACCTTGGTTGATGCCCGGGAGGTGTTGAAAAAGTTAGGATATACGGAGAATAATTGACAGAGGATAAATGATTATTGGCAGAGGATCGGGAGTAAGGCTGAAAATCGAACAATGATCGGTCATTTTAAAACATGGTAAAATAAACGATATGAAAAAACAAATATTATTTCCTGTTCTTTTGGCTACGGTATTTTTGGGTGCCGGGAAAGTGCAGGCTCAGGTGGAAGATGTTGCCAATCCGCTTTTAAGATATGTCAATCGCGACAATGGACTTCGATTCACTGCCGGAGGCCGTCTGTTTACGGATGTTGCTTATTATCATAGCGAATACACTCCGATGAGATCGGGAGCTGCTATTACGGATGCCCGTATCCGTACATCTTTGAGATACAAGCAATTTTATTTCTATGCCGATTTCGATTTTTCAAAAGGGATATTTAAGCAGAAAAATATTTTTGCTCAGTATAATTTCAAAGAAAATTTCCGTGGGATTCAAAGTGTGAAAGCTGGTTATTTCTGTGAACCTTCGACAATGGCGTATAATACCAGTTTATATAACTATCACTTCATTTCTCGTCCGGCAGTAGTCAATGCGCTGGCTCCTGTCCGAAGCCTGGGAATTACCTATAAATTTTTTAACCAGTATGTATTGGCCGATCAGGGGATTTTTGCGGAGAATAGATACAACAACCAGATCAGTGGATTCCAGGGGGTGACCTTGAGTGGACGTTGGGTGTATCGTTTTGTGAACGATGATTATATGACCCTGCATGTCGGATTGGGATTACGATATGCTCGCATCAATACCGGAAAAGTGATCAGTGATGATGCTTTCGAAACCGGAGTGGAAGTAGAATCGACCATGGAAACATATGTGGATGCTACGACAAAATTTCTGAATGCCGATGTAGAGTGGGCTAGAAATATCCTGAATGTCAGTCCGGAATTATTGTTTAAGACGGATAAATTCTTTGTCCGGGGGGAATATATTTACAAGCGGCTTTATAAAAGTCGTCCCGACAATGAGCTTTTTACCAATCAGTTAGGGGGCGTATGGAGCTGGACTACACTGGAATCGTGGAAAGCCGGAAATCCTTTGCGCAGTACGAAATTCCAAGGTGGTTATGTTGAAGCCGGTTGGCTGATTATGGGTAACCGATACACCTATAACGATGAGTATGGATTACTGGATGGTATGAACGAGAATAATTCTCTGGAATTGGTGGCTCGCTATAGCATTGTTAATCTGAATGATATCAATAAAGGAGATTTTTTCCTGATCGGTAAACAGCGGTTTTATCCCGGAGGTGTCGTTGCCGATTATCCTCCGGTGTCTACCAGTATCGGAGGTGGTAAAATGCAGGCTGTTACTGTTGGGTTGAATTATACCCTGAATCAATACATTAAGGTGATGGGCGAATACAAATATAGCCGTCTGAACAATGTATACCACCCGATGGATAAGAATTTCAACGAACTGCAAATGCGACTGATGGTGTCGTTCTAAAAGTCCGGTATTTTTTCGGATGCCGTTTTGAAGCTAAAAAGACAAAGTTTCAAAACGGCATTTGTTTTTATTCTGCTAGCTTTACCCTGTTTTAAAATTAAAAATCAAAGAATGTATGATTCAAAAAAGACTATCAGGGAAATTGCTTTACTTTGGCAACAAGACAAAAAGTGTATAGACAAAATGTTCAAGGGATTGAAGTAAAACAAATAGTTTATACCTTTGTCAATCGATAAATGGAATAAAGAAGTTGGATACAAAGGAATTACTACAAAAATATCAAACTGCTAAAGTTGTTGATAAATTAACCCGGAAGCTTACTTCTTCCGGCGAACGAAAATATAAGCTGATCAACAATGCCGGTTCTGTTACTCCTTTGATTATCGGAGCAATGCGTTTGCGTCGACCCGGATTAAGGGTGGTGGTATTGAATGATCGCGAAGAGGCAGCTTATTTTTATAATGATGTGCTGGCATTTGCCGATGAAAAACAAATTGCTTTTTTGCCTTCATCTTACCGGCGAATGATCAAGGAAGAAGAGAAAGATCATGATTCGGTGTTGGTACGGACCGAGGTGCTGAATAATATCAGTAATGGTGTTGTCGATACGTTGATTACTTATCCCGAAGCTTTGGCAGAACGGGTCGTAGACCGGAAGGTATTGGTAGAAATGTCGATGATGGTGCGGCAAGGAGATACCTTGTCTATTTCTTTTGTGGAGAGCCTGTTGATGGAATATGGATTCGAACGGAATGATTTTGTCTATGAACCAGGACAATTTTCAATTCGGGGAAGTATTGTGGATGTTTATTCTTTTGCAGAAGAGCGACCGGTACGGATTGATTTCTTTGGCGATGAAGTGGAATCTATACGTTTTTTCGATATAGAAACCCAGTTATCCGATCAGCGGGTTGAAAGTGTTTCCGTAGTTCCAGATTTGAGCGGTAAGACTGCATCCGGAGATTACCGGTTGACGGACTTGTTTGATTACTTTTCGGTTAAACCGGTTTGGTGGATCAAAAACGGGATGTTTTTGCACGATAAGGTGAAAACTTTGCATGTTGAGGCTGGTGAAGAGTTGCTCAGCAAAGAAACGGAGCTGATGGATTACATTGATACATGTCCGGTAGTGGAGTGGGGCCCCGACTTGTATTTCCGTGGCGAAACGGTGGACGTAGCTTGTGAGCCTCAGCCGCCCACCAATAAACATTTCGATTTGCTGGCAGAGACTTTGCATTCGCGTCAAGCTAACCACTATCAATTGTTCATCTGCTCTACTAATGAAATGCAGATTCAACGTATCCGGGATATTTTTTCTGATAAAGGTTATCCGATAGAATTTACCTGGCTGGGAGGGGTGATTCATGAAGGCTATTCCGATGCTAATGAGAAGATATGTGTATATACCGAACACCAGATCTTCGATCGTTATCACAAATATCGTTTGCAAACTACCCGCCTTCGACAGGGAAGGGAATCCATAACTTTAAGTGAGTTGCAAAATCTGCATCCCGGAGATTATGTGGTGCATATCGATCATGGAATTGGACGTTTTGGCGGATTGGTGAAAATTAATAATGACGGCAAAGAACAGGAGGCTATCCGCCTGGTTTATAAAAATAATTCCGAACTATATGTCGGTTTGCATTCTTTGCATAAAATCTCAAAGTATAAGGGAAAAGACGGTGTTCCTCCGGTGGTGAACAAATTGGGGGGGGATGCCTGGAACCGCCTGAAGCAAAAGACCAAATCGCGGGTAAAAGATATTGCCCGGGAGTTGATCTCGTTGTATGCCCGTAGAAAAAAGGAACCGGCTTTTGCTTTTTCGAAAGATAGTTATTTGCAGGAAGAAATGGAGGTTTCGTTCCGCTATGACGAAACCCCTGATCAGATGAAGGCTATTGAATCGGTAAAAGCGGATATGGAAAGGCCTCAGGTGATGGATCGCCTGATTTGTGGGGACGTAGGTTTCGGAAAAACCGAAGTGGCTATCCGGGCGGCTTTCAAAGCGGTGGCTGATAGCAAGCAGGTCGCGGTGCTGGTGCCTACCACTGTGCTCGCTTATCAGCATTATCATACTTTTTCTGAGCGTCTGGAAGGAATGCCTTGCCGGATAGAGTATATCAGCAGGATGAAAAAAAGCACCGAGATTAAAAAAATTCTGAAAGACTTGAAAGATGGGAAAGTTGATATTGTTATTGGTACCCACCGGCTTACGAGTAAAGATGTGGAATTCAAGGATCTGGGGCTGCTGATCATCGATGAAGAGCAAAAATTCGGAGTCGGGGTGAAGGAAAAACTCAAGAAACTCAAATTGAATGTAGATACATTAACTATGACAGCCACTCCGATTCCCCGGACATTGCAATTTTCGCTGATGGGGGCCCGGGATATGTCAATCATCCGTACTCCGCCGCCAAATCGTTATCCCATTATAACGGAATTACACCGTTTTGACGAACAACTGATCAAGGAAGTAATTCTGTATGAGATGGCCCGGAGCGGACAAGTGTTCTTTATTCACAACCGGGTGGAAACGATCCGGGATATACAGGGGATGCTGCAAAGAGTGGTACCCCAGGTGAAAACCTGTGTGGCGCACGGACAGATGGAAGGGGAAGAACTGGAAAAGGTGATGCACGATTTTGTCCGGGGAGATTACGACGTGTTAATTGCAACAACCATTATTGAGTCGGGACTGGATATTCCGAATGCTAATACTATGATTATCAATCAGGCTCAGAATTACGGATTGAGTGATTTGCACCAGCTGCGTGGACGTGTCGGGAGGTCGAATAAAAAGGCTTTTTGTTATTTGTTGACTCCGCCTTTAGATATGGTGAATCCTGATGCCCGGCGCCGTTTGAAAGCCATTGAGGATTTCAGCGGTTTAGGGAGCGGATTTAACATCGCTATGCAGGATTTGGATATCCGGGGGGCTGGCAATATTCTGGGGGCTGAGCAATCCGGATTTATTGCAGAAATCGGATACGAAACATATCAACGCATTCTCAACGAAGCTCTGTTGGAGTTGCGGGAAGAGGAATTTCCAGAGATGAAGGAGATAGGGGCTGAGCAGAAACAAGCTTTTGTCGCCGATTGTATGATCGAATCCGATTTTGAAGTGTTGATTCCGGATATCTACGTAGAAAATATTAGCGAGCGGATCCGTTTGTATCGGGAACTGGATAACGTACCGGACGAAGCCGGTTTGGAAAAGTTTGCTCGTGAGTTGCAGGATCGCTTTGGAGAAATTCCTCTGCAGGTGGCTGGGTTGATGGAGATCGTCCGGATGAGACGGTGGTGTATGGAGTTGGGTGTCGAGCGACTGCTGGTGAAAAATGGCAAAATGATGATGTATTTCGTCGGAGAACAGAGTTCGCCTTTTTATCGGTCGGCCACGTTTGCCGCTATTTTGAAATTTGTGCAGCAACAAGTGTTGCCTTGCCGTTTGAGTGAAAAAAACAATAAATTGTCCCTGGTTTTCACAGAAATCACCAATATCATGAAAATGTCAGGATATGTGAAAAAAATGTGGGAAGCTGTGTTAAAAGAAGAGTAGATTATGAATTTGGTTATTGATGTGGGAAATACGAGGGGGAAGTATGCATTTTTTGAAGAGGATCGTTTGGTGGAGATAAAATATCGGTTGGATTCCGTTTTTGAAGATATCGGCAGATGGAAAGAAAAGGGGAAACGAATGGATATTTTTCTATCCGGAAGCGGTCGGATTGAAGAAGAAATACGCTTGCTTTTGAAAAAATCAGCAGATACCTGGCTGGAAGCTTCTCCGCAAATGCCCGTTCCGTTGGTGATCGATTATACGACACCCCATACCTTGGGATTCGACCGGATTGCTGTGTGTGTGGGAGCTATATATCTCGAACCGGCTCATCCTTTGCTGGTGATTGATTCCGGTACGGCCATTACTTTCAATTATGTGGATGCAAAAGGCGTTTTTCTGGGAGGTAATATTTCGCCGGGTCAGGAAATGAGATTTCGTGGATTACATCAGTTTACAGCTCGATTGCCATATGTTGTTGCTGTAGAAAATTATGGCGGTATCGGCCGGACTACCGAAGAGGCTATCCGGAACGGAGTGATGACTGGCATACTTTTTGAAGTAGAAAATTATATCAGGTGCTTTAAAGCAGAAAATCCCGATGGACGGGTTCTCCTCACTGGAGGAAATGCACATTTTTTAGTAGGACATTTGATATCGGATGTCAGATTTTGTAAAGAATTAGGGTTTATCGGTCTGAACCGTATATTGAAATATTCTAAAAAAAACTAATGAAGTGATAAAATGTAATGTTTCGCCTGTGTATTTCCAAAAATTAGTAATATTTTTGCAGGGAAAGCTTGAAAAAGCAAACTAATGAAACCAAAACTCAGGATTAAAAAGATAAGATCATGAAAAAAATTGTTGCTTTGGCATTTGGAATTTGTTTTATGGGAGGGGCAGCCATGGCCCAGACGCTGGAGTCCAAATACGGGTTGGATAGTGCGAAAACGATTGAAAATGCTTCTATTTATACTGAATTTGTAAAGCAAAAGAATTATAAAGATGCGTTGCCGGCGTGGAGGTATGTGTTTTTTAATGCTCCGAAATTTCAGATGACGACCTATGTGCGGGGAGAAGAGATCATGACCAATATGTTTATGCAGACCAAGAATCATGCTTATATTGATACATTGATGATGGTGTATGATCAGCGAATTAAGTATTTTGGAAATCATAACAGATACACGGAGGGATATATTCTGGGAAAGAAAGGTGCCGATTTATATCGTTTCGGGAAAAAAGACGACGCTACTTTGAAAGAAGCATACGGTTATCTGACCAGATCTTTCGAATTAGAAGGTGCGAAAACTCATCCAATTACTGCTCAGATCATGTTTTTTGCTGCCGGTGAGTTGTTGAAAAAAGAGATGATTACTAAAGATGAATATATCGGTCTGTATATGAAACTTTCCGATTATGCCGATAATGGAATCAAAAATGCATCGAAACCGGAAATGTTTCAGGATGTGAAAGGAAAACTGGATGCAATGTTCTTCGATGCCGGAGTGGCCGATTGTGAAACATTGAATAAATTATTGGGTGCCAAATACGAGGCTAATAAAGAAGATGTTTCCAATCTGAAAGAGATCGCTTCTCTGTTACGCCGGAGCGAATGTGTCGATCTGCCTTTATTCGCTGCTGTTGCCGAACAACTCTATAAAATTGAGCCTACGGCCGATGCTGCCTATAGTTTGGCTATTATGTTCCTGAGACGTCAGGATTTCGACAAAACCGAAGGATATCTGAAAGAAGCCATTGCCAAGTCGGATGATAATGCGGCGAAAGGCGATTATTATATGAGAATGGCTCAGTTGAAACTGGCTAAAAAACAATATGCAGCAGCCAAAACCAATGCTTTGGAAGCTCTGAAAATAAACCCGAATAATGGCGCAGCCTTACTGCTCATCGGTAGAGCTTATGCCAGCTACAGTCCTAGTTACGGTGAAGATGATTTTGACCATGCTTCTGTATTTTGGGTTGCTGTCGATAAATTCCAGCGTGCGAAACAAGTAGATCCCAGTGTGGCAGAAGAAGCTAATAAACTGATTTCTACCTATTCACCACACTTCCCGAATAAAGACGAAGCTTTCTTTCGGAGTGTGACCGATGGTGCGACTGTTAAAATCGGCGACTGGATTAATGAAACCACAACAGCGCGTTTCAGAAAATAGGTAGCCTGACGGTATGATTGTATTTCTACGTATACCTTATATAAAAAGCATTACTATTCTGGGAGGGATAGTAATGCTTTTAGCTTGTAAAAACGATTTGCAGGATGTGAATAAATTGGTGCAGCCTGAACGAAGACCCGAAATGACAGGGGATAATCTTGAAATGATTTATTCCGATTCCGCAAAGATTAAATACCGGGTATTAACCCCTGAATACCTGAAAATAAATAAGGAAAAAGAAAAATATGAAGAATTTCCCCAGGGAATATATGTGATTTCCTATGATAAAGATGGGGAAATGGCCGGTTCTATCCGGTCCAAATATGCTAAAAAGCTGGAAGAAGAAATGCTGTGGGAAGCTCGCAATGAAGTGATCGTTATTAATGCAGAGGGGAAAAAGCTGGAAACTGAACTTTTATATTGGGATATGAAAAAAGAGCAGATTTATTCTGATCGCTATGTACGGCTCACTTCCGGAGGGCAGATTATCGAGGGGAATAATGGTTTTGTGTCTGACCAAAATCTGGAGCATCCAGTGTTTCTAAGTATTACAGGTAATATCGAAGTGGAAAAGAAACAACCCCAATGACCACGACCTTATTGATGATATTGATATGTCTCCTGCTGTCTGCCTTTTTTTCGGGTATGGAGATCGCTTTTCTGACTTCTAACAAGTTGCGGATAGAAATAGATAAATCCAATAAAGGAATTTCTCAGGCTCTGATCGACCTGTTCGTTTCTCATTCGGGAATGTACATTACGACAATATTGGTCGGAAATAATGTCGTAATGGTGATTTACGGTATTTTTATGTCCGATTTCCTGGCTAAAAAGTTGGCTGTTTTGCAGTTGTCCCTAGGCTTGGAGTTGCTGGTTGAAACGGTGATTTCCACATTGATTATTCTGGTAGTCGCGGAATTTCTGCCGAAAACGGTTTTCAGGCTGCGTTCCAATCTGTTTCTGAAAATCTTTTCCGTACCGGTGTTCATTTTCTATCTGATCTTTTTCCCGCTTTCTTATTTCTCGGTATGGCTCGGCGGTATCTTGTTACGCATATTTACCGGAAAAAAACTGGACCAACGTGAACCGAACCGGGCGTTTGGAAAGGTAGACCTGAATAATCTGATAGAAGAAGGGGAAGTGGATTCGAAAGAAGAGGAAGAGATGCACGAAATTAAGCTGTTCCGTAATGCGCTCGATTTTTCGGAAATCAAATTGCGGGAATGTATCGTTCCTCGTCCGGATGTAGTGGCTTTGCCTATAGACAGTACAATCCAGGAATTGACAGCGTTATTTATCCAGACCGGTTTATCCAGAATATTGATTTATAAAGAAACCATAGACGATATTATCGGTTACGTGCATATTTCTGCTCTCTTCCATAATCCGCCAACGATTGCCAAGGCATTGAGCAGAGCGATTATCGTTCCGGAAACCATGTCGGCCCAGCATCTCTTGAATCTCTTTATCCGGGATCAAAAAAGTATTGCGGTGGTAGTTGATGAATTTGGTATTACTGCCGGAATCGTTACGATAGAGGATATCATGGAAGAGATTTTCGGTGAAATAGAAGACGAACATGACCATCTCAATTTGAAAGAGGTGAAAATATCCGAGAGTGAATATATTTTCTCTGGGCGCTTGGAAGTGGACTACCTCAATGAAAAATACCACTTGGGACTGGAGGAACGGGAGGAATATGAAACACTAGCCGGATTGGTGCTCTACTTCAACCAAAGCATTCCCCAGGAGGGAGATACGGTGGAAGTCGACCATATACTTTTTAAAATATTGAGTGTTAAAAATGCAAGAATCGAGGAAATCAAAGTGAGTTTATAATATTTCGTACATATATTGCTGAAAAAACATACGTACGTTTCTGAAAAAACATACGGGAGGAAATTCAATCCACTAGTACCGGATTAAAATTTCTCCCTTATATTTTTTTATTTTCTATCCTATATTTTTCCGGAGACAAACGGAGTAATTCCGAAATGACCGGGACTTTCCCAGTTTTCGGGTTTGCTGAAGAATGACTATTTCTTGTGACGGAAAAATTTTTCGAAGCGTTTAATCTTATCTTCGTCTTTCCGGTGGCAGATCATGAGAAAATTGTCTTTTTCGGCAATGATCAGGTTATCTACTCCCTGCACAATGACATTTTTCCTGGGGGGGACATTGACGATACAGTCGTTCGCATCATTCAATACTACTTTTCCCGAATTGGAAACGTTGTTATGCTCGTCTTTGTCACAGAGAGCATGAAAAGCATGCCAGGTTCCGACATCCGACCAACCGAAGTTTCCTTTTAAAACGTACACATGCTGCGATTTTTCCATAATTCCGACGTCGATGGAGACATTATGGCATTGTCCGTAAACACTTTTGATGAAATTGGCCTCTCCCGGGGTATTCAGTTTACATTCGGTGTTGAAAAGAGCATGTAAATCGTACATGTGAGTTTTGAATTCTTCGATGATATCTTGTACGCTCCAGATAAAAATTCCGGCATTCCACAAAAATTCGTCTGAGTCGAAAAACATTTTTGCTAATTCCGCATTGGGTTTTTCGGTAAAGGTTTTCACTTGTGAGATATGCTGACTGTTGTCTTTTGATTTCACTTGAATGTAACCGTATTCGGTCTCTGCCCGTGTCGGCGTAATACCCATTGTAAGTAATCCGCCTTGTTTTTCAACGAATGACAGACCAGTCTGGATATCCTGAAGATAAGCGTTGTCATTGCTGATAAAATGGTCTGATGGAAGGGTTACCATGTAGGCATGAGGATCGATACCCCGGATTTTATAAGCGGCATAAGCAATGCAGGTAGCCGTATTGCGCACATACGGCTCTTTTAGAATATTGCTGTCCGGAATTTCGGGAATCTGTTTCCTGGTGATCTCTTCATATTCCTCTCCTGTAATAATGAAAATATGATGATTGGGAAAAATCTGGGCGATTCGTTCGTAAGTCTGCCGGATAAAGCTTTTCCCGGAATGAAGAATATCTGAGAATTGCTTGGGGC
The DNA here is from genome assembly GCA_021771575.1 of Bacteroides sp. Lineage (GTDB taxonomy): Bacteria > Bacteroidota > Bacteroidia > Bacteroidales > Marinifilaceae > Odoribacter. The sequence goes on along the minus strand of JAETOX010000045.1, from coordinate 9,419 downwards.
AACGGCGGTTACTGACCGGCCAGAAACGATTGCCGATCCCTCCGGCCATGATAACACAGTAGGAATTTGGATTCATGGATCATCTTTTTTAATAGATACCAAATATACTACTTTTTCATAGAGAACGAAAATTGCTGTTAAAAATGGTGGCTAACTTCACTTTTTTTACGACTTTATCAATTTTTACCTCAAATGTTATGGATATTTTAAGGTAAATTCGGTGAATAATTTATACTTTTACCTGTTGAATTATAATGGGGTCTTCCGATCTTGTTTAACTGACAGGAATATGAAATTTTTATATAAGCTGGGTTTATATATCATATTTATCAAAAAAGCATTTTCCCGTCCGGAGAAGAAAAGTGTCTACCTGAAAGAATTGGTACAGGAATTTGAGAAACTGGGGTTGAATTCCATTGTATTGGTGGTGATCATTTCTTTTTTTATCGGGGCGGTGTTAACTTTGCAGACAGCTTATAATATGCAGAGTCCGTTGCTACCACGTTATCTCATCGGTTATCTGACCCGGGAGACAATGTTGCTAGAATTTTCGTCGACCATTGTGAGTCTGATTCTGGCCGGAAAAATAGGAAGTAATATTGCGTCCGAAATCGGGAGTATGCGGATCACCGAGCAAATAGAAGCCTTGGAGACTATGGGGGTGAACTCGATCTCTTATTTAGTGGGACCGAAAGTTATCGCTTCCTTCATCATCAATCCGATTTTGTATATTTTCAGTGTTTTCATCGGTATTCTGGGCGGGATTATTTCCGGTCTGGTCAGTGGAGTGGTGAACTTTGAGGATTTTATATACGGACTTCATTTTTCGTTCAATCCTTATTACGTCACTTATTCAATCGTGAAGACTTTGTTTTTTGCTTTTATTTTTACCTCCATTCCGGCTTTCTATGGTTATTACGTACAAGGTGGAGCCAGGGAGGTGGGTAGCGCCGGAACAAAAGCTGTCGTGGATAGTAGTATCGCTATTCTGACGGCTAACTTGGTATTAACTCAAATTATGCTGTGATGATACGGGTAGAAGCATTGAATAAATCTTTTGATCAGAAAACGGTCCTGTCGGATGTCAATGTTACTTTTGAAGCCGGTAAAGTAAATCTGATTATCGGGAAGAGTGGATCCGGAAAAACGGTTTTATTGAAATCCTTGATCGGCCTGCATTCGGTGGATAAGGGACATATTTATTATGGCGATCGGGATCTGACGCAGATGAATACGAAGCAATTGAAAAAATTGCGGGAAGAGATCGGGGTGGTTTTTCAGGGAGGGGCCCTGTTCGATTCACAAACGGTGTTGGAAAATGTAATGTTTCCGCTGAATTTGTTTACCGATTTTTCGGAAAAAGAAAAGATAGAAAGGGCCATGTTTTGTCTGCAGCGGGTAGATCTGAAAAAAGCGGAACAACTCTATCCTTCGGAAATCAGCGGTGGAATGAAAAAGCGGGTAGCTATAGCCCGGGCTATTGTGATGCAACCGAAGTTTCTGTTTTGCGATGAACCCAATTCCGGTCTCGACCCTTTGACTTCGATTGTAATCGATAATCTGATTAGTGAGATTACACACGAATATCAGATGACGACAGTAGTCAATACACACGACATGAATTCGGTGTTCGAAATCGGAGAAAAGATCGTGTTTATTCATGAGGGGCGTAAAGAATGGGAAGGGAGTAAAGAGATGATCGCACATACCGATAACCCATATTTGAATGATTTTATTTTTTCTTCTCAGTTATTTCAATTGATAAAAAAGGATCTATGAGAACCTACATAGGGAAAGGATGGTATATTTTATTGCTCGTCGGGATACTTTGGGCCTGTAAGAAACAGGAAGTGCCTTTGGATAAGGATCAGTTTCGTTCGCTATTGATTGATCTGCATCGTGTAGACGGTACCTTGGCAGTGAACCGAAGTATGGGTGGGTATGATGAGCTGAAAAACTATGCTTATTATAACGATATATTTAAAAAATACGGAATTACCCGTGCTGATTTTGATAGCTGTATGTATTATTATTCGGCTCAGACGGTTATGTTTTCGAAGATGTATGATGTTATTATCGATACCTTGAACCGGCAGTTAACCGGAGTCGATAAGGTATTGAACGAATTGAAAGCTAAGGATTCTGTCAATTATTTCCCGCTGACCGATACTTTATGTCTGGACAGTATATTGTCGGTGACAGTAGACAGTATCGTTCCTGGTTTATACAAATTCAGTACTACTGTACGTTTCGATACGTTGAGCAAAGACAGGCGTAGGCGGATCGCTTCGTTTTTCCTTTCGGAAGACGGTAAAGATACTTTGCGTGTCAGAGATGTTACGGTCAATTACGATACCCTGCAACGTTCCTATAATTGGTCCCAGTATGTCGATTCGGTGTATTCGCGTTTGGTAATTACTTTTATGGATACTTTGCCCCCGGTAAAACCTTGGCCTAAAGTGAAAGGACGACCGGTACAACCTGTAAAAAAAGAAAAAGAAGCCGATCTGAAACAACTGGGAGGAGAAGCTTGGGGAACTTATTTATTCAGGCCTTATATTTCCCGGGAGACAGAGCGGCGTTTAAAAAATACAATACGTAGGTAATAAGTTATGAGAGAAATTGCTGCAAATTATATTTATCTACCGAAAGCCGGTTTGATAAAGAATGCGTATATTAGTTATTGCGAAACCGGTTTTTGGATGCTCACTGATCCTGGGATTGGAATTCGCGAAATTCAAGGCTTGGAATTTTACGGAGGTATAATTGTTGCTGGCTATGTGAAACGTTTTGCCTCTCTTTTTCATGATGGAGCGGAACTTTTGTCTGTTTTAGACGAAATCTACCAAAATCAGGGGAAACAATTAGAGGGATTGTGCATCATCGAAGGGGCTGATCTGGTGAATTTGAAATGGACTGCTTCGGCTCGGATACGGGTTTTGTGCTGATGTAAAAGTGCCTGTCGAAAGCGCACTTCCTACAGGCATCTTGTCGGGAAATTCGTAATTCAACGTTTTTCCGGAAGAAGTTCCGGGCTTCCGTTCTTCATTACTACTGTACAGGATTGATTCAACTTGGCAGCAGGGACTCGTTTTACGAAACGGTGATGGATATTTTTTAAGTTTCCACGGATAACTAAGGTATCATTTTCGGGTAGAGTAAGGATGAGCTTTACCTTTTGTGCCCGCCAAATCGGAGTTTTTAGCTGGAAATAATTATTAAGTCGTAGTGTATCTCCTTGTTGCTGCCATTCATAATCGATGTTGTTCAGGTTGCCGTAGTTATGAAAAGCTTGTAACCCGGACGAACTTTTCCGGATATTCAATTCTGGGTAAGGGGTATACCCTTGCTCGATATATATCGGGGCACTCAGGTAAATTTGTTTGGGTGGTACGGAATCCAAAGCAATGATATTCAGAAAATCGCTATTACGGTATAATCCCGAAAACCGGTCGGAGTAAGGGAGTTCTTGTATAGCCAATGTATATTTATGTGTGCTGGTGTCCCGGGGTACAAGGAGATGATTTTGGGTAGAGGTTTGTGTACCGGAGAAATTCAGACTTTGTTGTACGGCAATGAAAATGCCTGAAATCCCTGCCAGAAACCAACATCCGACAGCGATTAACAGAAAAGCTCTGCTCCAATTAAGACGAAAAAGATAATGGGCCGAAGCGTAAATAATAATTAAAAGTGGTATGTTGATCGTCAGTAAAAGAATAATTTTCAGTATGGTAAAAGTAGAAGGCGAGATAATATAATACAAGGTGCAATAATCACTGAACCAAGGAATATGAGTGGGAAAAAACAACAACCAGGAAATCAGGAGGAACAAAAAGGTTCCTCCCAGGATTCCGATTACAGAAAATAGACTTGCAAAAATGGTGAATATCTTCTTAAAAATTTTCCCTATAGCATCGAAAACTAAGGTAAAAAAGTTTTTCACCTGTTGAATGAATTTTTGGAATTCAGTGTTTTTTTTTACTTCGTTATAAGTGTTACGGATATTCTTTTCAATATTCGATACATTGATATTTTCGCCTTTCATTTCCAGTTTCTGTTTGGCAGTTACTGCCTTAGGTAATATAATCCAGAGGACCAGGTATACCAGTAAGGTCACACCGTAAAAGAAACAAAAAATGACGAAAGCTAACCGGATCCAGGCCGGGGAAATGGAAAAATAGGCGGCAATACCGGCTGCTACTCCTCCGAAGATACTATTGTTGATGTCCCGGTACAATTTTCGGGTACCGGGTTGGTCTGATGCCGCTTCCGAGTCCTCTTCGATAATGGCATCCGGAGTACCCATGATTCCGATCACTCGATCGATGTCCTCTTGCGAAACCACTTCTTTGTGATTTTTCTGAAGAAATTCGGTTATTAATTCGGCGATCCGGCTTTCGATATCGGCCATAATTTCTTTACCGTCTTCTTCATTCAGATAATGTTTCTCGAGGGTTTCGATGTAAGCTTGTAATTGCTGGCAGGCGTCCTCGTCGATACAGAAAACCTGATTGCTGAGATTGATGTTATATGTCTTTTTCATATAAATAAGTATTTCATGTTGAATAGTTTTAGGTTGATTTACAGATTTGTATGGGATTTTAGGGAGGAAATGGCCTCTGTTAACTCATTCCACGAAGCTTCCAGTTCCTGTAATACCTTACGTCCGTTTTCGGTGATATTGTAATATTTTCGGGGGGGGCCTTGTGTTGATTCCTCCCAACGGTAGGCTAATAATCCTGTATTTTTCAATCGGGTCAGCAAAGGATAAATTGTTCCTTCTACCACCAACATTTTCGAAGCTTTCAGTTTATTGATGATGTCCTGGACGTATGCGTCTTGCTGGGCAATTATCAGCAAAATGCAATACTCGAGTATGCCTTTGCGCATTTGTGCTTGTGTGTTTTCTATATTCATTGCCGTTAAGATATTTATTTTCGGGACAAAGCTATGTATAAACATGGTATTATGCAATACATAGTACTATATTTTTTTAATAAAAACGTTTCCGTAAAAAAATCTTCGGCTAGACAGCTGGAAATAAAGGGTATGTTGCGATAAAAAGTTACCTTTGCACATTCACATAAATAAAAAATTAAAAAAACATTAAGATATGAACAGAGTATTGCTGATGATTTTGGATGGTTGGGGTATAGGCAAGCAGGACAGTACAAATGCTATTTATAATACACCGACTCCTTTTATAAATTCATTGACGGAAAAATATCCGCATGCCGAATTGCTGACTTGTGGTGAAAATGTCGGTTTGCCCGATGGACAAATGGGAAATTCCGAAGTGGGGCACTTGAATATCGGAGCCGGTCGGGTGGTAAACCAGGATCTGGTTCGTATCAATAAAGCTTGCCGGGAAAATTCTATCCTGCAAAATCCCGAAATAGTAAAAGCTTTCACTTATGCTCGCGACAACAAGAAGCAAGTTCATTTTATGGGACTGGTTTCTGATGGAGGAGTACATAGTTCTTTGGAGCATTTGAAAAAACTATGTGATGTATCCAAAGAATATGGTATAGAAAAGACTTTCGTACACTGTTTTATGGATGGTCGGGATACCGATCCGAAGAGTGGCCTGGGCTTTATCAAAGAACTGAAAGCACACATGGATAAATCCACCGGTCGTATTGCTTCTGTTGTAGGTCGTTATTATGCGATGGACCGGGATAACCGTTGGGAGCGAATTAAAGAAGCGTACGATTTAATTGTAAAAGGAGAGGGTATTCCCACTCAGCACGTTGAAGTCAGCATTCAAAAATCATACGATGAAGGGATTACTGATGAATTTATCAAACCGATCGTGCATATCGGAAGTGACGGCCGGCCGGTAGGGGTAATTGAATCCGGGGATATGGTGATTTTTTTCAACTACCGCAATGACCGGGCCAAAGAATTGACTATCGCTTTGACTCAGCGGGATATGCTGGAACAGGGAATGAAAACAATGCCTTTGTATTATTGTTGTATGACCCCATACGACGCTACTTTCGAGGGATTGCATATTCTATTCAATAAAGAGAATGTGGAAAATACTTTAGGAGAGGTAGTAAGCAAAGCTGGATTGAAACAATTGAGGATTGCCGAGACAGAAAAATATGCCCATGTCACTTTCTTCTTCAATGGTGGACGTGAAGCCTGCTTTGAAGGGGAAGAGCGGATTCTGGTTCCTTCGCCCAAAGTGGCTACCTATGATTTACAGCCAGAGATGTCGGCTCCCGAAGTGGCGGATAAGCTGGTTGAACAGTTGAACCGAAAGTCTGCCGACTTTGTTTGCCTGAATTTCGCAAACGGAGATATGGTTGGGCATACAGGTGTATTTACAGCCATTCAGAAAGCTGTAGCTACAGTAGATAAGTGTGTAGAAAAAGTGGTTACGGCTGCTCAGGCAAACGGTTATGATATCCTGATTATTGCTGATCATGGGAATGCCGACAATGCCGTAAATCCCGATGGTACACCGAATACAGCGCATTCTCTTAATCCTGTTCCTTGTATTTGGGTCACCGGGCGTTTGGGACAATCTTTGCAAAACGGTGTACTGGCCGATGTGGCTCCTACCATCTTACATATTATGGGAGTGGCACAACCGGCAGAGATGACAGGCAAATGTCTGATAAAATCATAAATATTGCATAAATAAAGGTAATTTTGTCCTTATGATTCAGATTGAAGACGCATTGGTGAGTTTCGATATTTTTGAAAAAAAATTTTGTTGTGATCTCACGCGTTGTAAGGGTGTATGTTGTATCGAAGGAGATTCCGGGGCACCTTTGGATGTGGAAGAGCCTAAGCGAATTGCCGAAAATTATGAAGGTATCCAGCTGTATATGAAGCCTGCCGGAGTTGAAGCTGTTGCCTCACAAGGATTTTCTATCATGGATCGTGACGGAGATTTGGTGACTCCTTTGATCGACAATCGGGAGTGTGCTTATGCCATTGAAGAGGACGGTATGTGCTGGTGTGCTATTGAGAAAGCCTGGAAGGAAGGGAAAAGCACTTTCCGTAAGCCGCTCTCCTGTTTTCTTTACCCGATCCGGATTACCCGGTATGAAGGATTCGAAGCATTGAATTATAATCGATGGGAGATTTGCAGCTGTGCTTGTAAACTTGGGGAGCAGAAGGGAATTCCATTGTATCTTTTTCTGAAAGAAGCGTTGATCACAAAATATGGAGTAGAATGGTATGAGCAGCTGGAATATGCTGCTCATGAAATAGAGCAGGGACATATCGAGATTCCACCACGATAGAATTTTTTTTGAAATTTTATTTGGAAAGTTACAGATTCTCCTTATCTTTGCAACGCAATAGCAAAAATGGTGGATGTAGCTCAGTAGGTTAGAGCGTCGGATTGTGGTTCCGAAGGTCGTCGGTTCGAGCCCGATCTTCCACCCTTGGCAATAGCAAAACAGTCATTCCTAAAAAATGGCTGTTTTTTTATTCCTCAACATTTGCTTTTTTGAATTACAACCCTTACTTTTGCATCCGAATTCAACAACGGGGCGTAGCGCAGTCCGGTAGCGCATCTGCTTTGGGAGCAGAGGGTCGCAGGTTCGAATCCTGTCACCCCGACTGATAAAGAGCCAGTTACGAAAGTAGCTGGTTTTCTTTTTTCTGGGGTTTTACGTGGTTTTAGACGCTTTGTTTAAACCGGAATTTAAGATAGTGTTTCAAAGTGATGAATTTGTAGCATTAGAGGGGTTATCTTTTGAGCAATGGGAAAAGAAATATATATTAACTTATCTCGTATTTATTGGGCTATTTCAAACATTGCAGCAATTCACAAATGAATTTTATTTACCACTTATAAAAATATACCCCATGGGGCATACCCATTCGCATTCCCAAAGGAAAAGATTCTTGGCAAAAATTCATACTTATTCCCGAATAAAAAAGGTGATACTTGGAGATTTATAAAATAAAGAGTTAACATACTAACAATATAAATTAATCTATTATTATCTTTTTTGTAATAAGGCAGATTTCCATTTGAAATGAATTTATTGGTGAATGCTGGAGAAATATAGAATTCTGGTCGGTATATACATTTTAAAAATTTTCTACCACCCCTTACTTCATTGATAAATACCAAAGCTTACAAGGAGAAAGTTGCTCAGTCAGAAAAAAGTGGAGTTGCCTGCGCTGTATGTATATAAGTACTTACTTGCTTGCTCTGCTCTTGAATCTTCCTAAGTTCTATTACGTCATATAAATCTTTAGGGCGTTCAGTCTTTATTTTACTATTAATTAAATCGTTAAAGGCTATCACGTCATAAGAGAAAGTTTGATCGTTTACAGTGTTCGGGGCAGAGTAACTTTATTCGTAACATTCATCAAAACTCCTGTCTGGATTAAAGAAAGTGGATATATTTTGTTGACCGTTTTTCACGTCCTCTGGAAAATCATCGAACTCACAACCAAGTTCATTCAAGGCATTTCTTAAAGCTAGCAAGTTGGAGGGGGGGGGAATTAATCCAGAAACAAACATCGGCATAGTGACGCTGGTAGTCGTAAAAAATTAACAGCACCATCACCTACCATTAACATCCTGACTTGATACTTTTGTGCCCATTCCCGTGGATAGGTATATTGTTTTTATAGGCCATACGAGAAGATAGGCCTTCTATTATTCGGCCGTTGTAACTCCGTTCTCTGAAATTCGTATTATTTTCAAATTTTAATGTTATTCATTATTTTTGTGATCCCTTAAGTTGACAAAAATGAAAGCAAAATTCATTCCTTTATTGGCTTTTTTTCTGCTATTTTGCTCTTGTATTCAGGATCAGGAAGAAGGGGAAAACTATATCGAAGTAAACGATAAATTACCAGAATTCACTGTGGAAAATGTCGCGGGTGAAGAGTTGCATAGCCGTGATCTGTTGGGTAAAGTCACCTTGCTTGTATTTTTTGTTACCGCCTGTGAAGATTGTCGACGGGAACTTCCTAAAATAGAAAAAATATGGAATACATTAAAAGAAAACTCTGATTTTCAACTTATCCCGATTTCCCGCTCGGAGACCGCTGCAAGAGTAGAAACTTACTGGAAAGAGGAGAATTTTACGATGCCTTTTTATCTGGATTCTGATAAAAAAATATTTTCCCTTTTTGCCAAAAACACTATTCCACGAATTTATCTGGTAAATCAGGAAAATATTGTTGTTTGGATGGCCGTAGAAATGCTACCTTTTTCAATAGGTGAATTAGTCGGAAAAATAGAAGAAACGATAAAAAAATAACAGAGTCACTATCCGAAATTTTTATCTCCTCTCTTTTTTATTGATACCTAGTTCTTTAGCTGTGTGTCGTAAAAAATGGAAAAGGTAATCCTAAAAAAATTAATTTTTTGTAAAAGAAAAAAGGTTTTTTATTCACCCTTTTGCCAGACTTTTCTGTTTTACTGAAAAACGTTC
>JAETOX010000275.1 GCA_021771575.1 Bacteroides sp. | reverse complement strand
GAAAAGAAAAATATATTAACACAACAACGCCGAAACCCGTAGGCTCCGGCGCATTATAATGTGTAATTTCTAAAATCAAAAAACAATATTTCCAGTAACATACCACGAGGAAGGCTGTCGATAATCATCCCAAAAGTGAGTGACGGTAAGATTGATTTCAGCTTCAACGTATTTACCGTTTTCATTCTTGATCTGAATCGGTCCAGCAAATAGACACTGTTTCCCGTTGTTTATTTGTCTGTTCAACTTGGAATAATCAAAAATTATCTTTGCATCAGGATTGGGAACGAGATTTTTCAGAGCGCGGAGAGCTGCTGACCATGTTGCATCGCGCGCCGACACTGGTTCCCCTTGTATCTTCTTGGAAGCCGGAGTGTCGAAGATGCCGGCGGGACATGATTCCAACACACATGGAATATCAGCTATTTTGTTCCTGTTTTCGGTTATTGTCCATGCGTCGAACCCTCCGGCCTTTCTTTTTGCGACCTCAAACGGGGGTAAGGTATCGGATTTTTCGACGGTAATGGATTCTGTAATATTGTCGGCTGCAGCTCCTATGTTTTCCGGCGCTGTGGTTTTAACGTTCCCAGAGCAACTAACCAGAAGAAGTCCGAACAACAAAGTTAAATATTTCATCTTTGGCGTAAGATTTTGAATATCTTCCGCCGGTTTTCGGGAGTTTGACAGCACAAATTTACGGATTTTTCACGGTAATAGGGTGAAAAATTGGAGATTGCAACACAAAAAATGCGGTTTTTAGCGTAAAATTTTGCTCTACTTTTCGTCAAACATCACTATATCAAGCAACTAAATGCGACCGAAACGAAAAACGCAATTTTTGACGCGCTCCGTAGGGCGGCCCGCTCTGACGGCCGAAAGTAATTACCACCCCTTACCGGGGGTGAAATGTGAGGTTTTGAATCGTTACGGCGTTATGAGAGGGCGCACACGACACCGCCCGGCGGCTGTGCTGTCGTCGGGCGGTAACATGGTCGGATAATAGTCGGTATGTAGGTCGGTCAGCCGTCGAACTTGTCGGCTACCCACTGCGCTGCCATTGCGTCGGCTCCTGTGTTGGAATCGGCGGCGGCTCGTGTTGCTGTCAACCAACGGCGGCGCATCATCAGGTACTTGAAAGCGTCGGAAAAATTGGTCGATAACCTCGGCAATTTCTTCGCCTCCAGCTTCTCGGATTTCTTCACCTTAGCCACTATCTTGGTACGGCCCCGGTACTTTATCTCGGCTTTTGCTCCCTCGATACTTGATACCATTTCGGAACAGTTCAGCACATCAACCAGAAGAAGCGGCAATTTCTTATTTTCACCGCGCATAAGTTCGTGCATGAAATTATATTCGGCGTCATGCAGAAGGTTGGACTGTTTTCTTGATTTAAGGTTAACAGTCCAGCCGGTACGCCGCCCGTCGCCGTCCTTCTCGATAGCCTCTTTTATTTGCCGGGCATAGTCAACGCCCTGACGCTGGAGGTTATTACCTGAACGGTCGTAATAGAGGTTTAGCACCTTTGTAGGGTAATCGGCGAAAAAGTCAAGAAACTGGTCGGCAAGTTCACGCATCCAGCCCGGAGGTATCTCGTAGAAATTTTTATGCACACGGTAATATTTACCGTCCTCCTGTCCGATAACCAAAGAAAGCATATTACCGAAATCCATACCGCCGTCGAGAGGTCGGGAGGGGTCGAGGTAACGGAGTTCGTTCCATGTGAACGCCGCTTCACCTGAATAAGTTCCGTCGGTGTACTTGTGTTTATCGCCAAACAGAACGTAAAACCTCGCGTCCTTGCGAAC
>JAETOX010000044.1 GCA_021771575.1 Bacteroides sp. | reverse complement strand
GGAGATTGACTCTACTCAGGTGACGAAGGATTTATCCCATACCGGAATATCGGGAAAAACCAGGGTCGGCTATGAAGTGGATAGTTTTGTTCAGATTCTGGAAGATTTCTTGGGTTTTAGCAGAATGGACAGTGCTTTTCTGGTAGGAGCGGGATCGTTAGGGAGTGCTTTACTACAGGACAAAGGGTTGTCAGCTTTCGGATTACGTATAGAAGCTGCTTTCGATATTGATAAAAATAAAATCGGTACCAAAGTGAACGACATCGGAATCCATCATATCGATCAGTTCCGCGCGATGGCTGCCGAGCGGAATGTGGTAATCGGGATCATTACCGTTCCTGCCGAATATGCACAGAATGTAGCCGATCTGATGGTTGCTTGGGGTATTAAAGCCATCTGGAATTTTACACCTGCTCGCATCAAGGTTCCTTCTCATATCGTGGTTCAAAATACTACTATCTATATGAATCTAGCTATTTTATTCAATAAGTTGTATAACCAGGAATAAAAAAGCTTTTTACTTTTCAGTTATATTTGTATCTTTGCACCTTATTAAAAATAAGCTGCGTACGTAGCGTAGTAATAAAAAGAAAGAATATGATTAAGATTAAATTTCCAGATGGAAATATAAAAGAATTCGAGTCTGGAATAACCGGATTTGATATTGCTAAGTCTCTTAGTCCGAAGCTGGCAAAGGAGGTGTTGTCGGTTTCTGTGAATGGAGAAATTTGGGATCTGACCCGTCCGATTGTAGAGGACGCTGAGATTAAGTTATTTACTTGGGACGATGAAGAAGGTAAGCATGCTTTCTGGCATTCTTCCGCTCATCTCATGGCCGAAGCCTTACAACAGTTGTATCCGGATACGAAATTCGGGATAGGGCCTGCTATTGAAAATGGATTTTACTATGATGTAGATCCAGGTGAAGGAGTGGTTCTGACTGATAAAGATTTGGAAGCTATTGAGAAAAAAATGCTGGAACTGGCCCGTCAGAAACAGGAATTCTGCAGGATTAATGTCAGTAAGCAGGAAGCTCTCGAGCATTTCGGTTCGATCAACGAAACCTATAAAGTGGAATTGATTCAGGATCTCGAAGATGGTAAAATTACCTATTATCGTCAGGGAACCTTTACTGATCTGTGTCGTGGGCCGCATTTGCCGGATACTTCCTATATCAAGGCCATTAAACTGACCAGTTTGGCCGGAGCTTATTGGAGAGGGAACGAACATAATAAGATGTTGACCCGTATATATGGCATTACTTTCCCGAAACAGAAGATGCTGGAGGAATGGTTGGTATTGATGGAAGAAGCGAAACAGCGAGATCATCGGAAGATCGGGAAGGAAATGGAGTTATTCACTTTTTCTCAGGCAGTCGGAGCTGGTTTGCCGATGTGGTTACCCAAAGGTGCCATGTTGCGTGATCGTTTGGAAGCTTTCCTGAGAAAAGTGCAGAAAAAATACGGTTACCAGCAGGTGATTACGCCGCATATTGGAAATGTGAACCTGTATAAAACCTCCGGGCACTATCAGAAATATGGAAAAGATAGTTTCCAGGTGATTACAACTCCGCAGGAAGGGGAAGAGTTTATGTTGAAACCGATGAACTGTCCTCACCACTGTGAAATATATAAGTTTAAACCGCGTTCTTATAAAGATTTGCCATTGCGTTTTGCAGAATTCGGTACAGTATATCGTTACGAGCAGAGCGGTGAGTTGCACGGATTAACCCGGGTGCGCGGCTTTACGCAGGACGATGCTCACCTGTTCTGTACACCGGATCAGTTGAAAGAAGAATTCAAAAAAGTAATCGATATCATCTTTACGATATTCAAGGCGTTGAATTTTGAAGATTTTACTGCTCAGGTTTCTTTGCGTGATCCGAATAACCGCGAAAAATATATCGGTACCGACGAAAATTGGGAAAAGGCAGAACGGGCCATCATCGAAGCTGCTGATGAAAAAGGACTCAAGACAACTGTCGAATTGGGCGAAGCTGCTTTTTACGGACCGAAGCTCGACTTTATGGTCAAGGACGCTATTGGGCGGAAATGGCAGTTGGGGACGATTCAGGTGGACTATAATTTACCGGAGCGTTTCGATCTGGAATATACCGGAGCAGACAACCTGAAGCATCGGCCGGTCATGATCCATCGCGCACCTTTCGGAAGTATGGAGCGTTTTGTCGCAGTGCTGATTGAGCATACCGGAGGAAAGTTTCCCTTGTGGCTGGCTCCCGACCAGGTCGTTGTAATGCCGATCAGTGAAAAATACAACGATTATGCCCAAAAACTTTCGGATTTATTAAATAATTCCGATATTCGCACCGTTTTAGACGACCGGAATGAAAAAATCGGACGGAAAATCCGGGACAATGAGTTGAAAAAAATCCCGTATTTGCTGATTGTCGGGGAGAATGAGATGAACGGAAATACCGTTTCGGTGCGTCGGCAAGGCCAAGGAGATATGGGAACGATGGCTGTCGACGATTTTATCAAAAAGATAAATGATGAAGTAAATAGTCAGTTACAGACCATTTACAGTTATTGATAAACTAACTTAAGGAGGATTTAATATAGCAACGAGAATGGAATTCAGAGGCTCAAGAAATCAGGTTAACAGAGAACCTCAACACAGAATTAATGAGTCGATCCGGGCTGCTCAGGTAAGGGTTGTCGGAGAAAACATTGAAACAGGAGTATACCCTTTACGTGAAGCTTTGGCGATGGCAGAGGCTGCTGGTTTGGATCTGGTGGAGATTTCTCCGAATGCAGAACCACCCGTATGCCGGATCATCGATTACAGTAAATTTCTGTATCAGTTGAAAAAGAAACAGAAAGAGATCAAAGCTAAAAGCGTTAAAGTTGTCGTTAAGGAAATTCGTTTCGGGCCACAAACGGACGACCATGATTTCAATTTTAAATTGAAACATGCAAAAGAGTTTTTGCAGGAAGGTGCGAAAGTACGGGCCTATGTGTTTTTCAAAGGGCGTTCCATTCTGTTTAAAGATCAGGGGGCTGATGTTTTGTCTCGTTTTATTGCTGAATTGGAAGATTACGGTAAAGTGGAAGCTGCCCCGAAGTTAGAAGGAAAGAAGATGATCGTGGTGCTGGCACCTAAAAAATAAGAGGCTGTAAAGCTTTTTATTCCTAAAAAAAGGATGAGGGGGATTCCGTCAAGCTCAGGATAACGGCGTGAGCCGAATAATTATATTTTTCTGAAACACAATTAAATTAAGAGAAGATGCCAAAGATGAAGACTGTGAGTAGCGCGAAAAAGAGATTTACTTTGACCGCTACGGGGAAGATCAAAAGAAAACATGCTTTCAAAAGTCATATTTTGACCAAGAAAACAACCAAACAAAAAAGAAATCTGACGCATACTACGACTGTGGACGGACACAATTTGGCCGCTGTGCGTAAAATGCTTGTGATGTAAAAGATTTAAAGAAATTAGTTTATTAACCGGAATGTTATGCCTTAAGTGTCTCCGCAGTGGGGAACGCTGACATTCGAAAAAAAAAGAAAATTATGCCAAGAGCTAAAAATGCCGTTGCTTCAAGAGCACGTAGAAAAAAGGTTTTAAGAGAGACCAGAGGTAACTTTGGTGCAAGAAAAAATGTTTGGACGGTTGCTAAAAACACATACGAAAAAGGTTTGACGTATGCGTTCCGTGACAGACGTAAGAAAAAATCAGAATTCAGAGCATTGTGGATTCAGAGAATTAATGCAGCTGTCAGATTAGAAGGTTTGTCTTATTCTAAATTTATGGGTCTGATTCATAAAGCTGAGGTTGACATGAACCGTAAAGTTCTGGCCGACCTGGCAATGAACCATCCCGAAGCTTTTAAAGCTGTCGTTGCAAAAGCAAAAGAATTTGCGAATTAATTATCCGAAATATCCTGAGAAAGGCTGCTGTGAAGCAGCCTTTTTTTATAATCGAAAACATCAAAAGCGTCGAAAATGTCCAGGCTTTTTTGACCATTTTGACGCTTTTGATGTTTTCAACTGAATAAGGAATTAAGGCAAAAACAACAAAGCTTTCGGACAGATCTGCAAAAAGAACGACAAAATGAGTCATACATCGGTGATTTTGCTTTTTGATATGAGGTCGGTTGAAGAATAAATGCTAACTTTGACCCTATAAAGTCTTTTCGCTTTATATATAAATACGTTGAACTTTAGACACTGAAACTATGCGTATAGCTTTGTTGGGGTATGGGAAGATGGGGAAGATGATCGAACGAGTGGCCACAGATCGGGGGCATGAAATTACTTTGATTGTAGATGAACAAAATCGTAGGGAGACTACACCGGAACAATTAAAAAAAGCGGAGGTCGCCATTGAATTTACCATGCCTGTCGTGGCCGTAGAGAATTATAAATGGTGTTTCGACAATGGGGTGCCTGTGGTATCGGGGACAACCGGTTGGCTGGAAAAGTGGGAAGAAGTGGCGGCTTATTGCCGGGAGCGTAGAGGAAGCTTCTTTTATGCCTCCAATTTTAGTATAGGGGTGAATATTTTTTTTGAGTTGAATAAACACCTGGCAAAGTTGATGAACGGTTTTAACGATTATAAAGTGTTTATTGAAGAAACTCATCATATTCATAAACTGGATGCTCCCAGTGGGACCGCGATCACCATTGCCGAGGGGATTCTGGATCATCTCGGGGGATATCATACCTGGGAACTGAATCAGGGAGATCAGGCGCCTGAAGGAGTAGTACCTGTTACAGCCAGACGTATCGGTGAAGTGCCCGGAATTCATACCGTTACCTATAAATCCGAAGTAGATGAAATTGAAATCCGGCATTCGGCTTTATCCCGGGAAGGATTTGCCCAGGGAGCTGTATTGGCAGCGGAGTTCTTGAATGGTAAAACCGGGATATACGGTATGGATGATTTGCTTGCATTGGATCGTTAATATTAGAAAATTGATAGCCTTATGAGAGATATTTTGACAAATAAATGGTTTAAGTTCGGGTTGGTACTTCTGATTTATTTGCTTTGGGCCTACTGGGTAGGAAGTTGGTGGCTCCTGATCCTGGTTCCGGTGATTTTTGACGTATATATTACTCAAAAGGTACATTGGGCGTTTTGGAAGAAAAAAGGAGTCGAAAAGCAGACCAAGACGGTTGAATGGATCGATGCATTGATTTTTGCAGTCATTGCAGCTACGTTGATCCGGATGTTTTTTTTCGAAGCTTACACCATTCCGACTTCTTCCATGGAAAAAAGTATGTTGGTGGGTGACTATTTGTTCGTAAGTAAAGTGGCCTATGGGCCTAAGCTTCCGAATACCCCGTTGGCCGTTCCCTTTACCCACCATACCCTTCCTTTTACCTTGAATACCAAAGCTTATTCCGAAGCGATCCAATGGCCATATAAACGGATTGCCGGTACAGGTAAGATTAAACGGAACGATATCATCGTTTTTAATTTTCCAGCTGGAGATACCGTGGTCGTCGGATTCGAAAATCCGGATTATTATAGCCAGCTGCGTGCACGAGCCAGAAACTACAGGGAAGAAAGACCTAACTTGTCTGAGAAAGAGGCGGAGAGACTGGCCCGGAAAAGAATGTGGGAAACCTTGGACATCATTTCTCGTCCTGTCGATAAGCGGGAAAATTATATCAAGAGGGGAGTTGGTATGCCAGGAGATATCCTGGAAATGAAAGACGGACAGCTATATGTGAACGGTTCTCTGGCCGATAACCCTGAAAATTTGCAATTCGATTATTATGTGAAAACCAACGGTACTCCCATCAATAAGGTGAAATTGCAGGATATCGGCATGGCATTGGAGGATATCGGTATGATCTCCGGGTCTCTATATCGCTTACCATTGACGTTGGAAATGTTGGAAAAATTGAAGAAATTTCCCAATGTAGTTGAGATCAGCCGTTATACGGAATATGGTGCCAATCCGGATATTTTTCCCTTCGATTCGCTTCAATACAAATGGAATGTAGATAATTTCGGCCCTTTGTATATTCCGAAAAAAGGAGAACGGGTGGAGTTGAATATGAAAACCTTGCCTCTTTATGAACGGATTATCGGTACTTATGAAGAAAACGATTTACAGGTGAAAGATTCTGTGATTTATATTAACGGTCAGCCAGCAACAGAATATGTTTTTCAGATGGATTACTTTTGGATGATGGGAGATAACCGGCATCGTTCGGCCGATTCCCGTTACTGGGGCTTTGTTCCGGAAGACCATGTGGTAGGTAAAGCTTACTTTATTTGGTTGTCTCTGGACAAAGATCGTTCTTTCCTGGATAAAATCCGTTGGAGAAGAATGTTCCGTTTTATTCATTAATCATTTTTTAATTATATACGATGGCTGCAAAGGAAAACAAAACATTCGTGTTGGATACCAATGTAATTCTGCACGATTATCGTTCCATTTATAATTTTGCGGATAACGATATCGTTCTTCCGATCGTCGTTCTGGAGGAACTGGATAAGTTTAAGAAAGGAAATGATCTGATCAATTTTCATGCCCGGGAATTTGCCCGGGAGCTTGATAAAATCTCAGATAAAGATTTTTTTCATAAAGGAGCAGCCCTGGGAAAAGGAAAAGGGCGATTATTTATACAACCTGGAGTTGAATTTTCAGAAAAAATGAAGCGTTCTTTCAGCGATGATACCCCCGATCATCGTATACTAGCTGTAACAGAGTTTCTGAAGGAGAAGATGAAAGGGAAGAAAGTGATTTTGGTAACAAAGGATATGAACCTGCGCATGAAGGCTCGTTCGTTGGATTTGGAGGCGGAGGATTATAAAACCGATCAAGTGGAGGATCTGGATTTTGCCATTAATCGGAGCGTGAGGGAAGTCGATGCTTTCGATGTTGCATTAATCAATGCTATTTATAAAAATCCTGCCGGAGTAGATGTTGCGAAGGTTTTTCCTAAACAGGAAATCAAAGGTAATAATTATTATGTCCTGAAAAATGGCAATGCTTCAGTGCTGGCTTGTTACGATCCCCTGAAACGGGTAGTCCGGAGGGTGGATAAACCGAATGTTTTTGGTATTTATCCGAAAAATGCGGAACAGGCTTTTGCTATAGATGCTTTGCTCAACCCGGATATACAGTTGGTCGCTATCAGCGGGAAGGCCGGTACTGGTAAGACTTTGCTGGCTTTGGCTTCAGCTTTGCAACAGAACAAACAATATGAATTCATTTATCTGGCTCGCCCTATTGTTGCTTTATCCAGTAAGGATCTGGGATTCCTGCCTGGAGATGTAAACGATAAGGTAGATCCTTATATGCAGCCTTTGTTCGATAATCTGGGATTTATTAAACGTCGGTTTAACCTGCACGGGGCAGAAAATCGTCTGATTGAAGACTTGCAGAAAGACCAGAAGCTTGTCATTTCGGCTTTGGCCTATATTCGCGGGCGTAGTTTATCGGATGTATATTTCATTGTGGATGAGGCACAAAATCTAACTCCTCATGAGGTGAAAACCATTATTACCCGAGCCGGAGAAGGTACTAAAATGGTATTCACCGGGGATATCGATCAGATCGATTCGCCTTATCTTGATAAAAAATCCAACGGTTTATCCCATTTGTTCGATAAAATGCAGGGACAAGATATATTTGCACATGTTCATCTGGAAAAAGGGGAGCGTAGTAAGCTGGCGGATCTGGCCAGTGACTTGCTTTAAATATAAACACTTCCCGGTTTAGCAGAAAGAAATAGCCCCCGATAAGTAGAAGAGAAAACTTTCGGGGGTTATTTCGATCATCCGTATTAGTTTTAGTATGGTTTCGGTTGCAGGTATTCCCTGCGTATACCGGAAGTTTTAAAGCCAGGTAGACAGCGTTTGATAATATCGATTTTGGAAAGAAGGCATAGAAGCCAGTAATTTTCCTCAGGCCGTTTATAAGCTTCTTGATGAGCATAGGTTGTTGATGTGTCAATAAGGTTTGTTGGGAAGGAGATCTTTTCAAAATCCCGGTATACCAAGTTGAACAATATTGTCTGCCCCGATCAGAATGATAAATTAAGTCTTTGAAAGAACCGGCACTTCCGTTTTCTCAATACGTTACATAAATATTCTGTCATTGCTTTTCCTTTCCGTGCTTTTTGACGTTCACTAATTCTGCTAATAGCATCTCCTCGTATTTTTTTACATCTACCTGAAAATGTTCTTTAGTTAATTCGAGCATCAGCTTATAAGCTTCTACAAATACTTTTTTCTTTTCACTTCATCGCATAAGCATCTGGTTCCTGGCGTTTCTTGTTCATCATTGATAATAAACCTTTGGCTGCATGTACGGGTAAAGATAAGCGTTTGTAGCTTTCTTTCGACATTATGCGCGATTTATATTTACGCAATCAATCTTCTGCGGGGAAAAACTGAGGGCGTGTTTCTCTGGAACTTTCTGAAAAATCAAGTTTATTGATCAGGCGATCACGAATAGCTGACAATTTCATTCAAGCCGGAAAATGGCGGCGAGGAATGTAGGTGGATAATTCTGACATGAGTTTACTCTCTATTTTAGTAGACTTTTTTCAGGGCAATACAGACGCCCTGTTATCCAATATATATACATATTTATGGCGACAGTAAAAATGAAATTCCGTGCCTCCTCTTCCAAAGTGAAAGAGGGCACATTATTCTATCAAGTGATTCACAATCGGGTGGTCAGACAGATTCACACTGGCTACAAACTGTATCTGCATGAATGGAATGCAGAAAGTAAGGAAATCGTTTTTCCTCCCGATATCGGGGAGATACGCTGGCACTATCTGGTTTCATTAAAAAACGCCATACGGGAAGACTCTAAACGGTTGAAAGGAATTATCTTGTATCTCGAGCGTTCAGACAATGCTTATACGGCAGAGGATGTAGTGAAAAAATATCTTTCTCCGATAGATGATCACAGTTTCTTATCCTTTGCACGTACTCTCATTGGGCAGTTGAGGCAGGTTGGAAAACGATGTACGGCAGACACCTACACAACCGCTGTGAACAGTTTCACGAGATTTCGGAACGAGCAGGACATCCCTTTAGACGAAGTGGATTCCGACTTGATGATAGCATACGAAATATACCTTAAATCAATCGGCATCTGTCCGAATAGCATATCCTTTTACATGCGTAATCTCCGGGCGATCTATAACCGGGCTATTGAAAAGGAACTGACCTTGCAACGCAATCCGTTCAAGCACGTTTATACGGGAATCGACAAGACCGTCAAGCGTGCTGTGCCTCTGAATGTTATCCGCCAGATACGGGGACTCGACTTGAGTTTGTATCCGGAAATGGATTATGCAAGAGACGTTTTTATGTTCTCCTTTTATACGCGTGGGATGTCATTTGTCGACATGGCATTCCTCAAAAAGAAAGACCTGCAGAACGGTGTTTTGTCCTACCGTCGCCACAAGACCAACCAACAGTTGTTCATCAAATGGGAGAAGCCCATGCAAGAGTTGATCGACAAGTACGACACCTCTGGAACGCCTTACCTACTGCCTGTTATTAAAAGCTGCGACAAAGATGAAATACGGCAGTACAAGAGTGAGGCACACCGGATAAATAGGAATTTGAAAAAAATCGGCAAACGGTTGGGGCTGGTCATTCCACTGACAACATACGTCGCCCGGCACGGTTGGGCGAGTATTGCCAAAAGCAAAAATATCCCCATTGCCACCATCAGCGAGGCGATGGGACATGACTCGGAAACTACTACACGCATTTATCTTGCCTCTTTGGACACTTCTGTAGTGGACAGAGCAAACCGCCTTATCTTAAAATCCTTGTAAAAAACGGGAAATTAACGCCGTAAACTTTCTGTAAAGACATGATTTACGGCGATTTTCTTTTTATCAACACAAACCCATAAGTTCTGTGCTTGCATTATTCCTGTCTAATAACAAAATTGAAGATTTCCTTGTTATTGCTTATGTTAATAAAAAAGAGAACAGCACTTGGTCGTATATGCCTAAATGTTTTCCTATAAATTTATAAGCCCTGTATTTTTCAACTCCTTCAGGCTCATTAATACGATTTTCTGTCGTTATTCTGGTAAGGTATATAATTTACGGAGAATTTCTTCTTGGACGATATTGTTAGAAGCTGTTTGAGCCTTTAAAATTTTAAAACTATAATGGCATAAAAGAGTTAAAAAGATCTTTTA
Organism: Bacteroides sp.; assembly: GCA_021771575.1. Taxonomy (GTDB): domain Bacteria; phylum Bacteroidota; class Bacteroidia; order Bacteroidales; family Marinifilaceae; genus Odoribacter. The sequence continues at coordinate 10,777 of JAETOX010000044.1, read as the reverse complement.
CGCCTAAAGGCCTTTGGAGTTAATTCCCTGTATCAACTGTGGGGTATCTGTCTACATCCCTAAAATTTATCTTTATGAGGGAATCAAATGCAAATGAAATTTTTAGAGTAGACAATTGGTTTGGCAGGGCAGTGAACCACATGTTTTTCAACTGTCGATTTCTGTTTCCGGTATCGGCAGGCGGTAAGGTTCCGGAATGATTTCCCTTTCGCTGAAGAAAAAATGAATTTCTTTGATGGCATTTTCGTCACTATCGGATCCATGTATGGCGTTTCGGGTCTTACTTTGTCCGAAGATCTTCCGGAGGCTTCCCGGTGAAGCTATCCGGGGATCGGTATTCCCGATCAGGGTTCTGAAGTCGGTTACTGCATTTTCTTTTTCCAGCACCAAGGCAATTACCGGACCGGAAGTCATAAAAAGAGACAGATTTCTGAAAAAAGGACGTTGGCTGTGTATGGCATAGAATTTATTTGTATCCGAGATATGGAGACGGAGCATTTTCTGGGCAATGATCCGGAAGCCTGCTTTTTCGATACAAGTGATAATTGGGCCGCTGTACTGACAGGCTACAGCGTCAGGTTTGATCATTGCGAAAGTACGATTTCTCATTTTGTTTTTTTAGGATTATACGTTAAAGAGAGGGGAGAAAGTTAAGATTGTTGGAAAATAATTTTTTTGTAAATTTGGAAAGAATAAAAACAGATTAAAACGATTGGCTTATGAGTGTAACGTATCTTTTTTTAGCTCAGGGATTCGAAGAAGTAGAAGCTATTGCTGTGGTAGATGTGCTCCGTAGGGGAGGTGTCGACGTTCGTACTGTGTCGATTACCGATGATCATCAGGTGACAGGTGCCCATCAGGTAACGGTTCAGACTGATTTGTCTTTAGAACAAATCCAGGCAGAGGAAGCAGTATGTCTGATTTTTCCGGGAGGAATGCCGGGAGCTCAGAAGTTAAGTGAATGTGAACCCTTGATCAGGGTGTTGCAACAACATTTTGACCGGAAAAAAATGGTGGCTGCCATTTGTGCTGCACCGGCCCTGATATTAAGCCGGTTGAAAACAACAGAAAAACTTCGGGTGACCTGTTACCCTGGATTCGAAAAATATCTATCTGATTTTGACGTTGTGGCAGATGGGGTAGTCGTAGATGGAAAGGTAATCACTGGTAAAGGTCCAGGCTTTGCTGTGAAATTCGGATTGACTGTTTTGGAACAACTGCGTTCAGCTGAAGTTGCCGCAGAAGTAGCTGCCGGAATGTTGCTTTAAGGTTGAAAAAAGTTAAAAGGGTTGAAAGTCCGGATTTTTCCGTCCCTTTTGATCCTTTGACTTTTTTTACATAATAATAAAATTTCCTTGTGGATATGTACCCACCCAGGAGCAAGCCCAATGCCCTGAGCGATTGATCTCATATACTTTCGTGAAGAATCCTTTCTCGTTCAGTAGCCTTTCGACACAGGCCCAGGCTGTATCTCGTTTGATGAAGTCCAGGATTTCTTCTTCAATGCCCGACTGGTCGATACCTGTTTCTTCTCCTATCCGGTCTTCCAGGTTACAAAGGGCTTCATAAACTTCATTGCCGATCTGGAGACTGACAGTTTCGAAAATGGAATCTAGCTGTTCCTCGGTGAGTTTTTTCAATGCTTTGTGCTCGATGGTTTCGCTATTGAGTCCCCAGACTTCCTGCATCGGGCGGCCGTATGTATCACAAGCTTCCCAGATTGTATCGATCACCCAATAGGTGTCCGAAGCTTCTCCGGCTTTTTCGAACCAAGCGATGGTTTGAATCTCTTTTATAAACGAATCAATGATATTTTTTTGTTCTGGATTCCAAAGCATAATCGATAAATTAGATCGGAGCCAAAGATACGGAATAAAACCGGATTATTCAACATTGCCCGTCTACCAGCTCGGCGATATCCTGCACCGGGAGAGAAGACCCGGGTTGGGAAAATGTCTTTTTGCAAAGTGGACAAGCTGTCACCAGCACATCCGGCCGGTAGGCTGCGTAAGCATTCAGGGCATCTTCGGCGAGCTGGAGACGTTGTTGGGGAGAGATGTGGAGATTAGCCAGAGATCCTCCGCAGCACAGAGCATCTTTCCCTTCGTAAGCGGTGGCTATCCGGTGGCTGATAGTCTGTAGAATATGCTCTGGCGCGGTGTATACCTGGCACCCCCGGCCCAGCTCGCAGGGATTGTGAAAGACAGTAGTGATATCACTGCAATGGGGATGAAGAGCTCCTTCCCGAAGAAGGATATCCAGGTATTCCGTGTGATGCAGGACTTGCATATCCAGCCGATAATCTTCCTTGAAGGTTTTATAACAGATGGGGCAGGAGGTAACCAGTAGCTCTGCTCCCGAAGCTTCCAGGGAAGCTTTATTTTTCTCCTGTATGATAGCTGCTGTATGGTGATTGCCAGAGAGCATCATCGGACGTCCACAACAGATGCTTCCTCCTTCGTCTATAAACGTATAATCCACCCCTGCTTTGTGGAAGATGGATTGCATGGAGCGGATCACACCGGGCGTGAGGTGTCCCATACAACCGGCAAAATAAGCCACTTTAGCTGTTGTCTTAGCGGCTGCCGGACGGATATATTCGTAAGTAGATTTGGTGATGCGGATGTCCTCTTGGCGTTGGGTCAAACGAAGAGCGTTGAGCCGTAAATCGACAGGGCAGGCTGCTTCACACCGTCCACACATTAAACAATTATCCACCAAGATGGAATGTTCTTTACCATGACGGAGTTTTTTCAGAAAATATACCGGTTGAGTGTCTGTCATTCCCAGTGAACTGCCTAGTTGGCAACGATCGATACAAATGCCACATCTTGAACACGAATAAAGTTGAAATTGACTGATTCCGCTAAAATGTTTTCCTTGGCGCACTTCCCAATTTTTCAGGAAAATATATACGATTTCGGTGGGAATATGCATATATCTGGAAAAGGGAAGCAAAAGAAAAAAGAGGCCCAGCGCAGAAGAATAAGCCCACCAGGCAGGATAGGAGAGTTGTTCTATAGGCAAGAAAGAATTGAAAAAATCTCCTGCCGTATGAGTTAAAAAACTACCTCCTCCACGCAAGCCGCTAGTGAAGCTTTCAGCCAGAAAACGTAAAGGAAAGATCAGCCACAACACTGTCAGGATCAACAGATCGAAAGGACGGTGACGGGTGGTGCGTTTTAAGCCGAGGGCTTTGGAATAAAGACGTTTTAGCCAGGCCAATAAAAGACCCGAAAGAATCATCAACAAAATGAGATCCATAAAGAAAGCAAAGACATTACTGCCTGGAAAAGTCTCTTTGGCCGGATGAAAATAACGGAAAAAGATAGCGAAATACGGTGGGTTGAATATGCTGGTGTGATAAACCAGCGACTCGATTTTTCCTATGACGATCAGCAGGAACCACCCCAGGCCGAAGCATAGGTGCATATAACCTAAAAAAGGATTGATGCGGAAAATCTTGTGATGGACAAGGCTTTCCAGAAAAACTTCTTTACCTGCTTTCCACGTTTTCAAAGTGAATATATTCCGTCTGATGGTTTGCCTGTCTTCGGTGGAAAAAGTACGTATCCAACGGGCATATTTGATGATCAGGTAGATCAGTAAAATATTCAAACCGAGTGTGAAAGGCAAAACAAAAGGATCGTAGTACATGGGCTTACAACTAAAATTTAAGAATTATGGTCCTGCTCGGACAGCTGCCTGAACAAAAAGAGAATCATTTTGCGTGTATCTACTCCTCGGGGACATACCAATAGACATTTGCCGCAAAGCATACATTTATGTAATTGATCACGGAGATCTTTCGTTTCCCCCCGTTTGAGCAGCATTTGTAGTTTGCGGATATTGAATTCCGTCAGATTCCCGGCAGTACACGTCGCACTGCAACCGCCACAACCGATACACAACCGGGTGGTCGGCATTTCTTCGGCCAACATCTCGGCTAAAGATTTGTCATTTTTATCATAATCGATAACCCTGGCTTCTGCTATGGAAAATCCCCAGAAATTCATCATAAATCAATATGCTTTAAATATTCCCGAATGGTCAGTGCGGCCGATCGTGCATCCGTCAGGGTGTCGGTCAGATTCATCGGTGAAGAGCAACTACCAGCAAGGAAAATGCCTTTCTGATTGGTTTCGTTCGTGGCAAAATGCGGATCTTTTACCCGCAGGAAACCATTGGTTGCTTTTTCAATACCGGTCATTTCCGCTAATTGCCTGCTGCCTGCCGAAAGTTCCATACCGACCATCAATACCATGAGGTCGAGTGTCATTTTCAACGGTTTCCCGATAAGGGTATCCTCTGCCTTGATGAGCACTTGTTTTGCTTTATTTTCAGAAGCTTCGGATAGCCGGCCGCGGACAAATTTGATTCGATATTTTTCTTGGGCCTCCCTGTACATTTCCTCATATCCCGGTCCAAACATCCGCATGTCCATATAAAAACACAGAATTTCGGCTTCTGGAAGGATTTCGCGAAGCTCTATCGCTTGTTTTACTGCTGTCACACAACAAAGTTTGGAACAATGGAAATTACACGTTTTTTCATCCCGTGAACCGACGCAATGAATGAACCCTACCCGTTTCGGGAGTTGCCCTGTAGAGGTCTGTATCCGCTGGTTTGTGAAAAAATTTTCCAGTTCGACCGAGGTAATAACATTTTCATATATCCCATACCCATATTCCTCTTTCCTGTGAGCATTGAACAGCTGAAAACCTCCGGCGATCAACAAGGCTTGACCTGTCAGGAGGGCTCCATCGTTGAGTTGTACTTCGAAGCGACCTTCCCGTCGATCGATTTTGGTCGGCATACATCCCAGATGTAACCGGATATTGGGATGTTCCAGACGTAGAATTAACTGTCGGTTCAGCTCTTGTGCGCTTTTCCGGTCCGGAAATAATTGATACCAGTTATTCAGGTTACCGCCCGGTTGAGCTTCTTGTTCAATTAATTCTACTTTTTCTCCTGCCTGTGCCAGTTGATAGGCTGCTTCACATCCGGCAGGGCCTGCTCCTATAATGATAACACTCATAATCTTATCGTCGATATTCTAATATACTTTCAGATAGGTAGGATATGCCGGATGTCCCATATCTTCGCCTTTTGCATTTTTGTATTTGGCTTCCGGAACATAAGGAATTCCCATCTTATCCAGCAAAGGTTCCACACTCACTTGATGCATTTGTAAGCCGATTTCCCACGGATCGTATCCCAATACCAAAGCTGCCATTTCTTCGTAAGTCAGTACCGGAATTCCATAACCATTATGTCCGTATGTAATTCCTTCCATTTCACTGATGGTATATTGCCATTTATCCAGGAACATTGCGCAGCCCGGGCAATTGGTAATGATGAAATCCGGTTCATATGGTTGCATGGATTCAAATTTCTTTTTGGAATTGGCCACTGAAAATCCGCGGTTGGCAAGTACCAGATAATTTCGGAAACCGAAACCACAGCAGTGACGGCGTTCGGGGTAATCGATGCTTTCGCCTCCCCAGGCTGTTACCATACCCGAAAGTACGGCCGGGAATTCCGCTCCTCCGATTCCTTTGGCAGGAAACATTTTAGCATAATGACATCCGATGTGGTCGACTACCTGTAACGGCCGTCCTGTATGGATATCCTTCAAACTGTATTTTTTTTGAGCCGCGATCTCATTCCGGAATTTGTAAATGACGTCTGAAGTGTGAGCCAGATTCCGGGGCTTCCGGAATTCCCGGCCGGTAGCTTTCCATAAAAATTCGCGTGTTTTTTCTTCCATCTCCGGGTGTTGCTCCCAGGTATGTAAAATCTCGGTATAAATACCGAAAGATGTGATACATGAAGGAGTCATATTTTCGAATCCTGCTTCTGTCATCAAAGCAAAATGCCGGGCTACTACCGTCATAATGGTTTCTACTGGAACGACATCAGAGTGGTAACCGATTCCCGTACAGGTGGTATGTTTCGGATCGTCGAACACCGTCTTGCCCAGTTTATTTCCCAGAATATCCAGATAAGCCCATTCCGATCCGGGGAAAAAGGTTTGCCGGATGCAACTCCGTGCGTAATAATACTGATCATTGGCTATCTCTTTCTGATAGTCGTTCCATATCTGTTGTTTTCCTTCCAGTTTCATCGTTTTGCTTTTACCTTATTTCCCTCCGTGTTGTCCGTTATTATCCATATAGGTATGCAGAAAATAACTTTCGCTATCCATACCCATTTCTTCAGCTTTTTGGATAGAGTAGGTCTCGATCTTTGCCATGAATTCGTTGCCGCCGGTTACTTCGAAAATCTGTCTTAGCTCGTTTAGGGATTCATCGTCCACTTGCCGAAGGGCTCCGGCACCAGAACGGTGATAATTGGAGTGAACCTTTTCGTATACTTCATCCCGGTGATGGTAAATCCACTCCCAGATAGGACCTTGTTCAGGGTGCATTTCCGGTTTCACAATATCGGGTGTTACACAATAGCCGTATGCCAGGATGTTATTTCCCAGCACCCGTTTCAGTGCAAATTGTTGTCTTCCTTTTTCTGATTCCGTAAACCAGCCTTTTTCTTGGGACAGTTTGCGTAAGGCCATGATGATACCGCCGGGCGTATTACACCGGGGACAGCGGGTCTTACACGACATACATTCTCCACAATACCAGATGGTATCCGATTTCAGCAACGTTTCGAGTACTTCGTCGTCATTGCGTTGAACGGTATCGACGATGATCCGGGGATCGTAATTGTAAAATTCGGCAGAAGGACAAATGGCTGTACATACACCACAATTCATACAGCTATTCATGCTTTCAATAAAATGGATGTCCGCTTTAAGGCTGTCTGAGAGTGTAGTCATAATCCAAAAGTTTTTTAATAGAGACACATTAAACTATTTACAAAAGTAAAAGGAAAGGAAAAAGAATGGAAGAATGGAAATACGTATTGTTCGGTAGTGTTTATACTACCTTAAACCAATCCGTATTTCTTGTCGAAGAATGATCTCATCTTGGATGCGGCTTTTTTCGTTCTCTCTATTTTGGTCCATGTACTTGTGGGGTCCGTCCCGGTCGTCTGGTTCCACTCTGTAAGCTGGTCCTTCATCATCTTGATAATTTGGTCCTTTGGTTCTCGGATATCTGTATCAGAAGGCGTGTCGAAAGAGGGAATAGAGCGTATTTTTAGTTCTACATAAGAAATAATATGAAAGAGAAAAATATCCTTGTTGCTTGTAAGTCATTAGATTATATTTTAATAAATAAGATTCTGGGAAAGGATTTTCATTTGTAATGGGCGCAAAAACAGGAGGATATAATTAAAAAAATGGAGTGGTGGAATTTTGAGTTACTTTTGCTCGATATCGGATTATTAAAGCCAGATTTTAAAATTCTTCATTGGTTAAAATCTTATTTAGTGCCGGTGATCGTGCTTCCTCCGGAGCCTGAAGATGTCCGGAATAAAATATTATTGGATACCGGTTGTTGTGCTTATTATATCAGACCCATTCGTCAGGACGTTTTGTTTCCTTTATTCAGTATTGGACACATCGGTATCCTAAAGCTAAATAAGCTTATCTGGATTTTTTTTGATGAACTCATTCCAGGATTTGCAGGAATGTCCTTCCTGATTCAAAGGATTGCAGCTTTGCAGGTAATGACAGTAAGCGATGGCAATGGCATCCGTTTCATCGAGCATTTCTGAACTGGTGTTGATTGTCATGAATTTTTTTAATAAAATGGCGATTTGTTCTTTTGAGGCTGTACCGGAGCCTGTCACACTCATTTTGATTTTTCTAGGTGCATACTCGAATATGGGAATATCCCTTTGCAGGGCTGCTGCAATGGCCACACCTTGGGCTCTGCCTAATTTCAGCATAGATTGGACATTTTTTCCGAAAAACTGAGCTTCAATGGCCAATTCATCCGGTTGATAACTGTCGATCACCTGTAATGTCCGTTTGAAAATGCGTTGTAGTTTTAGATAAGGATCAGTGATTTTGATCATGTCTACCACTCCCGATATAACCAATTCTGGTTTCTTCGTTTTACCGAAAACCCGGATAATCGCATATCCCATAAAATTAGTTCCGGGGTCGATGCCCATAATCAGCTTTTCCATAATCTTAAAGTTCGGTGAGTACGCTGCTAAAATAGAGGTAGCGGTTACTGAATTGCTTACTGATTTGCTCTTCGATAGTGGGCAACCAGGTTTGCAGAAAATAATTTTGCCTTTCTTCACTGCTAAAGACAACTTGTAAAGAGTAGGTTTTCCCTTCTGCCTGGTCAATGGAAACTTTGGTAAAAATGATATCTTCGCACAATTTATTTTCCTGCAAAGGTTGCATATAATGACGGCGAATAAAAGCTATCCATTCTTCTTCTATTTCTTCGTCGATGATAAAACTGGTATTATAAATTATTCTCATGTTTTCATGATCGGATGGTCGGTGCTGGGAATAATGGATCCGTTTATTCACTACTTTTTCAGGGCAGTGAATAAACGAACCGGGCTTTTATCGGATCATATCGGTTCCCATAAATGCCTGCAATACTTTCGGCAGACGGATACCCTCTGCGCATTGGTTATTTTCTAACAAGGCGGCAACGATACGGGGAAGGGCCAGAGAGCTTCCGTTCAGTGTGTGACAAGTGGTGGTCTTCTTATCTCCTTTATCTTTGAAACGGAGTTTCAGCCGATTGGCTTGGAATTCTTCGAAATTGGAAACAGAGCTGACTTCCAGCCACTTTTCCTGTGCTTTCGAATATACTTCGAAATCGTAGGTTAATGCCGAGGTGAAGCTGATATCGCCTCCACATAAACGGACGATGCGGTAAGGAAGCTCCAATTTGATCAGCAGACTTTCTACATGTTTAACCATGCCGTCCAGTGCTTCGTAAGAAATTTCGGGACGGGTGATCTGTACGATTTCTACCTTATCGAATTGATGCAAACGGTTCAGACCTCTGACATCTTTGCCGTAAGAACCGGCTTCCCGGCGGAAGCAAGCCGAATAAGCTGTGTTTTTGATCGGTAGTTTCTCGCCCTCGACAATCATATCCCGGTAAATGTTGGTTACCGGTACTTCAGCCGTCGGGATCAGGTAGAGGTTATCCTCATTGACATAATACATCTGACCGTCTTTATCGGGTAGCTGTCCTGTTCCATAACCGGAATCAGCATTGACCATCAATGGAGGTTGTACCTCCTGATAGCCGGCTTTGATATTTTCATCGAGGAAAAAATTGATCAATGCCCGTTGAAGACGTGCTCCCAGACCTTTATACAGTGGAAAGCCTGCACCAGTGATCTTCACACCCGTTTCGAAATCGATCAAGTCGTATTTTTTGGCCAGCTCCCAATGGGGAACGTCTTCAGTGTGTTTCTGAGGAATAACATCGACTATTTTTACGATTTCATTATCTGCTTCTGATTTTCCGGGAGCGACAGAGGTGTGTGGCATATTCGGTAAACGCAACAAGATTTCGTTCAGCTCTTTACCGACTTCATTGCGGCGGTTGTTTAATTCTCCGATTGCATTCTTCAATTCTGTAGTTTCCAGTCGTGCTTTCTCTGCTTCTTCTTTGTTTCCAGACTGCATCAACTGGCCGATCTGTTTGGCGATGATATTCATCTGCGCCTGTTTGGCTTCGGCTTCCTGCTGAAGCGCCTTCCGTTGATTATCGAGTGCTATAATTTTTTCTACCGATTCACGGGCATCGAAATTTTTAACGCCCAGGCGTTCGATAACTGTTTCTTTATTTTCCTGTATAAATTTCAGATTCAACATAACAATAAGATTTTAGATTCTGAATTTCAGATTAAAGCCCCGGATTCGTTCCGAACAAAAGCAGCTTTAACCGTAAATCATAAACCGTAATTTATTTTGGTCTCGAAATTACAAAAAAAACTCCTGTATTCAAGCAGAATACAGGAGTATAATATTGTCCATTTCTTCAGTTTATTCTGCAACAGCTTCCACTGAAACGAACGATTTGTTATTCTTTTTCTTGCGAAAAATAACGGTTCCATCTACCAGGGCAAATAAAGTGTGGTCTTTACCCATACCTACATTTTCACCCGGATTGTGTACTGTACCTCTCTGGCGTACCAAAATATTACCTGCTTTGGCAAATTGTCCACCCCAGATTTTTACTCCTAATCGTTTGCTTTCTGATTCACGGCCGTTCTTAGAACTACCGACTCCTTTCTTATGTGCCATATCGTATAAATAATTTAGAAGTTACAAAATAAATAAGCTACGCTGTTTAAGCATTGATCGATTCGATCTGAATCTGAGTCATGCTTTGACGGTGTCCGCGTTTGCGTTCGAATGTTTTTCTTCTTTTCTTTTTGAAGATAATCACTTTGTCGGCTTTTACATGAGCCAGTACTTTTGCGGTCACTTTAGCGCCTTCTACCTTCGGCGTACCGATTTTTACCTGACCTTCATTGTCCACCAGCAGTACATTTTCAAATTCTACCTGTGCACCTTCTTCGGCTGCCAATCTGTGAACATACACCTTGCGGTCTTTTTCTACTTTAAATTGCTGTCCTGCAATCTCAACGATAGCGTACATTTTCTATTGTTTTTAATGTTAATACCATGGGGTGGGCTCTTGACCACTTATTGTACCCCTAAGGAAAATTGTGGTGCAAAAGTAGTGTTTATTTTTGAGATACAAAACAATCGATTGGCTTTTTCTGGCAGAAATGTGATTTTTTCATATCTTCATTATAACTGATGAATTCGGGTAAAACACACGTGTTTTTTTTATGAGAGTTTTATATCCGGAATGTA
>JAETOX010000274.1 GCA_021771575.1 Bacteroides sp. | reverse complement strand
ATGAGGTATATGTTGAGAAAAAGGGGGCCGATTTCAGCAATAGTGAAGATCTGCTGAAATTTATCCACGCAGAACGTCGTCGGGAATTCTGTTTTGAGGAAGCGATGCGTTTTTGGGATTTACGCCGGCAAGGAATGCCCCGGATCGAACATCGGTGGTATCATTCCTGGAACAGTTATGAAACTTATGGGTTAGGACAGGGAAGTCCGAATTATGTATTGGGCATTCCGGATGCCGAAGTAAATTACAACGAAGCTTGTATGGATAATGTCCGCGAAACGATAACAGCTAAATAACCAAATCCGAAAGAAAGATATGAAGAAAATAATAAACCTCTATTTGTTACCGCTGATGCTCCTGTGGGGAGCCTGTTCAGAAGATGTGAACCCCGATCCGCAACTCGCCGGTCCTTTATACGGCTTAGCTAAAGGAGAACCTGGTTCTGTGGAAGAATTGGTTTATCAAACATGGGAATATTGCGGGGTATATTACCTGTGGGATTATGGTGACTATGCTTTTCAAGTAACCAACTGGAGCGGATATTTCAATAAATGGTATACCCCTGTGAAAGAAGAAAATAAAGAGTTGGTTAAAATGGTGATCCACGCCATTCAGAATGAGGTCTTTGCCGGTATGGATGGCGATTATATCCGTCGGAATTGGTTTGTAAGGGTGTTTTTATGTGATTCTCTCTGCAATGATTATGATTATAATTCGGATAAAGTTGTGAACACCTATTTGCAAAATGAAGATATGCTTATCATTCCTAATTTGGGCGAGAGAATGAAAGAATATACAGAGGAAGACTGGACAAATTGGAAAAAAGAATTTTCCAGTCTGTTGGTAGGACGTTTATATTTGGGTGCAACGGAGGAACCTACTGCCTTTTTCGATTTAAGGTATAAAAATCCGACAACTGGTAAGGAGGCTACTGCTATTTTTACCAATGCATGGGAAGAAGACCCTGACGAAAAATATTCTCCGGGGGTATATACTTTTCATAAATACGGATATGTCCGGTCTAAATCCGATGGCTGGAGTTCTGAGACGGTTTTGATCGTCGACCGGAAAACGGATGTCGCAGATTATATCAATTTCCTGACCATGACCGAGAAAACGGAAATGGATTATATATGGGCACATTTCCCTAAAATGTTGGAACGGGCTATTGCCTTGATTCCTTATCTGGAAGATGTGTTAGGATTGGATATCGTCATCATGCAAAATGCCAATTGCCCGCATGATGCGGTAGAAACAGATTATTACAAAAATCTGTCGATGTAATTGTAAATACAAAAAAACAAATTAAAAATATTCAGAGCCCCCACTTGACGTGGGGGAATAAATAACAAGGATATGAAAAAATGGATGATGTTGCTGTTGGCTTTGATAATCAGTTGGACTGTTTATTCACAAGGAATCGAATTTCAGCATGAATCTTATGCTGAAGTGTTGAAAATGGCTAAAAAGCAAAAGAAGTTGGTGTTTGTTGATATCTATACCTCCTGGTGCGGACCTTGTAAACACATGGCTAAAGAAATATTTCCCAAAGCAGAAGTAGGGACCTTCTATAATGCCCACTTTCTTAACCTGCAATTAGACGCCGAAAACAATGAAGACGGCAAAATGGTAGCCAGTAAATTTAAAGTAACGGGTTTTCCGACCTTCCTCTTTATCGATGGAAACGGAGAGTTGGTATATCGTTTTATGGGAGGGAGACCCGAAGATAGATTTATAGCAGAAGGACGTCAGGCTTTGGAAGCCTTTGCAGCCCGGCCGCAACTGAAAAAATACGCAGCACAGTACGAACGGGGAAACCGGGATAAAGCTTTCTT
>JAETOX010000273.1 GCA_021771575.1 Bacteroides sp. | reverse complement strand
TGTACATAGAATACTTCCTGCAATTCGACGATCACTTTCTTATCCTGCACCCGGCCATTGATGACATCCCGGACTTCATCCTGACGGGCATTGATATCAATAAGCTTTTGGAAATTCGCCGTTGTATCGACCAATGCATTCCGGTCGCCAGCTTTCATCTTCTTATAACGGTCCATAATTTCCATCGCGACATAACGGTCCTTGTCCGACTCTTTGATGTCCTGCAACTCGTTGCTGACTGCCGAACGGGCAATGTAGGCTTTCACGAAATCGGGATACAGTCGGATACTTTCGGTGAAATCATCGTATGCCCCGTACCAGTCGCTAATCTCCATTTTCAGCAATCCCCGGTTGAAGTAGATGAGGATATTATCGGGATTCATCTCCACAACCCGGTCAAGGTCACGGATAGCCGCATTGGTTTCGCCCAGTTCTGTCCTTAACATCGCCCGGTTGTAATAGGCATAAATGTAATTACTGTCGATGCGAATCACTTCGTTGTAATCGGCCAACGTCTCGGGATATTTTTTCATTTCATACCAGACCATCGCACGGCTCATCAGGATCCGGATATTTTCGGGATTTGCTTTCAAGGCCCGGTTGAAATCATCGATAGCATTGTGATAATCTTTTTTCTGATACCACAAATAGCCTCTTAACCCAAAGGCATCGTCGGAAAACATATTCAACCGGATCGCCGAATTACAATCGGCCATTGCCCCTTCCCAATTGTCCAGTTTCTCGCGTACAATCGCCCGGTTGAGGTAAGCGGCCAGCAATTTTTCATCGATTTGCAATGCCTTGGAATAATCCTTTTCGGCCGCTTCATATTCTCCGATCTCCGCTTCTGTCACTCCCCGGTTGGCATACACGTATGGCGCTGTCGGATCCAGGGCAATCGCTTCGTCATAATCCTTCAACGCCTCTTCGTATTTCCGCAGGTGATGCCAGGCCACCCCCCGGTACATATAAGCATGAAAATAATTCGGATTCAATTCGATGGCCTTAGTGTAATCCTGAATGGCACCTTCATAATCGTCCAGGTTCAGTTTGGCCAGTCCCCGAAAAAAATAAGGTTCCGACAGATAAGGCTTTACCCGGATAATATTATTGAAATTATCGATAGCACTGACATAATCGTCAAAATAAATAGCATTCTGCCCCATCCGGAGCATATTACTGGTATTCCACTGCGCATAACCTCCCACGGTACACAAAAGCCAGCATAAAAACAGGGTATATTTCTTCATCGATCGCTGTAACGTTTCTTGTTTCAAGCGATAAAGGTAAATAAAAATAATGATATAATTTCTCCCGTCTTCCTGCAAATTTCATCCTGCACGAGGGTAGTTCCTATTCTGAGTTGTATCATACATTCCTTTCTATTCCGTCTTCAGGTATAGGGTTGAGCAACTCCGACAAGCATTCTGTACCTGAGAAGGGCAAACAAGAAAAAAAGAAACCGACTAAAAAGTGATTTTTAGTCGGTTTCTTTTTTTATATATATCTTATCTATTTAGATTCCATAATCATTATCGTCATCCTCATCTATTCCCGGAGTAAATTTCCAGCAATAAATATCACCAGGCGTTGTGAAGTTAGATCCACCTGTAACTACATAACCATAATCATTTAAGCTAAAACCGACAGCATGACTACGGGGAGCCATTGCATTGGGTAATTCCGTTACTTCGTCCCAACGATCTTTTATGATATCATATTCCCAACAAGTCTGGCGATAACTACCTTCACCAGTAGCGATATATCCTTTTTCAACACCTCCGTCTAATGAAGAAGTAAATGCTACCGCATAAGCACGAGGGATACGGTTATAATCATTAT
>JAETOX010000272.1 GCA_021771575.1 Bacteroides sp. | reverse complement strand
GCGCGTTTAGAGATGCCGTAATTCGTGGGGAAATACCCGTCTGCCGTGAAATCGAGATGGAAATGAACCGGATCGATGAACTTATCGCAGACCGTGGGATTTATTACGATGTACGTCCGGGTGAGGGGTGGATTGCAAATTGCGAAGAGGAACTTACTTTAACCGATGGCGCCAATCTTGTTATGCTCGACACATTCAAACTTTGGGGAGAGCAGATATTTGGTTGGTACTACTTCGAGGAGAGGGAAGTGTGGGAACCGAACCCGAATGGTCCCGGCTGGCTTTTTGTAGTGAAAACTATCAAGAAGCGGCTTATCAATAAACAGTATTTGATTGTTGGGCGAGGAGCCGCCAAATCTTTGTATGATTCCTGCATCCAATCCTATTTCGAAAACATTGACACTTCTACCACTCACCAGATAACAACTGCTCCGACTATGAAACAGGCGGAGGAAGTAATACAGCCAATAAAAACAGCCATCACAAGAGCCAAAGGCCCGCTATTTCGATTCCTTACGGAAGGTTCTTTACAAAATACCACGGGTTCCAAAGCGAACCGTGTAAAGCTTGCCTCAACCAAAAAGGGGATCGAAAACTTTTTCACGGGTTCTCTGATAGAGGTTCGTCCGATGTCTATCGATAAACTTCAAGGCTTGAGGACTAAAGTATCAACAATCGATGAATGGCTGTCCGGTGACGTAAGGGAAGACGTGGTCGGAGCCATTGAGCAAGGCGCTTCAAAACTTGACGATTATCTTATCATTGCGACCAGCTCTGAAGGAACTGTCCGAAACGGCAGCGGCGATACAATCAAAATGGAATTGATGAAAATCTTAAAGGGCGAATACCCGGCAATCAATACTTCCATTTGGTGGTATAAGCTCGATTCCATTGACGAGATTTCAGAGCCTAACAAATGGCTGAAAGCCAATCCTAACCTCGGAAAAACCGTCACTTTTGAAGTATACCAGCGTGATGTTGAAAGAGCCGAGAATGCGCCGGCAGCTAGGAATGATATTTTGGCGAAGCGGTTTGGTCTGCCAATGGAGGGTTATACCTATTACTTTACTTATGAAGAAACTTTGAAATATCGTAAGCGGGATTTTTCTGGTATGCCTTGTTCTATGGGCGGCGATTTATCAAGAGGCGATGACTTCTGTGATTTTACCTTTATGTTTCCTTTATCAAACGGGACATTTGGAATCAAAACCAGAGCGTATATTTCAGACCTGACGTTTCGAAAACTTCCGTCTGCAATGCGCAGTAAGTATGAGCAGTTCATACTGGAAGGCAGTTTGATTGTCATGGAAGGCACTGTTTTGGATATGATGCAGGTGTATGAAGATCTGGATAACCATATCGTAGAACGTGGGTACGATGTCCGTTGTTTCGGGTATGACCCTTACAATGCCAAAGAGTTTGTTGAGAGATGGGCATCCGAAAACGGTCCGTTTGGCATTGAGAAAGTAATACAGGGGGCAAAAACAGAATCCGTTCCTTTAGGAGAGTTAAAGAAACTTTCCGAGGAGCGGATGCTTTTATTTGACGAAGAATTGATGTCTTTCTGTATGGGCAATTGCATTACCATCACAGACACTAACGGGAACCGAAAGCTTTACAAAAAGCGGGGCGACCAAAAGATTGATGCTGTGGCGGCTATGATGGATGCTTACATCGCCTATAAGCTGAACAGAGATGCGTTTGAGTAAAGGAGGTGAGCGCGTTTGTCAGAGATGATAGAACATCATGGGATTTTGGGACAGAAATGGGGCATCCGCCGTACCCCGGCTCAACTCGGAAATCTCAGTAAAAAAGATGCAAATTGGGTCAAGAAGAAAAGCGAG
>JAETOX010000271.1 GCA_021771575.1 Bacteroides sp. | reverse complement strand
GTTAGGAGGCATAAAAATAGACCATGAAAAAGGTTGTGTTGCGCACTCTGATGGAGATGTATTGATCCACGCTATTTGTGATGCTTTATTGGGAGCTACCGGCATGGGGGATATCGGTCAGCATTTTCCCGATACCTGTCCCGCCTACAAAGGGATCGACAGTAAAATTCTTTTACAGAAAACTAAAAACCTGATCGAAAACAAAGGTTATGCCATTAGTAATATCGATAGTGTCATCTGTTTGCAACGTCCGAAAATCCGGCCTTTCATAGACGATATGCGCTACTGCCTGGCCGAAATCCTGGGCCTCGATCCCGAAGACCTATCCATCAAAGCCACTACCACCGAGCAGCTCGGGTTTGAAGGGAGAGAAGAGGGAGTTTCCGCTTATGCTACGGTTTTGGTGTATAAATTATAGAGGAAACGGATAAAACGGTTTCACCCGTTTTATCCGTTTCATCCGTTTTAATACATATAATCCCAAACAGGCAATTGTACGGGTTTCCCTTTCAATGCTTCAATTGCTTTGGTGTCCAGGTATTTTTTATGGATAACGATTCGGAACATATATTCGTCGAACCATTTATCGGTGAATGTCAGGTAACCATTATGTCCGTTATTGGCTCCCCAGCTGTTCTCGAATTCCCATTTTACAGGACGATCCTGTGAGTCGGTGTCACATCCTACCAAGGTCATAGCATGGGCAGAACCGCTTTGCCGTGTCAGGATACGGGCTTTTTTGTCCATGTTCAGTTTGACGCCAAACAACGATTCATAGTCGTACATTTCCGGATCAAGAATGCCTTCCTCCCGGTTGAACTGTTTGCCCACATCACACGATGCGTACATCGGTTCGTTATTCTTGATGGAAGCCAGAGCGGCAACTTTGATATCTTCGTTAGGCAGATTCAAATATATCCAGTTGATCCCTTCGTGTGTATTCCGGTAATTCTGGATTTCATACGTTTTGTAGTATTCCCGGGTCGGATCATTCATGATCATGATGTAATTCTCCGGATTATAATCGGCCGGGGTAATTTCTTTGTAGAACTGTTGTGGAGTATAGTTCGCCAGTTCTTTGATTTGGCCGTCTTTATCTTTATAGCGCCAGGTAAATTCATGTGGCGGTTCTCCCAGGCAAAGAGCCAGAATCCGGTATACGTCTTTCAGGTTAGCCATTTTGGCAGCCTGCAAATCTTTTGCCTTTTTACCGGTCATAGCCATTTCGCGCAATTCATACCCTCCTTGCCGTAATTTTTCGTTGATGATATTCACCATTTGGCTGGTGTTATTGGAATGAGCCGTTTCGGGCATCACTTCCTGAGGAACGACACCGTATTTTTCGGCTGCATTATAATACAGGTTCCACACCCCACCGTCACCGACAGGTGATTTGAAATATTCCACAACCGTACGGTCGTCCATCGGCAATTTCGCAGTAGCGATAATATTCTCCAGGAAAAGATTCGATTTTTCGAATATATCCCAGAAATACAGGTAATTGTGTGAAAAATCAAAGTGATTGAGGTTATACTTTTTCATGATCGACGGCCGCAGAACATTCATGGAGGTGAACATCCAGCAACGTCCGGAACTCAACTGATTGGTGATGCCTTTTACATCTGCCCGGTATTTAAAATAATGGTCGATTTTACCTTGAAGGTCACGGTTCAGTGCATTTCCTCTGATGTCTTTATCTGCCGTCAGTACATTCTGAATGGCTTTCGTAGAGGCATCTTTGTTGAAACTACGCTGGATTTCCTGCAGGTCTTTTTCGTAGAGTGCCTGGGCAAAAACTCCGGAGCAGGCCAGAAAGAGAGTCGCTGTGATTAAGGTTTTCTTCAT
>JAETOX010000043.1 GCA_021771575.1 Bacteroides sp. | reverse complement strand
CTCATCTTATGTTCAGCAGTTGGCATGGTTGGTATGGATTCATACGGATAAAACTGCTACAGAGCAGGATTTTGAGGCTGCATACCAAGATATTATAGACCAAAATACCCCATTGTTTGAAAAGCAAACCGAGAGCCTTACTACTTATCAGATGAATTTCTTGCGAGCGATTATTGATGGTGTTCATAGTCAATTCACCACACAAGAAATTATACATAAATATCAGCTTGGTTCATCGGCTAATGTTAGTATAGTAAAACGAGCATTGGTCAAAAAAGAGCTTATAGAAATCGAAAAACGCCAAGTTGTCATTCCTGATCCAGTAATGAAATTGTGGCTAAAAAAGGAATTGGAAATATAATGTTACAAACTCCACACTTCTGGCAGATACGATTGGAAAAAAGTAAAAAGGGAACCAGACATTTTTTGACATGATACAATTTCCCGGGGGATAGAAGTCAGTCCATATAGGTATCGGCCCGAAAAGAATAAAAGAGTGTATCTTGATTGACATCGAGAAGGGGGTGACTAAAATTTGGTATATAACTGTAATTGCGATATATGGGAGAGCGTATACAAAGCATTTTTACCAGCATTTTCTTTTGGGGATCAATAGTAAGTATTTTCGTAAAAATGTCGTATATTTTCTCCAAAATAAGCATTGTAATAACGATGTTCGGTGGTTATGGGTAAAAGCAGGTAATCTTTCCAGGGATATATTCTGTTGTATTCTAATTCATATTTCCCAAAGATAGTTTTATAAAAATTAGTTACGACATTTCTCTATGTACTGGACACAAGGTTTGTCTTTGTCGCTGAGAGGACCACAAACATCTGGATGATGGTCCTTTTTTAGGTTTACAGACACATTATCCATCTTTACTGATATCGATAGACAATTATATTTTTATCTATTATTATCAACATTCTATAATATGCCCGAACCTAAATTTTTGGGGGTATATGCTCTGACTCCCTTCGTCAGCAATAAAAAAAAAGCCATATCATTACTCAAAATAGAGTTGATATGGCTCTTTTATATATATCAGTTACAATCTGTAACTTTTCAGAGTGTTCAGCTTAGTTTTGTCACACCCTTTTATTTAGAAACTATCTTAATTGGACAGTCCCCTTTTTGACCAACATGCTTGGTTTTATTTCTTGGCTACTGCTGGTTTTTCTTTTTTGCCGAATCTTTTTCTGAATTCGTAGGACAACGGAGTGGCTACAAACAGAGAAGAATAAGTACCGACAATAATACCGATCAACAGTGCGAATACAAAACCTTTGATAGAGGTACCGCCAAAGATAAAAATGGCAAGCAACACCACTAAAGTAGACAATGAAGTACTGAATGTACGGCGCAGCGTTGAGTTCAATGCAGCATCGGTTACTTCCAGATCGTCGCGTTTCGGATACAAGCGGTGGTATTCCCGGATACGGTCGAATACTACCACAGTATCATTGATCGAATAACCAACCACCGTCAGGATAGCGGCGATGAATGCCTGGTCGATTTCCAGAGAGAACGGCAGGAAGCCGGCCAATAAAGAGAACATACCCAATACAACAATGGTATTGTGTGCCAGACCCAGTACAGCTCCCGCTCCATATTGCCATTTACTGAAACGTACCATGATATAAACGAAGATGACGAGCAGTGCGAAGATCACAGACCAGATAGCTGCCCGTGTCACGTCTTCTGCAACGGCAGGACCTACCTTTTGCGACATCTGACGGTAATCTTCCAGAAATACTTCTTTAGTCGTTCCGTTGGGCAAATATTCTTTCAGTCCTTCATACAACAGGGCTTCCACTTCATCGTCTGCTTCCGTACCTTCGTCGTCGATTTTGTATTTGGTCGTGATTCTTACCTGATTTTCTCCTCCGAAGGTTTTTACTTCCGGTGCACTTCCGTATACCTGTGCCAGACTTGCCGCTACTTTTTCCACTTCTACCGGCTGGTCGAAAGAAACCGTATACGTTCTACCACCAACAAAGTCAATACCTTTGTCGAAACCACGGGTAAACATTGAAACCAGACAGATCACCGTAATGATTCCCGAAATGACATAACCCACTTTCCGTCTTTCGAGGAAGGGGAAATGTACGTCACGTAACCAATCGGCGGTAAACGGAGTGGTGAATTTTACATTTTCGTTTTTCCGGGAAGAGTAATCCAATATAATGCGGGTGATGAAGATTGCACAGAACAATGAGGTAAAGATACCGATGATCAATGTTGTTGCAAAACCTTTGATCGGACCTTCTCCGAAATAATACAGGATAAAACCGGTCAATAAAGTAGTGACATTACCGTCGATAATA
This sequence comes from Bacteroides sp., assembly GCA_021771575.1. GTDB lineage: Bacteria > Bacteroidota > Bacteroidia > Bacteroidales > Marinifilaceae > Odoribacter. The sequence continues at coordinate 19,054 of JAETOX010000043.1, read as the reverse complement.
GCAGAATAGGCTTGTCTGTAGCCTTCCTTGATCGCTAGACGCAAACCCTTTCCGGACCGGATTTCTTCCTGGATACGTTCGTAAATCAATACGTTGGCGTCTACCGACATACCCATTGTCAACACGATACCGGCAATACCGGGTAAGGTCAGTACCGCACCGATGGAGGCCAGTACACCAAACAGGAAGAACAGGTTGGTGAATAAAGCGATATCTGCTGCCAAACCGGCCCCCCGGCTGTAAAAGAACAACATATAAACCAATACCAGTGCAAAGGCGATCACGAACGACCACATACCGGATTGAATGGATTCACTACCCAGAGACGGTCCTACGATTTCATCGGCGATGATCCGGGCCGGAGCAGGCAGTTTTCCTGATTTCAGGATATTGGCTAAGTCTTGTGCTTCTTTGATATCGAAATGACCTGAAATTTGTGAGTTCCCTCCTTTGATTTCGTCGCTGACATTCGGAGAAGAACAAACATAGCCGTCCAATACAATAGCAACACTGTGTCCTACATTTTCTTTGGTCAGGCGAGCCCAGATTTTAGCTCCTTCGCCGTTCATCGTCATTGAAACAACCGGACGGCCACTGTTTTGGTGGTCGAATTCCTGACGGGCATCCTGTACGGCTCCTCCATCCAGCGGAGCTTTTCCGTCACGGGTGGTGATTTTGATTGCGTGCAGAGCAACAACGTCTCCTGTCGGTTTCATTTCCCATAACAGACGGGAATTTCTGGGGAAGACTGCTTTAACCTGCGGTAAAGCCAATAAGGTATTGACAGCAGCGGTATCTTTCAAACGGGCATAGCCGATCAGTGAACCGTTCGGAACCAATTGCCCATTGCGATCCACGTTCGGGGTCAATACAGAAAATAACGGATTTTGTTTTTGGAATTCCAGTTGGTCTGATGTCAGCGTATTGAGTGAATCTTTGGCGGTAAGACCTGAAAGTAAGCTGTTAGCGGTTGTATCGGCAATAGCTGTTGCATTGTCGGTACTGTCGCCTCTTTCGATCCCCAAAATATTGTAAACCTTTTCCAGATCCCGTGCTTTCTCGTTGGCTGCTGCCAGATATTGATAAAAATCTCCGTTATCGAAAGTTTCGTAAAATTCCAGTGCAGCGGTTCCTTGTAACAGCTTTCTCACACGTTGTGCATCCTTGATACCCGGAAGTTCGATAACGATACGTCCGGAAATATCGGCTTTCCGGATATTGGGTTGTGCAACTCCAAAACGGTCGATACGGGTACGTAAAATGTTGAATGTGTTGTCGATTGCACTGTTGGCTTCCTGACGGATTACTTCCAGCACTTCCTCATTAGTTGCTCCGATTTTGATTTTATCTTTCAACTCCACTGTTCCGAAGATATTGGGGGAAGCTAATTGGGCATTCGGCGCAATTTTTTCAAACGCTTCTCCGAACAAAGTCACAAAATCCTTCGGGCTGGAGGTCCGCATTCTTATGGCTTCCTGCAAGGCCTGATTAAAAGCTTCATCCTGACTGTAATTAGCCAGGCTGCGTACGACATCGACCACGTCTACTTCCATCGTCACATTCATACCGCCCCGCAAGTCAAGACCCAGATTTAATTCCAACTCCTTACATTCTTTGTAAGTATATTTTGCAATACCCAGGAAATTATATACTTCCTTGTTTGCAATTGAATCCAGATATGCTTTTTCCCTGGCCGGGTTTCCCTGTGCAAATTCCTTTGCAGCTTTTTCCACCCGATTGGTTTTCCATGTAAAAGATAACTGGTAAAGACTCACTAATGCCAGGGCAATAGCAAGTAATGTGATCGCTCCTTTATTCTGCATTTTACAATAGTTATTATATGACTTAAATTTTATTAATTCTTAATGCAAGATTAATGCGCAAAAATATAATATTTTTTCTAAAAAAACAGCTAAAACCGATTTTTAGATAAAGAATTTCTTTCACTTGATTCCGATATAATTAAAGGCTGAAAGAAAGTTCTTTGCTCCGGTAATCGATAACTACTTTATGTTTTACACAAAAATCACATCCCAATAACCCGATAATCTTTCGGTTCAGGTGTCGATTGTACATGTCGTTTACATACTTCAGGTCAATGGCGGCCAATTTCAGATTTTTAAATTTCCGGTCGCCAATTTGCATTTCTTTAGCCTTGACGAGACGTACATGTTGGATTTGCCCGGTGACACTGCCCGACTGCATTTCCAGGAAAGTAGGCTCCCCGGGAAGTTCGGGGAACAATTGCTCGTCTATCACGGTGACCGAAGCCCCAGTGTCGATAATCATATCTCCTGCTATATGTTCTATTTTTACCCGAATCACCGGATGATAACTATTGTCTTCCAGACTCACGATTTCTATCGGAATGGTCAGCCGCCGATAATGGCAGGCTTTCAGATGTTTTTTTCTCCTCATTTCTCCTGTTTACTGATGATTGAGGCGCAAAAATAAAAAACCGTCCCGATAAACAGGACGGTTTCTTTATTTTTAACCTTTACTGGTTGATTTAAAACATTTTCATATTATCGAGTACGTCCATGACAGAGCGAACGGCTTTGGCAGAAGTGGCCAATAATTCTTTTTCTTCATCGTCGAGTTTCACTTCGATAATTTCCTCGATACCGTTTTTGCCTAATATCACCGGAACACCCAGATAGATATCTTTCATGCCGTATTCGCCATTCAGCATAGCACATACCGGGAATACCCGTCTTTGATCGCGGACGATTGCTTCCACCATTTGAGCAGCGGCAGCTCCCGGTGCATACCAAGCCGAAGTACCCATCAATTTCACCAGCTCGCCACCGCCAACTTTCGTCCGTTCGATAATCGCATGCAACTTATCGGCATCGATCAATTCGGTAACCGGAATACCGCCGACAGAAGTGTAACGGGGTAGCGGAACCATCGTGTCTCCGTGGCCACCCAACAATAAGGCTTGAATATCTTTCGGAGATACATTCAGTGCCTCTGCCAGGAAAGCCCGGTAGCGTGCCGTATCCAGGATACCGGCCATACCGAAAACTTTCGAGGAATCAACTTTTGCTGCCAGATAAGCACAATAACACATCACATCCAGCGGATTGGAAACAATGATGATCTTGGCATTCGGAGAATGTTTGATCACATTTTCGGTAACAGATTTTACGATTCCTGCATTGGTGGAAATCAGGTCGTCACGGCTCATGCCCGGTTTGCGGGGAAGACCGGAAGTGATCACCACTACTTCGGAATTATCGGTTGCTGCATAATCGTTGGTCACCCCTTTGATACGGGTGTCGTATAAATTAATCGGGGCGGTCTGCCACATATCCAACGATTTACCTTCTGAAACACCTTCTTTGATATCCAGAAGCACTACTTCATTTACAATGTCTTTTTCTGCAATGCAGTTTGCACATGTTGCGCCAACATTACCTGCACCAACAACTGTTACTTTCATTTTGTAATAATTTTATTATTATACTTAAAAATGTTTCTTCTTTTTCGTGGATTTTAATTCCGACGTCAAATGTAAGCCTTTATTTATTCCCAAACAAAAATATTAGAGAAAAAATTCTTTAATCTTTTTTCCCCTCCTGTGTGATGTATAACCCTTCGTGTCTGTTCCCTTTTTGTAACCCAAAGTTAAATCGTTTTTCCATGTTTAAGTCGTTAGGTCTGAGTTCTGCTTTGAGTCTTTTGCCCTCCGTCCAAAGTTTGAGATTTTCAAAGACAATGGTATCGAATCTGTCGTAGTTTACAAACGTGTCTTCTATTTGTTTTTTATACCAAAATTTTACTGTATCAGTTGAAGTTTCCCGGTCATTGCCGATATACCAGAAAAAGCTTTTGATGATTTGTGTTTCTATCTTTCCTCCTTCGGCTCCGACATGGAAATTTCTTTTTCCTATAATAATGGGGTCTCTATCGATACCGTCTTCGACTATATTGTCACAGCTTGTGAAGAATAGCAATGTTGCCAGGAAAATGATACTACTAAGTTGTTTCATGACTTTTATATTATTACAGGTTAATCATACCAAGCCGGAAAACCGATATAAATGAAATCGTTACTATAATGGAAATTTCCATTCATGGGATTGCCACTGTCATCGCCGGAATATTTAGGATACATGTAGTTGATGTACCATCCGTTTCCGCTGCCGCCCCATCCCCAATTGCAATACCAGTATTGGGTTTTGCTTTCGACTACTTCGTAAGGATTTCCTTGGTACATCCATCCGCGATGACCTTCGATTACCCATTGATGGCCTCCGCTTTTTCTTTTATTTTGTCCTCTGCATATAACAGGCTTCCCGTAAGAATGGATGCTGTTGACTGCGCGGCCGGGGTGAAGATTATTACTGGATTTCCAGTAATGGGTGATATAATAGCGGTCCAATAAATTGTGTGTGGCTTTCATGTTCGAACTGGAACCTCCGCAACCATATTTGGTACCCAATTGGTCTGCAATATATTTCATATAATCCCCGAATTCTGCGATATCCGTTTGGTATTCGTAAAATTCTTTTATTTTCCGCCATTCCGTCAATTTAGGAAATTGTTGTTTTAAATCGTAGGGAAGCAGATAGGCCAATACTTGTGCCGATGCAACTCCGGCGCATCCGACCCAAGCTCTGCCGTTAGTGTTACGTTCTGTGCAACCGTAGTATGGGCAGCTGTAGTTATAGGGCCATCCTTGATCCCAATTGATTTCCATTAATGGACCTTTGGCAACCTGTATGATGGTTGCTTTGGTTTCCGGTTTCCGGTTGGCATGGTGTCCGAGACGTTCGTAAATGGCATATTTCAGATTCGAAATGTATTCGGCCATAGCATCGTTGTAAAGAGTGTCGTCAATGCACCCCTTTTCTACATAACAGAGTAAGGTATTTATCCGTTCGTCGCCCACGGAGATAGCAAATCCCTGTTCTCCGTATTTTTCGAAATCGAAACGGTAAAGTTTTACTTCTTCCGGTAAAGAATTTCCGCTTCCGGAACGGGTAAGCGTTTCTTTTAATTCCGTTGGTATTGTAACGGTTTCACAAACGCTGTTTTTTACTTCGATGGCATCGCTGCCGGAACGAGTAAAGTTCCATTCACTTTCAAAATTTTTTACTAACTCCAGTGCTTTTACGTATTCTTTATCTGTTACGTCAGACTCGTTGGAGTTTGCTTCTTGTTCAGAACATCCCCATAAAAAATGGCTGAAGATGGTCATGATAACGAAAAATTTCATTCTTTTTTTCATAATTGTGTAGTTTTAGGTAGTAAAGTAATGAGAAATTAGAATTTGTTCGTTAAAAATACGAAATATTTATGAAAGGGAGAATTGGAAAATCAATTTTTCGAATGGAAAAAATGAAAGTCGTATAATTGATCTTAAATTTTGTTTTGAAGGTCTCTTGCCATTTTTCGTTGGAAATGGATAAACCAAAGAGGCAGTACGGTTCCTTTCAAAATGCTCGAGATTGTAATGCTCCACCAGATGCCAGTGAGTCCGAGCGCGGGGAAAGTCGTGAGCCAGTAGGCCATGGGAATGCGGGCTCCGGTAAAAAGGATACCGGTCAGGGCTGGTGGCGTAGTACGTCCGGTTCCGTTGAAGGCTCCGGCAGTAACGGATTCTGTGACCATGAATAGTTGAGAAAGAGCCAGAATCTTCAGGTATTCTCCTCCCGCCTCGATGGCCTCTGCTTCGGAAACAAAAAGACTGAAAATAGGCTTATTGAACATAAAAAACAATATGCCGGCGAAAAGACCGATTCCTCCGGCAATCGTCAGTGTAAGGCGATATCCTTGGCGGATACGGGTGTAATGGCCGGCACCATAATTCTGGCCCGTAAAAGCGGCCAGTGCGGTAGAAAAACCGGCTGCGGTCATCCAGGAAATAGCTTCAATCTGCGAGCCGATACTTTGAGCAGCTACTCCGATAGCACCCCAGCGGGCCGCCAAAGTGGCTAAAGTCAAAGAAAAAATAGAGAATAAAGCGTTTTGCATACTCACCGGCAGACCCAATAAAATGATCCGTCGGGTAAAATCCTTTTTCAATCCGCTGTACAGCTGCATTTTCCCTAACGGAAAACGGCTACTGAAAATCCGTCGGGCAAAAATAACATAAACAACCAATTGGGCGAGAGCCGTTGCTATGGCAGCTCCGGCAGTACCGAGCGACGGGAAAGGGCCGATTCCATAGATAAGCAAGGGATCCAGGGCTATGTTTACAACCAGGCCTACAGCTGTCGTACGAAAAGGAGTACGGCTGTCGCCTTGTCCATTATACAGCCCGCTGAATGTATTGTTGTTGAATTGGAAAAATAAACCCGGAGCGATAATTCGCATATAACCGACAGCTTGTTCGGCTATGGAACTTTCAAAATGAAAAAGACCGATCAGGCGGGGTGCTAACAGGAAGATCAGACAGGCATAACAGAAACCGATCAAAGCGGACAACTGGATGGCCTGGCGGGCATAATGGGATGCCCGGGTATAATCTTTCGCTCCTACAGCCTGTGAAACGGTGATTTCGGAACCAATTTTGGTGATAAACGAAAGAGCATTGCACATCCAGGTGAAAAAGCCTGCTGCTCCTGCCGCTGCTACGCACTCGCTTCCCAAATGTCCCAACCATAACATATCGGTCATGCTGTAAGCCATCTGGATGAAAGAAGCGGAGATCAAAGGAACTGCCATGGTCCACAAACTCCGGAAAATACTCCCCTGCGTTAAATCTGTCGTTTGCATAATCGGCAACAAAGGTAATAATTAATGTATAGATGTGCTTGAAAATTGAAAAGGGAAAAGTAAATTTGCTGCCCGAACAAAATACGGAGATGTATAAATTTTGAATCATGAAGAAAAATATAGCAGTAATTGCCGGTGGTAATTCCTCAGAATATGAGGTGTCGATCAAATCCGGAAACCATATTTTCGAAGAAGTAGACGGAGAAAAATACAATAAATATTTATTCCTGTTAAAGGGACGTGATTGGCATGTGGAAATAGACGGACAAAAATATCCCGTAGATAGAAATGATTTTTCTTTTACCTATCAGGGGAAAAAGGTTGTTTTTGATTTTGCCTATATCACTATTCATGGAAATCCCGGAGAAAACGGTATGTTGCAGGGCTATCTGGACATGATGGGAGTGCCTTATTCTACTTGTAATATGTTGTGTGAGGCTTTAACTTTCGATAAATACACCTGCACTAATTATTTGCAGCATTTCGGGCTTCCTACCACTAGTCCTGTGATGCTCACCCAAGGAGAACCAGTGGATAAAAGAGCGGTTTTGGAAACAGTGGGGTTACCCTGTTTCGTCAAACCCAATGCCGAAGGTTCCAGTTTCGGTGTATCTAAAGTGAAAACAGCTGCCGAATTCGACGCTGCTTTAACGGAAGCATTCAGTAAGTGCCGGCAAATTTTGGTTGAGAGCTTTATCGATGGTACAGAATTTACCTGTGGTTTATACCAGGCAGGTGGAAAGAAAGTGGTGATGCCTGTTGCCGAGGTCGTGCCGAAGAAGGAATTTTTCGACTACGAAGCAAAATACGATGCAACGATGTCCGATGAAATTATCCCGGGACGTTTCTCGGAAAAAGTGACCGCCCGGATACAGCAAATGGCTTCGTACATTTATGATATTCTTCGTTGTGACGGAATTATCCGGATCGATGGCTTCGTACGGGGAGATGAAATCATTATACTCGAAGTAAATACAACTCCCGGGATGACAGCTAATAGCTTCGTTCCGAAAATGTTGCGGGTGATGGGGGTTAGCCTGCGGGATGTGATCACCGAAATTATAGAAGATAAGATCCGGAAAACCATAAAGTAAGAAAAGGGGATTATGTTTTCTTATGTATTGTTTATTGATAATGAAAGAGATAAATAGAGAAAGAAAAATAAATAACTGTTTTTTTTAAAAAAAAGTTATCCAATTGTAACCTTTGCCTTGTGGTGGCGTATAACCTTATGATTTAGCACACACCACGGGGAGGGGAAGCTTATAAACAAGCTGATTTTCGGTTAGTTCTTTAAAATATCGGTAAGGCATACCACGGGATTAATACACCACGCACACATCACACAGACGCATATTATAATTTCTTTTTAATATCCCTGCCTAACCCGAATTTAAAGCAATATCTGAAAATGTCTCCCTTTTTTAATTGACAGAGGATAGATAGAAGAGGGAGGAAAGAAACAATAATAAAAAAATGTCGCAGAGTTTATCAGGCTCTGCGACATTTTTTTGATTCTTTGACTTGTTATCGAATCTCCGAGCCGGGTTTTACGGCTTTATCCGGACGGACAAAGGCCAGGGAACCATCTGCATTTTCAGCCATCAGAATCATACCTTGTGATTCTATACCTTTCAAGGTTTTTGGAGCAAGGTTTACCAGAATGCTGACCTGCTGGCCGATTATTTCTTCCGGAGTGTAATATTCTGCGATACCGGATACTACAGTTCTGGTATCTATTCCGGTATCGATGGTCAACCGCATCAGTTTTTTGGTTTTAGCCACTTTTTCTGCTGCTATAATCTTACCGGCGCGGATATCCAGTTTGGCAAAATCGTCGAAGCTGATATTTTCTTTGGCCGGGGTAACTTTGGCGTTGGCTATTTCGTTCGCTTTTTTGGTCGAAAGCAGGCGATCGATTTGTTGCTGTATCTGTTCGTCTTCGATCTTATCGAATAGTAATCCTGGTGCGTTTAATGTATGTCCGGCCGGGATCACGCAGTCGCCCATTTGTTGCCACGAAATAGGCTGTATATTCAGAAAATTTCTTAGTTTCTCGGCACTGAACGGAATGAACGGCTCAGTGAGGGTAGAAAGGTTACCGGCAATTTGTATACAAATATTCAGGATCGTCTTCACCCGGAGTTCATCTGTTTTGATTAATTTCCAAGGCTCGGTATCCGCCAGGTACTTATTGCCTAGACGAGCCAGATTCATACATTCCTTCAGGGCCTCCCGGAAATGGAAATTGTCGAGATTCTTTTCTACACGCTTGATGATTTCAGGAATTTCTGCCAATACCTCCCGGTCGTAATCCGTCAATTCTCCCCGTTGAGGCACCATGCCTCCGAAATATTTATGGGTCAGTACCAAAGCCCGGTTAATGAAATTTCCGTATATGGCGACCAGTTCGTTGTTGTTACGTGCCTGAAAATCCTTCCAGGTGAAGTCGTTATCTTTCGTCTCCGGAGCATTGGCGGTCAATACATACCGCAGTACATCCTGTTTGCCTTCGAAATCCCGCAAATATTCGTGCAACCAGACCGCCCAATTCCGGGAAGTGGAAATTTTATCTCCTTCCAGGTTCAAAAATTCGTTTGCCGGAACATTGTCCGGAAGAATATAACTGCCCTCGGCTTTCAGCATAGCCGGAAAAATGATACAGTGGAAAACGATATTGTCTTTACCGATAAAATGGATCATCCGGGTTTCCGGATCTTTCCAGTATTTTTCCCATTCCGGAGTCAGATCTTTGGTAGCGGAGATATAACCGATCGGTGCATCGAACCATACATACAACACTTTCCCTTCGGCTTCTTCCAGTGGTACGGGAACTCCCCAATCCAGGTCCCGGGTGACTGCACGGGGTTGTAAACCATTATCCAGCCAGGATTTGCATTGGCCGTATACATTGCTTTTCCATTCTTTGTGATCTTCCAGTATCCACTGTTTTAACCAACTTTCGTATTGATCGAGTGGTAGATACCAATGTTTGGTTTCTTTTAACTCCGGTTTGTTACCCGTAATCGCCGAAACAGGGTTAATCAGATCGGTTGCGTTCAGACTGGTTCCGCAGGCTTCGCATTGGTCGCCGTAAGCCCGTTCGTTGCCGCAATGAGGACATTTCCCGATAATATATCGGTCCGCCAGGAATTGTCCTGCTTTTTCATCATAAAATTGCATGGAAGTTTTTTCTATAAATTTTCCTTCATCATACAATTTTTTAAAAAAAGCGGAAGATAATTTATGATGTGTCTGCGAACTGGTACGGGAATAGATATCAAACGATATGCCGAATTCCTGAAACGAATCTTTGATGATTTTATGGTAGCGGTCTACGATGTCCTGAGGGGTTACTCCCTCTTTCTGGGCTTTGATCGTGATGGGCACACCGTGCTCGTCCGAACCGCCGATGAATACTACTTCTTCTCCTTTTTGCCGCAGATAGCGCACATAAATATCGGCTGGAACATAAACACCGGCCAGATGACCGATATGCACAGGCCCGTTAGCATAAGGTAATGCCGTCGTGATCAGATTCCTTTTGAACTTAGCCATGTCTCTTCTTATTATTTCAGTTTCAAAATCTTAAATTGAAGCGTGCAAAGGTAGAAAGAATTTGTGAGATTCGGGCAGATTTGGAAAGAATAAAGCAAGTGAAGATGGGGTGTATCCTTATTCACTCCAAAAATATGTTTCCATAGCCCCGCTATTTAAGATAAACGATATAAAAAGTCTATACAAAGCTCCTACCATTACTAACCCAATAGGTACCCAATAGGAACCCAATAGGCCGACACCCCATCATTGGATTGCCGTTGGGTTAGTAATGGGTGGGAGATGATAGGAGCTTTGTAGGTAGGGTATGTATCCCATCCAATGCGCAGCTGATTAACCGGGTAATCCGGAAACATCGGGAAGTGGAAAATAATTACTATCTTCGCACAGAAATATACACTTGTGTTTTTAATCTTAAACTTTAGTCGATATGTTCAGGCCTTCTTATCTGCAACCCGGTGATAAAGTGGCTCTGGTTTCTCCGGCCGGTGCCATCGAATCCAGCTATATCGGTCATGCGCTGGGGATTTTACGTTCCTGGGGATTGGAACCTCTCGTCGGGCCCCATGCGGCAGCCCGTCAGGGATATTTTGCCGGTACTGATGCCGAACGGATACACGATATGCAATGGGCTTTGGACGATGAGGAGATCAGGGCTATTTTTTGTACCCGGGGTGGTTACGGTAGCTTGCGAATTGTCGAACAATTAGATTATTCGGTCTTTCAGGGAGCTCCTAAATGGGTGATCGGTTTCAGTGACATCACTGTTTTTCATTCGAAACTGAATACCTTAGGTATTGAAAGTATACACGCTCCTATGCCTAAAAGTTTTCGCGATACACACCCCGAAGCCTTACAACGCCTGAAAGATTTCCTGTTTGGAAAGATCAGTGCTTACCATATCGCTCCTCATCCTTTTAATCATTTGGGAGTGGTGAAAGCTGAACTTACCGGGGGAAATTTGACTTTATTACATTGTATGCACTCTTCGGTGTTGGAATGTAAACATCAGAGTGCGGTCCTTTTTATCGAAGATGTCGGCGAAAATCTTTATGCCGTGGATCGGATGCTTCAAAGCTTGAAATTAACCGATAAGTTTTCCAAATTGCAGGGACTTATTGTAGGAAGCTTTACCGAAATGAAAGGGTTGAATTTTGGGAAAGATGCTTATGAAATTGTCCAGGAAATTTTCGAAGATTACAGTTACCCGGTTTGTTTCGGATTCCCGGCAGGACATGCTGCGGAAAATTATCCTTTAATTCTGGGGTCTACCGTCGAAATGGAAGTAGAGGGAACGGGAACGACAATACGTTTTTCGGAGTAAAGGGATTTTATATTGATGACGTATGAAAGGTTGTTGTTTATCTGTCTTTTTTTTGTTGCTAATGGCTTGCAGGCCCTCCGTTGTATTCGAACAATATAAGAATGTGCCAGATGAAACCTGGAATCGCTATCAGGTCATGGAATTTGTCACTCTTATTCCCGATAGTGGGCAATATCAGGTAAACGTATGTCTTCGGCATACCACCGATTACGAAATGGCCAATCTGTGGTGTTTCGTTTCTTTGCGTAGTTCGGGGGCTTTACAGTTGCGGGATACGTTGAATTTGAAGATTGCGGAGGCCGATGGGCGATGGCTTGGGCATGGAGGTACCATCAAAACCCTCGAACAACCTATCCGGCACAATCCGTTGATTTTGCCGAAAGGAAATGTGATTTTCCGTATCGGACAGGCAATGAAGCTGGAAGATATAAAAGGAGTAAAGGACGTAGGGATTGTTATTGAGAAAGTTCATGTTATAAACAATTAAGAAGAATGGCTAAAAATAAATTGGCAAGATTTGCGGAAATGGAGCAACTCCCGAATGTCTTTCAGCCAGCCCATCAGGAAGTTTTTCGGACAGATTATTTTCTGAAAGGCCGGTGGCATTCAGAGGTATTTCATAATGATCGGCCGATCGTTTTGGAGATCGGTTGTGGAAAAGGAGAATATGCGGTGGCTCTGGGAAATCTTTATCCTGAGAAGAATTTTATCGGTTTGGATATCAAAGGGGCCCGGATGTGGAAAGGGGCCACCGCAGCGGCTGAAGCAGGAATGACCAATGTCGTTTTTCTGCGGATGTATGCCGAAATGCTGGAATCGGTTTTTGCTCCGGGAGAGATTGCTGAAATTTGGATTACTTTCCCGGATCCGCAAATGGCAAAAGCCCGGAAAAGGTTGACGGGGACACGCTTCCTGAATTTATACCGGAAGATTCTGGCAACAGATGCAGTTATCCACCTGAAAACAGATAGTCCTTTCTTGTATACTTACACATCGGCATTGATCGAAACCAATCACTTGCCGGTCCCGGTAGCTACAGAAGATTTATATGGATGTGGACTGAATGACCGGGTTTTGGGAATCAAGACGTTTTATGAAAAACAATGGTTGTTGCGGGGGAAAAAAATTAAGTATATTTGTTTCTCGCCGGGAAAGGATTCACCTTTGATCGAACCTGACGTGGAAATAGAAAAAGACGATTATCATAGTGAGACCCATTTTATGCACGATGCAGCTGTACATGGGGAAAATGGTTGATATTCGCTAATATAGAATGAAATGAAGAAGAAGGTTTTAATGGCTATGAGCGGTGGTATCGACAGTACTGTTGCGGCCATATTGTTATTGGAACAGGGGTATGAACTGGTTGGAGTGACTTACCGGACTTTTGATGCTATTTCCAAAGCATGTATGGAAAAAGAGAAAGGATGTTGTAGTGTCGATTCCTTGTTTGAGGCCAAAAGGATGGCTCAGGAGCTGGGATTCGAACACCATATCCTGGATATCCGTCAGGAATTTAAAGATACGGTCATTGCAAATTTTATCGATGAATACCTGCATGGGCGTACGCCGAATCCCTGCGTCGTTTGTAATTCTACTATAAAATGGGGAAAACTGATCGAAACGGCCGACGAGATGGGGTGTGATTATATTGCGACCGGCCATTATGCCCGGATCGGCCGGCAAGACGGCCGCTGGTTTCTCCGTAAAGGTGTTGATGAGTCGAAAGATCAGACTTATTTTCTTTGGACACTGACACAGGAAAACCTGGCTCGTACGATTTTTCCTTTGGGGGAACTCACTAAGCCCGAAGTACGCCGTATCGCGTTGGAGCGGGGATATGAAAAATTGTCTAAAAAAGGCGAAAGTCAGGAAATTTGTTTTATTCCTGACAACGATTACCGTGCTTTTTTGGCTGCCCAGGTGAAAGGATATAACGAAAAATACGGACCGGGTTTTTTTGTAGATACTGCCGGAAAGAAATTAGGAGAGCACAAAGGATTTCCGAATTACACCATAGGACAACGTAAGGGATTGGGAATCGCTTTGGGGCAACCGATGTTTGTCGTTGCTATCCGTCCCGAGGACAACACAGTTGTATTGGGTACGAAAGAGGAATTACAGGGCAAAACCTTTTATGTTAAAAACGTCAATTGGATGAAATATGCGCAGCTTCCGGAAGCATTCGAAGTGATAGCTAAAATCCGTTATCGGAATGAAGGAAGAAAAGCCTCCCTGTTTTATGAAGGAGAACAGCTTCGGGTAGTTTTCCATCAGACCATGGATTCCATTACCCCCGGACAGAGTGCCGTCTTTTACGAAGGAGAAGATCTGGTCGGTGGCGGAGTGATTCAATAATAAAGTCGAAAATATTGAAAGAGGCGGAAAGCCTGACAAGATCTGCGACATTGATCAGCTGTCAATCATCAATAAAAAAAAGGGAGACATTTCCTGGAATCTTAAAATGCCGGATAGGCGGGGATATTTGAAAAGAAATTATTATATGCGTCTGTGTGGTGTGTGCGTGGTGTATTATCCCGTGGTTTACCTTCCTGTCATTTTAAAGAACTTCTTCGGAAATCAGCTTGTTTATAAGCTTCCCCTCCCCGTGGTGTGTGCTAAATCAGGTAATGATACGACCTCCCGGGAAAGAGGTTACAAAAAATGGAGTTTTTTTTCAAAAAACTGCGATTTTGTTTTAATCAGTTGATTAATAAGACGAAAAGAACTGGAGCCCTGTACATGTGGTTTTATTAAATGTGTAAGTTGTTGACCTTTCGAGTAGGACAGAGAGGGAAATTGCCGGAGAAACAAAGAGGGGTAATGCTAAAATTCATATCTTCGTAACCGATTAAAAAGAAACGTGTATGATAATAACCAACCGTGAAGAGGTAATTGATAAAGCATTCGGGGTGTTTATCAAGATGAATTACGAGAAAGCAAGCATCATCACGCTTGCCAAAGCTTGCGGACTGACAAAAACGGGTATCGTCTATTATTTCCCGCACAAACTGGACTTGTTCATTGCCGTGGCTGACAAGTACGTGTTGCAAATGCATAAGCCGGAAAACAAGTTTGCTGTTCCCGCTGATACGCTGGCGGAATTTATCGGGCAATACGTGGCGGGGATAACCAGTTCCATGAAACGGATTGTCGGTTTGATTGGTGACAGTTGCAGCCCGCATGATTGCAGCCCGAACTTCTACTATTTCCATTTCCTGTCACAAGTGCGCATGTACTACCCGGACATCAGGCAGAAGATTGAGAGGGTGTACCGCCAAGACTATGAACTGTGGGAGAAGGTTATACAAAGAGCCAAGGAAAACGGAGAAATCAGGAGCGACACGGATGTGAAGAAGGCTGCTGCCATGTTCCGGCAGATGTTCTTCGGGCTGTCTTACGAGCAGTCGTTCCTGAACGGTCTGAACGTAGATGAATTGGCAGAGCACTTTCACTATATCTATTCGTTACTAAAAGCTTGATGCCATTTTAGTTTTTTAATTTATGTTAATTTTGAACATTTGTTCAAAATTAATCTTTTTATTTTATCTTTGGGGCATGAAGCAATTTTCAGCAACATGGATAAGGTACAGAAACAACGTGAAAACATCGTCCTGTACAAAGAAAAAAGAGACGGTGAACATTTCATACGAATAGATTATGCCGCCAATCAGGCGATTGCCTCACTGTTGGCTCAAGACGGAGACATAGAAATGGACGGGAACGGCGGTGCATACATGCCCGTGTCTGCTTTCCACCTTTCGGATTTCTACGATCGCTATTCTCCGCACGCCTATATTGATTACAGCCGGGTGTATGTATGCCATCCCAAGCCAAAACGGGAATATGTGTTACCGAAAGGCTATCTTGAACTGCTGGAACAGAAAAGATATAGTCCTTCAACCATCAAGACCTACAAGGCTTATTTCAGTGATTTCATGGAATATCACAAGGGGCGGAATATCGACCATCTGAAAGTGCCGGACATCAACAAGTACATACTTTATCTTGTAAACGAGAAAAAAATCTCGGAACATGCGCATCAACGCCATAAAGTTCTACTACGAGCAAGTGTGTGGCGGAAAAAGGCAATATTACGGCGGTATCACCCGTGCCAAAGAATACAAAAACCTGCCGGAGGTATTGAGCCGCGACGAGGTGCGTCGTATCCTTTCGTGTCTGACAAACCGAAAACATCATTGTATGATTTCCTTGATTTATTCCGCCGGGTTGAGAAGAAGCGAATTGCTGAACCTCACCCCACAGGATATTGTCAGTGAACGGATGCTGATCCGCATCATGGGCAAGGGTAAAAAATGCCGCTACTCGTTGTTGTCGGAAAAGGTACTGCACGAGCTCCGGGAATATTTTAAGGAATACCGCCCGAAGAAATGGCTGTTTGAGGGAGATACTCCCGGCGGGCAATACTCGGCAAGCGCATTGATAAAAGTGCTGAAAGAAGCCGCACAGCGTGCCGGCATTCGCCATCAGGTACACGTACACATGCTCCGTCACTCCTTTGCCACTCACTTGCTGGAGCAGGGAACGGACCTGAGAACCATACAGGAGCTGTTGGGACACAACGACATCAAGACAACAAGCATCTATCTTCATGTAACAAGTGCCCACAAGTCGAGCATACCGAATCCTCTTGATACACTGGATGATTTATAAGGTGCAGCTATTAGAGATTAGGAAATACACCTGTCGGGTGTCGTTTACCGCAATAAATAACACCAACTGGTGATCTTACAAATACATTAGTAACAATTTAGCAATTCTTATATGGGCTTAGACATTTTGATTTATAACAATGACGGAATACGTACGAATAAGTCTGAAATTAGTGAAGACTTACATTATTGGTTGTTCAATCTTGCAAATTTAGATAAAGGACGATTTCGGACTATATTCCGTGTGCAAGACTACTATAAAACGAACGTAAAACTTTCGGGTATAGAAATATCTTCTTTCATTGAGGAACTAAAAGAAATTAGAAAAAAATCTCCTTACTATAAGGAGATTGAGCGAATATTGAATTGTATAAATCTACAAAATATATCTAAGATAAGAATTACTGGAGATTAAATAAGTTACTAACGAGCCGGGATAACGGACTAACGCCCTTCCCCGCCAAGCCATTATTGCTAACTTAATTAAAATAGAAGTATGGAATTTACATTAAATATAGTATATGGTGGAGAACTTAATGTATCTAAAGCCTTAAGTCCCTTTGTGCGCAATATGAGAAAAATTATAAAAGATACATTTACTTCATTTGAAAATGAAGCTGTTACTCTGTTTAAGGTAACATTGTTTTTTAATGGTGATATTTCATCTTATTATAACGGAACAGGAATATATCAACCAAGATATTACAATGTTAAAAAAGAATATATGGTTAGTTTTTGCATTGACAGGACGCAATGGACTGGGAATAAGGAAAAAGATTTAAACTATTTCATTTTTACAATAACAAATTTGATGATTAAAAATGGAGATTTGATTTTGAATAAATTGGCTAAATATCAGTACGCATTTGACATTAATTCATATAAGCATTGTATTGACATTTGCAGTAAAAAGATGAATGAAATAGTGAATGAAATATAGCAATAACAAGCACCTGTGCCACCTAATGGTGGCAAGCTGCAAACCATTACCGATAAATGTTAAACCAATAAATTTAGAGAAATGGAAGATTTAGAAATAAAACAGGAAATAGAAAGAACAATCATCGCATTTTTCACAGAAATGAATGGTTGGGAAATATATTGTGAAGATATAGACAATAATCCTGATTTGTCGGAAAAAGAAAAAACAGAATTGATGAAGTTGAAAATAAGTTCTATTTTCAGCCAATTCTGTACCTCAAAGGACAGAAAAATGGGTTTACCGAATTGCCTTTCATGGGGACTTGAAGGCAGTTATAAATATGACCCCAGTAAAGAAACTATCACAGACATAGAAAGAGTTACAAAAAACAAGTTCCATGTATATACATGTATCGAAAAAGGATTGATGAAGGAACTTCATTGCTATGTCTGTGTATGTAAATCAAATCAGTGGCTTATTGATAGTAAAAAAAGGAAATGGGGCGATGATACAAAATGGTCTAACATTTACTTATAGAATATATCGGTAACGAAGCGTGATAACGCCTTACAGCGTTCCCCGCTTATCCATTACAGACAACTTAATACAGGAATATATGGAATATATACCGGATTATCTGAAACCATTTATTATACACAAAGACTATTTTCCTGAATTGATAGAAGATTCATGGTTTAATAATCCTGTGTATTGGAAAGGTCGGTTAA
Organism: Bacteroides sp.; assembly: GCA_021771575.1. GTDB lineage: Bacteria > Bacteroidota > Bacteroidia > Bacteroidales > Marinifilaceae > Odoribacter. The sequence goes on along the minus strand of JAETOX010000043.1, from coordinate 1,123 downwards.
TATCACCACAAAACGAAACAAAATTCAAACTTTACTTTTGTGGTGAATTAATTGATAATTCCATTGTAGGCAAGCAAACTTCACCTTTGGCAATATATGCGGATTCAGTATATTCAGGAGAAAGGATTGCTCTTTTTGATGAACGGTACAATGGATATGAGGCATTACTTATAGAGGATAACAGAGAACATCCATTATCTCCTGAAATTCAGTTTGTAGACAAAGATGCTGAAACAGAATTTGAAATTATCATTCTTGGATGCAGTAGTACTGATTTCGATGATGAATATCCCGCCATCGAACAAGTACGACTAATCAACGGAGACTGGGTAAACAAAGAGTATCTGAAATGCAATGCTTTCGATTTTATTTCGATATTAATTCGCAATGCCAAAGGTCGGATATATAAGGTATTAGAAATGGAATTATCTTAGTTAAACCGTCTGTAACAAGGTCGAGATAACAGCTAAACGCTGTTCCTCACCAAACCATTAGCAATAAGTAAAACAAATAAAATACCATTGAATCATGCTAAGCAATAAAGTGATAAACTATTTAAATAAACAAGGTGTATATTCAGAAAAAGAAGATAAAACTTATAAAGAGGCTTTGATCAATTTAGGAATTGATTTAAATAGTGATTTTGCATTGTTCAATCTTAATACTACCGAAATAACATTTCGAGGACAATGTGGCGAGATCTATAATGTATGTTGGTTTAAAATTTACTCTAATGATTTAAGTTATGGCATAGAAAGACAAGCAGTGTTAGGCATCCCTTCCGAATACTTACCTCTTGATAGCTTTGAAGGTGAAGGCGGTTTTTTCTATAACCGTAATACAGGAGAAGTTCTCGAAATAGAATTGGGAGAAAAACTAATCAATTTTCAGAATGGAAAGTTATCGCCACAATGGAAAGACTTCAATTCTTTTTTTGAATGGTATTTTGAATTATAATATATTGCTAACAAGCGAATGAGCTGCCCTAACGGTCAACTATTCACAACCCATTATGAACAATTAGAGTACACGATATGAGAAATGAAATTTTACAGTTGAAAGATTTGGGTCGTATGCCTAATGAAAGCATCAATGATACAGAGAGTATTGATGAATTAGTAAA
>JAETOX010000270.1 GCA_021771575.1 Bacteroides sp. | reverse complement strand
TCGAACTCAAGATTGATTTTGTACCGCTTATTTGTGATAGTCTTTTCAAAATCATCCGTTGTCAGAAATCCCCGGTATTTCCCTTTGTACCCGTCAAGTTCCAAATCACACGCCGTCGTGAAATTCGCCATGAACTCCGACATCGTCCGGATAATGCCATTTCTATCCCGCCCCCTAAAATATACGCACATTTTCAAATGCCCCATTGTGACATCTGTTTCAAATTCCGTCGGCTGCAATGCCCCGGTCATCCATTCATAATTTACTGCCACCGCAGGGGGCTGTATCTCGACAGTGAGTTGTTTTGCATTATATTTCCTTGCATCAATGCCATTCACTTTCATCGGCAGGCTACCTCCCTTTTCTCCTGTTCTGAACCATTTTCGTATCTACTTTTGACACGGTTCTACTTGAGACCTCGTCTCCGTCAATATATGTATGATTCTCAACATATACATTCTGTATCTGCTGCACCGCTGCCAGTTTACTGTCAAGTATGTCATTCAATTTCGTGTAAAATGGTGCTAAAGGAAGAATCGCCTCCCCTCCGGTCTCCGGCTCTCCGCCCGCAAGCAATGTATTTCCATTCATCCCAAAAATCATGGAACTGTTCATGATTGCACCCGTTTTATACCAGTCGATTGAGAACGACGGTACAGAGGGCGGATTCAACGAAAACTTTCCCGATATTTTCGGATGTGGCATTTTCAAGTGTGGGAGAGACCACGAAAAGTTAAAGAATCCCTTTATCCGTTCAATCGCTCCGGACACAACCGATTTTGCACTCTCCATTTTTGACGAAAACGCTGATTTGATATTATCCATGACAGAGGAGACGGTGTTTTTTGCGCTGTTTAGCTTATCCGAAAACGCCGATTTGATGTTATCGAGTTTCCCCCCGGTCAATGTATTCGCCGTACTCATGAGGCTGTTCATTGTGTCCTTTATCCCTGTGAATGTTGCGGACACAATACCTTTCATCCCTCCGCCTTTTTCGGAATATGCAGCTTTCATGTTATCCAGTTTTGCGGAAACATTCTGCTTTGCCGTCTGCATGAGGTTTGTCGCCGTATCTTTTATACTGGTGAACTTTGACGACCAATCCGATTTTATCTCTGATACCTTTGACGAAAAATTCGACTTTATCTCCGATAATTTTGAGGAGGCATTACTTTTCCATTCTCCCATTTTTGTGGTGATAGTCGTTTTCATATTTTCCCAACCGTTTGAAATCGTCGTCTTGTATTCATTCACCTTTGTCGTGAAATTCGTCTTGATTTCGGTCAGCTTATTAGATGCGTTTGTTTTCCATTCCGTCATCTTTGTGGTGACGGTTGTTTTCATGTTCTCCCATCCCTCGGAGACTTTTGTTTTTATCTCATTTGTCTTTTGGGAAAACTTTGACTTGAGTTCGGTCAATTTCCCTCCGGTCAGCTTATCGACAAAAGTGAATCCGGCTGTGTAATAACCTTTGATTCCCTCCCATCCGGCAGCAACCACACCTTTGATTCCCCCTCCGTTCTCCTCATATGCCTTTTTCATGTTTGATAGATTTTGCTTTACTGTTTCCGTTGCTGCGCTTGTCAACCTTGATACAGTCTCTTTTACGCCATTAAAAGCCTTTGACGCTGCCTGTCCTATTCCAGAATTTAGGAATTTATTTTTTACCTCCTCGATTTTTTGTTTTGCACTGTCTAACGCTCCTAGTATGGTTTCCTTGATTTTCCCGAATCCCTCTTTTACCGCCGTCCACAATTTATTTACTGCATTTCTGAATGTCTCCGATTTGTTGTATAAAAGCACGAATCCCGCTACAAGTGCCGTAACTGCAATAACAACTAACGCTATAGGATTCATTGACATTACAGTATTTAATGCTGTTTGT
>JAETOX010000042.1 GCA_021771575.1 Bacteroides sp. | reverse complement strand
AAATAAGCCAGTACTTTCTCCAGCTCGCCACGATGAGAACCGCTTTGTTGCAGGGCTAGTTCCAGAGGCGTTTCCTGACGACATCCCATCAAAAATGGTATAAGCCATAATAGTAACCATTGTTGTTTCATGTGAAAGATCATTTATTGGATTCTGGTAAAAAAGCGTTTCCAACGATATTTTCCGGTTTCAGGATCTTTGGCAGTGAGGATCAGGACAGCTTTCCCGATCAGAAATTCTTCCGGAATGAGGCCGATATACCTGGAATCCTGGGAATTCCAGATTTTGTCTCCTGCCATAAAATACCAATTTGTCCGAAACGTATAAGTAGAGATCAAAGTATCGCCGCATTGGATTTGTCCGTCCTCGATACGGACTTCTTTTCCGCTCTCGTAGCGGATCATTTTGTTGTACAACCGGCAGGACAATGAATCGAGCTTTATCCGGTCGCCTTGGGCTGGAATATAAAGGGGGCCCAGATTGACGATGTTCCAGCCGATTGCCGGATCGAAAGGGATGGTATGAAAAATGCCTGGGGAAAATTCACCCCGGAAACCAGCCAGGGTCTCCTGATCTTCGAGATTCCCCCTACCCCGTTGCCCGTTGATTTCGTAATAGCCGTTTCTGATGCTCAGGGTATCTCCCGGAAGACCGATACAACGTTTGACATAAAAACGGGAAGTGTGCATACTGATCTTATTCCAGCCCCGGGAATAAGGAAAATTGAACACCAGTACATCACCGGCATGTATGGGGGCATATCCGTTTACCCGCCATGTTTCCGGCTCGGTATCGTTCTCCAGAAAATCGAAGTTTTTATACATCCGGGCTCCGAAGCTGAGTTTTTCCACCAGAATAAAATCACCCGGCTCGATGACCGGTTCCATGGAATCGCTGGGAATCGAATAAAAGTCGACAACAAAAAGACGCAACAACAGAGCTATGGACACTGATAGGAATACAGTCAGGAAATAAGGGAAAAGAATGCTGATGTATTTTTTTAAATAAGTGACTTTCATGTTCTTATCTGAAATAAATAAAAAATCAGACCGGTCAGGAACGTCGTACTATTCCGTAGAGGATAATACAATTGCGAGATTTTTAAAGAGGTATAGTGAAGTCGGCAAATTCTCTTCCCGCATTTTTTTCGCTCCTGATGGTCTGATCGCTACTACTTTTTTTCTTTAATGAATAACTTTTACTTTTAAAATGAACCTGTAAGTTTTTTTGTACAAGAGAAATACTTAGTTGTTTTATTCTTTTGACTATTTATTATATCGAACAGCTTTATTCTTTAACTATTTCTTCATTATTTGTACTTTGTTTTTGTTTTACGTTGCAAACTTAGGAAAGATTTTTAAATTTGTACCATAGATCTATATTCTATAATATACCATTTTTAATAAAACTTTATAAATGAATTATAAATACAAGATAATCAGTTGTTTATCTATTGTATTGCTGATGGGTGCATTAAGTGGACAAGTCATTTGGTTGTATAAAGTGCGTAAAGTGCGGGTGGATGAATTTTATCAGTATGCTTATAATGTTTTGAATGAGGTAAGCGGCCGGTTTATCGGTGAACAAGAGAAATGGTTGAATCCGGATGACGAACCTGATTCTTTAGTTCCTTCTTCTTTGTCTGTTCCCGAAGATACCCTGAAGCAGCAGCAGATACTCTACGATTTGTTGTTTCAAAGCAAACGGTTTGATTTGCAATGTCTGGATTCTTTGTATCGTCAGGCATTAAGAAATCAGGACGAGTTCAAACTGCTGTTTTTGCAGTTACAGAAAAGTCAGCCGGAACGGGTGCCGGTAACCGAAAGCTCTCCTGCTTTTTTTTCCGCTTTGGCGATACCTGTAGAATTGGGATTTCATACCCGTCATCGGTTGGTGGCTGTGTTTGAGGTACCCTTCTTTTTTAGAGCATGGAGTCCGATCCTGATTTTGGAAGGGGTATTTTTGCTCGGTTTCCTGCTTTGTCTGGTTTGGCAATGCTTCTCCTTGGTCCTATGGCATAGGACAGGGCGTGGGGAGATATTGGGAATTGCCCACCTGGAACATGAGTTGCAGAAACCTTTGTGTATTATGATTTCGGCTATCAATGGGTTGGTGGTGAATAAGACGGTGGAATTATCCGGAAGCAATATGGAAAAATTGCTTATGATGAGGGCAAGGTTGCTGAAAATGGCAGATACAGTAGATACGATGCTTACTACAGTCAAAAAATCCCGGCTGAATCTGAGACGGACAGAAATCGATATTGATGAGGAACTGGAGAAAGTCAGGGAAATGTTCGGGATACTGAAACCGCATGCCCGGCTTGTCATCACTGTAGCAGAAGGCTTGCAGAATTTTTGGCTGGATGATATTTATTTCAATTATCTTTTGATTAATCTGGTAGATAATGCTATAAAATATGGAGGCGATCCTCCTGTGGTGAAGATTGATTGTTGGCAGGAAAATAATAACTTTGTACTTGCTGTGGAGGACAACGGGATGGGAATCCCGCAGAAGGAAAGAAAGCGTATTTTCAGGTATTTCTATCGGGTGAAAAATAAGAAAGTAGCCAGTACGACCGGTTTTGGACTGGGGCTGTCTTTTGTGCGGCAAGTGGTGCGGGCATACGATGGAGAAATCGTTATTGAAAGTAAGCTAGGGCAGGGAAGTAAATTTATAATTATTTTACCCCAATAAGAATGGACAAAATTACGGTTTTGTACGCCGAAGACGATAGCATGACTGTCATGGAAGTACAAGAAAAGTTAGAACAGGAAGGTTTTGAAGTGGTGGTAGCCCGGGATGGGAATGAAGCTTTGGAGAAGTATGCTGAGTGCCATCCTCAGGTGATTATTCTGGATGTCGAAATGCCGGGTCGTAATGGTCTGGAAGTGCTGCAATTAATCCGGCTTAACGATAACCGGACGCCGATCATTATTTACAGTTGTTTTGTTGAGGAAGAAAAACAGATCAATGGATTGAAATGGGGTGCGAATGTATATTTGCTGAAGAATTATACGCCTAGTCTACTGGTAGCACAAGTGAAACGTTGCGCCGCTAAGGATGAAGAAACGTTGAGGCTGGGGGAAAAAGGAAGTTATGATTTTACAAATTCAGAATTGTTTGTCGATGGCTTGATCTGGCGTTTGACTCCTTTAGAGAGCAGAGTATTTACCTTACTTTGTAAAAATAGTAGTACCCTCGTGCGAAGACTGGATCTGTTGCATGCCGGTTGGAATAGTGAGGATCCTGCTTGCCAATTACAGTTGAATAAATTAATCGTCCGTTTTCGGAAGTTGCTCAAGCCTCTCGGGCCTTCTGTCAGAATCTATACCGACAGATCCAATGGTTATTCTCTGAAAATCCGAAACTGAATAAAAAAAAGCCTCCTGCCTTGGGATACAGGAGGACTTAAGAAGAAGAGGGACGAAAACCGATTGACTTGGGAATGATATATAACCGATCCCGCCCCTTTCTTCATTCTTTTACAATACTTTTATTTATGTAGGAATACATTATAAATTCAGTTGGATAATTTCCCGTTTGCCCTTTTCGTTAGCAAGCGCATATATCACGTTTTCATCGGCATCATAGCTGATCGAAGAACACGGTCGATCGAGATGATAGGTACGAACATGTGATCCGTTCCAGTCGAAGACGATGATGGTCTGACCTTTATCTATGTTGTTTTTGTGTTGTTTATACGTTCTGCCGGAATAGAGGGCGAAAATGTATTGGTCGGATACGGTCAGGTCACAAAATCCCAGCGCATTGTCTTTTCTGTAAGTTACAGGATGCACCATACCCCGGCCTTGAGGACGGGTGCGGTTGAATGCTACCCGAGGATTGGTCAGGTGTACTTCATTCACCCGGACCAGTTTATCTTCTTGAATTTCGCAAATGTCCAGACAACCGTTTTCTATGTTCGCACAGGCCAACCGGGTAAGCGATGGTTTCAACATTAGGTAGTTATTGGCAAATAATACACTTTTTAATGTATCGGTTAGAGTTGGGTCGGCGCATGCCGGATAACTAACACTATAAGTATCGCTTCCCGTGGCCTGGCTTGTACTGCAATAGCGTCCTTGGGTGTAAATTCCTGTTGAAATCAACCGCTCGCCCAGACGCAGGGCTCCTGAAGGAGTTTTGTTCCCTGCTTTCAAAGAGGTAAAAACCGGTTGGTAGCCCGGAAGGGCATATTGTGTCAGATCGATTTCGGCTAATTTACCGGTTCCCACATCAAAAGTTGAAACCGTAGTTCCGTTTAGAGTCATACTCAGGTAATACAACCCTTCACCTTCGGCCGTACCGGCAGGAATCAAACGAGTCACTTCTCCGGTGGCACTATTATAGATGCAAATCCGGTGACTGCTTTGTGGGGTCAGTATAACATAGAGTTGGTCCTTTTTTATGATCTTATAGGCTCCCACTATCCCTAAGGATTCTAAATTGATTTTATCGGACTGAGAGAACTGGAGATCTGTCACTTTAGTCCGAACAATCGGTGATTCGTCAGTTTGCATCTGGGTTTCCATCTGACAACCACACATAAGGAGAGATAATATAATGTAATTTAGTTTTTTCATAATTGGTGCTGTGTTGTTTTATTCTTTTATTGCTAAGCCTGGAAATACTCCAATTTCTCCTGCTGAATTTACTCCCCAGCATACTGATCCTTTTGAAACGCATGTTGCAGAACTTCCTCCTTCTTGTTGTGCTAATGCTTCAATATTTATAAAACTAAGATCGCTTTCCGAATCTTTAGACAGATTTATATTCATTAACAACGTTAGTAATATAATTCCTATTCCACTTAATATTATTACCTTTTTTTTCATTACTTTTACTGAAAACTTTGATGGTGCAAACATAGAGAAGTTTTTTTATTTCTGTATAATTTTTAATGTTCTAAAATATACCTTTGTGGCATTATGAAGAAAATTTTAAAAATAATAGGATATTTATCCTTGTTTTCATTGGTCTGTGTGTTCGTGGGACATGCTTTTTGGGCATTTCATTTTAGAAATATTAAATTAAATGAATTCCAAGCTAGCGCTAATTATATATTACGGAGTACTGTTGATGACTTTTTCAGTGAAAAAGCTACTGAACTATATGCAAACGTAAATTTGTGTTATTGTTTAGATTCAAATAAAACTAATTTTAAATATAGTTATAATAATAAAGAGAAGAAAAGTGTTCATGTTTGTTCTATGGATATGGTTCATAGGTTAAGATCTCAAATAACATACGACTGTTGGGTATATAATATACGAATGAATATTGAAGATATATCTGCTTCTTACAAAAAACTATTAAGAGAAAAAGGAATAATCGAAACTCCCTATTTAATGATTAGGGATTCTGTTTCAAATAAAATATTGTGTTGTAATGCTGCCGAATGTCAAAGTAAAGTGATAGAAACCATTCCTATTGATTTGGGTTATGATTACAAACATCAGTTAATAGCAAGTTTTGAAGAACCTTCTCTTTTTCAGACCTTCAAAAACTTGTTGTGGCTGGAATTAGTTTTTTTTGTCAGTTTTTTATTGTGTATGATTTGTCAATGGCATTTTATCAACAAGACTTGGCAGAGTGCACGCGTACAAACAATGAGTATTGCACATTTCGAACATGAAATGAAGAAACCATTGGCAACTATGATTTCGGCTATCAGTGGGATCATATCCCGACAGGAATCCCTGTTGTCTGAACGCGATACGTTGCGTTTGTCGATGGTGCGGGCCAGGTTGCGAAAGATGTCGGATATTACGGATACGATGTTAACCGGTATAAAGACCTCCAGGTTACTGATCGAACGAAAGCCGATGGATATTCACGAAGAAATGGACTTGTTGGTGGAAATGTACATGATGCTTAAACCTCGCGCTAAAGTGGAAACTATTGTTGATGAAGGAATTAGTAAACCTTTGCTCGACGATACTTATTTCGAATTTTTGTTGGTTAATCTTGTAGACAACGGTATCAAATACGGTGGGGAAGCGCCAGTGGTCAAAGTGCATTTTGCTGAAGAAAACAATAAATATATTTTAACAGTAGAAGATAATGGTATAGGTATTGCAATTAGCGAACAAAAGCATATCTTTAAGCAGTTTTATCGTATCCGGGATGAACGGGTACAGCGAACCACCGGCTTCGGCTTGGGACTTGCATTCGTACGCAAAGTAGTGAAGGCGTACGGTGGGGAAATAAAACTACAAAGTACACTTGGCAAAGGAAGTAAATTTACGATTATATTACCTGGGAATGATGAAAATAGTAAAAGTATTGTATGCCGAGGACGATCCACTGACAGTAATGGAAGTGACGGATAAGTTGGAAGAAAAAGGTTTTGAAGTAATTGTTGCCGTAGATGGCAACGAAGCCTGGAAAAAATTTAAGGAGTGCAGACCCGATATTGTGGTGCTGGATATTGATATGCCTGGAAAAAATGGGTTTGAGGTATTAGAACTGATCCGTTTGAAAGATCGTCGTACTCCTATTGTGATTTATAGCTCTTTGGGCGATGAATCATACCAGTTGCGCGGATTGGAGAGCGGAGCTTATAATTACCTCCTGAAAAATTCGAGTCCGGCGGTAGTGGCCGCTCAGGTTCAGCGATGTCTGGCCAAAGATGATGAGTACATCGTAGAATTAGAGAAACATATCGTTTACGATTTGTCGACGGGCTGGCTTAAAATGCAAGGACATACCGAAAGGCTCAAGGGAATTGAATACAAGATTTTCAATCTGTTGTGTAAAGGACGGAATACGGTGGTATCACGCGATGTATTGATAGAGGCCGGATGGCGTGACAATGAATATCGTTACAGCCTCCAGCTCAATAAAGTGATCAGTGCATTGAGAAAGCGGTTCGCCGATTTTCCGTCGATCGAAATCATGACCGATCAAGGCAACGGTTATATGTTGAAGGTATAGTTACGGACGGGTGATGATCTGCCGGTAGAGTTCCCACAAGCGATCGTTTTCCAGAGGATTACCGATTGCCTGAACCCGGTTGTCCGAATCGAGCAGGAAAGTCTGGAAAGCAGGATTGTCGGGAAAGTGGTTGAGTTGCTGCATTTTTCCTTCCCGGTCGTAGAGAAAGGGAAGGTTAGAATGCAGCATGTGCTGGATAGTTTCGAGTTCATCGTAATTTTTTACCCAAGCAACGAAAATAAAGGTAACCGGTAGGTGAAGGCTTTCGGCCTCCTGCCGGAGCATTTCCCATTCCTGGAGTTTGAGCCGGCATTCTGTACAACCGCTGGTGTCGATGTAATTCAGGATTTTGTAAGGAGAAGCGAACAGTTCCGGACAGGCGGTATCCCGGCCCGAAACCCGGGTTTCCATCCCTTCCGGGAAGAGGATTTCTTTGTTTGTCCATTCGTCCACCAATTGGCGTAATTCTTTTTTCCGACTGTTACAGCTGATCAGGGTAAGAAGAATGAAGAGCCCGATGATTTTCATAAAGATAAACATTAAAGAAAGAGAGTTTTTGCAATAGGATTCAACGTGAAGCTCTAAAGAAAAAAGCTATAAGCTGCAAATATATGCTTTGGCTTATAGCTTTTCCGATAGATGGCCGGGAATTTAGCTTCTCAGCTTTTCGACCATAGCCGTTGCAATGGCCTTGCATTGTTCTATGTCGGATGGTTTCATTGCACCTGCGGCTTCGTTGGGTTCTGCTACAACTTCCCATTTCATCTTTTCTGCGAAAGCTTTGAAATGGGGGATGGCACCACCGCCCCAGGTCTTGTTACCGAAATAACCCAGATAATGATTCTTGATGCCCATGTTTTCCAGTTCGTTTAACAGGGTTTCCATTGTGGGGAAAATACCGCCGTTGTAAGCACAACTCCCCAGGATAACGCCTTGGTAGCGGAAAATGTCGTTGATGATATAAGAAGGATGGGTTTTCGAGGTATCGTGGATGCGGATCTTCTTAATACCCTGTTCGGCCAGAAAGCGGGCGATGACATCCGCCATCTGTTCGGTATGACCGTACATGCTGCTAAAGGCTATTACGACACCTTCGTCCGTGTCGTAACGGCTCCACTTGTCGTATTTGGCGACGATGTCGGCGATGTGCGTCCGCCAGATAGGACCGTGGGTGGCACAGATCATATCGATGCGCAGCGGACTTAATTTTTTTAATGCCGTTTGTGCCGGAACACCATATTTCCCGACAATATTGGAATAATAACGGCTGATTTCTTCTTCCAGATAATCCAGATCCACCTGATCGTCGAAAATACCGCCGTCAAGTGTTCCGAAAGCACCAAAAACATCTCCGCTGAATAAAATATGCTCGTCGTTCAGGTAAGTAACCATGGTTTCGGGCCAGTGGAGCATCGGTACTAAATGAAAACTCAGGGTATGGTGGCCGATATTCAGGGTATCTCCTTCTTTCACTTCCAGAAGCGGGACATTTACATTATAGTAATTCTGGAGCATGGGGAAAGTTTTGCTGTTACCCAAAATGGTTATTTCCGGATAATGACACAACAGAGTTTTGATTGCACCACTGTGGTCGGGTTCCATGTGGTTGATGATCAAATAATCCACTGTACGGCCTTTCAATACGGCCTGCAAATTATCGATATAATCGTCCATCCGGCTGCGTTCTACAGTGTCGATAACCACTACCTTTTCGTCCACAATTACGTATGAATTATACGCAACCCCTTTGGGTAAAGGCCAATAGTTTTCGAAAATATGGGTACGACGATCGTTTACTCCGATCCAATAAATGTTTTCTTTGATTTCAATCGAGTTGTTCATATATTGATATTTTTTTGATTGTTTTTTGTTTATCCAGAATAAGGACAAATTTATGAAAAAACAAGAAAAGGGGAAAAGCTTCGGAAAAGTTTATGAAAAATAGCATAAAAAAAGAGTCAAAAGACAGTGCACCTGACTTTTGACTCTTTTGGACAAAGGTATTAGTATTTATTTAATACCTAATTTCTTTTTCAGATCTTTGGGAAGAGCATCTTTATGCAGCATAACCGAAGTCGTTTTGTACGCTACAAAAGGATAAGAAGCATATAAATAACCTTCGTAGTCTCCATATTTACCCCATGAATTTTTTACAATGAAATATTTGTTACCGATCTGATCGACAGCTTTACCGATAACATGCATACCGTGATCGTCGGTAGTCAGGTAATTGTCGAATTCCTGCTGACGCAGTTCCTGAGTGATTTCTTTTTCTTTGCCCGGTTTTTTCAGCAATTCTGCTGTTTGCTGATTTTTAGGCATGCTTACCCATTTTGCGATTTCTGCATCACTCATTTCTTTCAGGTCTTTTTGCGGAACGACAGCCAGACCGTTGCGAGTGAATCCTTGTTCGGAAACATCGGATCCCCAAGAGAAAGTATAGCCTTTGTCAATAGCCTGATCCAATACTTCCATCAATTCGTCGAGCGGAAGATTATACGATTCTTCACCGATCCAGTTATCGGGAACTTCTACGGCAAATTTGGTATAAAAAGGATGATGAGTGAAAGAAGTCAGGCTAACATAGTCGTCCATATTCAGACCGCAGGCCTCGGTAGCAAAAGTTTGCGGAGTATATTCTTTTCCTTTCCAGGTGAATTTTTCGGGCTTTTCTCCCAGGTAAGCATCCAGTATGCCATCGTATCCTTTTTTCCAGGCAGTACTCAGTTTTTTGTTCGGATTGGAAATAACGGCATCCAGATAACCTTTTAAAATAGCATCTACCTCACCGTGTGCATGTACGTCCTCGCCGTAATTCAGACCTTTATAAAGTTCCAGCGGTACGATTCCGTATTCTTTGATTGCCCAGGTTACGTCGGCAGAAGCACCTCCCTGACCGAAGTTCATAGAGCCATGCATACGAACATATTTGTTGGCTTTTTCGTCATAAGTGTTCCAAACGACGAACATCGGGGAAAGACTAACCGAATCCTTGCCTAAACGGATAATTTCAGATTCCAGAAAAGAAATCGTAGACCACGACCAGCATGTTCCGGCACGATCCTGAGATTTGACAGAAGTGGCCGGGAGACGTTTCAAATCGGTGAATTTATACCCTTCTTTTTTTTCCTGATTGTTCTGGGCATTAGCTATGGTCGCTACAGCAAATACTAAGCCCAGGGTGAGAGAGGTGATTTTTTTCATGTTTATGATAATTTTTATTGGTAAAATATAAAATAATCTAACGTTTGCACTGCCGCCCAAAGTTAAACAATTGAAATTTTAAAATAAGGGTCGGAGAGTGGATTTCCTCCGGTTTTAAGAAATATTTAACCCTTATCGATCTTTTCCCAAATGTTCACTTTGTTCCAGAAATGATATTTCCGGTTGCAGATCCAGATAAAAAGAATGCCCGAAACGACGATCGTGATGATGTCCCAGTAAGAAGCCGAAGGTGCAAGATCCTTGAAAAGTGCATGGGTTTGCAGGGTAGAGGCATCCGAGGTAAAAGTGACTGCTGCCAGAATATTGTTTGCTCCATGCAACCCTAAAGCCAGTTCCATACCATCGTCTTTGACGGCTACCAAACCCAGGATAAGGCCCATCAGGATGTATTGAGGAAGGGCGAGCCAGACTCCGAATTCTTTTACTTCCGGGTTGGCTCCGTGCAAGACACCGAAAAGAATACCCGTCAGTAATATGGCCGCCCAGCGGTAACGGAGGACAAGGGCGCTCCCTTGCATCAGATACCCCCGGAAGAGTAGTTCTTCGAAAGAGGTCTGAAATGGAAAAAGCATCAGCGAAATCAGAAGCAGAACTACGAAATTCAGCGGTTGAAACTGAAAGACGATATCCGAAGTATCCCCGAAGATGAAGGGGAGAGCAAAAGTAATCAGCGAAAGAATGCCCCATAAACCGGCTCCGAAAAATATCCGTCCCCAATCGAGTTGCCGACGGGCAGTCACGATATCCAGGTAGTTTTTGTGGTGGATATACTTTACACAGAGCAGGAGGGCAAAGAACCCGACCAGGAAGCCCAGAAGTGTAAGGGCCAGACCGAGGTTGGTGTCGGTAACGGAAGAAAGGTTACCCCCGCCTTGTAAAAGTTCCGGATTGCGCCAAAGGAGGTAACCAGCCAAAGGCAGGCTTCCGATCTGGGTGGCGACAAAAACGATTAGTAACGACAGTATGTAGAAATACCATCGGTTTATTCCTGTATAAGCTTTCTCTAAAAACATCGGTTATTACTTTAATAAATTACATGCTGAATTCCTGTTTTTTCAATATTTGCTCCAATGTATACTCGTCCGCTACCAACACCTGGCGGGCTTTGCTCCCTTCAAAGGGGCCGACGATACCCGCTGCTTCCAATTGGTCCATGATGCGTCCGGCCCGGTTGTAACCAATCGAGAAACGGCGTTGGATGGAAGAAGTGGAACCTTGCTGGCTACCGACAACCAGCCGGGCGGCTTCGTCGAATAGCGGGTCACGCGAACCCAGGTCGATATCGCCAACACTGTTTCCTTCATTGTCCGGTACATATTCCGGTAAAGCGAAAGCCGACGGGTAAGATTGCTGGGAAGCGATATGATGGGTGATGGCGTCTACTTCGGGGGTGTCTACAAAAGCACATTGTACCCGGGTCATTTCACTATTGACGGATATCAGCATATCTCCGCGTCCGATCAGTTGGTTCGCCCCCGGAGAATCAAGAATCGTGCGGGAGTCGATCATCGAGGCTACTTTAAAAGCGATCCGGGCCGGAAAGTTGGCTTTAATCACACCAGTGATGATATTGGTGGAGGGCCGTTGGGTGGCGATGATCATGTGGATCCCTACGGCACGGGCCAATTGGGCGATACGGGCAATAGGAGTTTCCACTTCTTTGCCTGCCGTCATGATCAGGTCGGCGAATTCGTCGACCACCACTACGATATAGGGCAGGTATTTGTGTCCTTTGTTAGGGTTAAGCTGACGTTTGATGAATTTTTCGTTATATTCTTTGATGTTTCTGACTTGTGCTTGTTTAAGCAGGTCGTAACGGCTGTCCATTTCGATACACAACGAATTGAGGGTGTTGACCACCTTTGTGGTTTCGGTAATGATGGCCTCTTCTTCGTCCGGTAGCTTAGCCAGGAAATGTTTTTCGATAATCGAATAGATACTCAATTCTACCTTCTTAGGATCGACCATCACAAATTTCAGTTGGGACGGATGTTTTTTATACAACAGCGAAGTGATGATGGCGTTCAGGCCCACCGATTTTCCTTGTCCTGTTGCACCGGCTACCAGCAAGTGAGGCATTTTGGTCAGATCGAAGGTGTAGGTTTCGTTCGAAATGGTTCGCCCTAAAGCCACCGGTAAAGCATATTTGGATTCCTGGAATTTTTTAGAGGCGATGATGCTCCGCATCGATACAATTTCCGGATTTTGGTTCGGCACTTCGATACCCACCGTACCGGCGCCCGGAATCGGAGCGATGATACGGATTCCCAGAGCTGAAAGACTCAGAGCAATGTCGTCTTCCAGGTTTTTGATCTTGGAGATCTTGACACCCGGAGCCGGAACGATCTCGTAAAGGGTTACCGTCGGACCGATGGTGGCTTTGATTTTGGTGATTTCGATTTTATAGTTACGCAGGGTGTCGACAATCCGGGTTTTGTTGGCCTCCAGTTCGTCCTGAGTCACTTTCGGGTTACCGGAAGAATGTTCTTCCAACAATTCCAGGGTGGGGTATTGGTAATGGGACAGATCGAGGGTGGGGTCGTAGTCCTGCTCGGGGAGCATATTCCGGTCAACGGTCTCTTCCTGATTTTTATCATTGACGGTGAAGGAAACTTCATCGTTGGCGGTGAAGGAGACTTCAGCTGACTGAGTGGTTTCTGCTTGCGGTTTGACTTCTTCCCAGGAAAGGTCCTCGATCTCCCGGGTATAGTCGAATTCCGGCTGCCATTCGCCCGTTTTCTCTTGCTCTCCCTCGGGAAGCAAGTGCTCCGGACGGTCGGAGAAATCTTCCGGTATATCCGACGGCTCTTCTTTTTCGGAGAAGGGGAGTTCGTCCGACTCTTCCTGTGTATCGCTGGTGTCATTCCAGGCCGGTTCCTCTTTTTCGGGGACGTTTTCTTCTTCTTCCTCTCCTTCGTTTACTGGGGGTATTGATGTTTCTGCTTCTGGTTGGTTTTCTTCCTCCTTTTTCTGTCTGTTTTCGATTTTTTCACGTAAAGCGGCGATGGCTTTTTCGCGGCGTTTGCGAATCATCTCTTTGATATAATCCACACATCGGTAGAAAGTCCTTTCGAATCCGAAGAAAAGGATCATCGTAAAGGTGAGAATGAGAAAAAGGATCGTACCAATCCGGCCGATCAACGAGTTAAGCCACAGACTGACGAAATGCCCATGACCGCCTCCCGGAAAAAGATAACCTGTTCCGACTTCGAAAAAATCGGACAGGGTTTCCGAGATAAAGCCCAGCAACAGAGAAATCCACAATATGCTGCATATACCAATAAACAGTTTACGGTCGAAACGTTTTATTCTTCCTCCGGCCAGCCGGATACTGCACAACAGCAACAAATAACACAGCAGGAAGGAGGCCAGTCCGAACCAGCGGTTGATCAGCAGGTCGGAGATCCAGGCGCCTATTTTTCCGGCAGGATTTCCGGCTGTGATTTGAGGGTTTGAAATGATTTTGCCCCAGGGACCATCTACCAGGCTTTGATCGATACCTCCCGAAAAAAAGAAACCGATCATCGAAAAAAGGATGTACAACGAAATCAGGGCCAGCGCTATCCCCATAATGATGCGGGTACGTTGCTCTTTCAGAAATTCAGGTAAAAGAGCTACCGGCTTTTTTTCTTCTTTTCTGGAGCCGGTAGTTTTGGGTTTTATTTTTTTATTCATTTTATCAATTTTTCGGCTCACGAAGGTACGAAAAATTGAAAATGGAAAAGAATTTATTGATATAAAAACCGTTTAATACTCCGCTTCGGGGTTTTTTCAAATTCTTCGTTGTAGAGTTTATACTGGCTTACCTGACTGTATGCCGGAAGTTGGTGATTCAGGGCAGTCAGGTTTTCGGTCATGGCTTCTGCTAATTTTTCCTCACTGAGGTTATCGGTATTGACCAGGTCGAAATCCGGATATATGAGAGCGATCAATTTTCCTTCTTTCTCGATCACGATAGACTCACTGATATAAGGCATATTATTCAGTTTATCTTCGATTTCTTCGGGGTAGATATTCTGTCCGTTTGAACTGAGAATCATGTTTTTACACCGGCCTTTGATAAACAGATAACCGTCGGCGTCGATAATGCCCATATCGCCGGTATGCAACCAGCCGTCCTTGTCGATGGCAGCCGCCGTGGCTTCGGGATTTTTGTAATATCCGGTCATTACGCACATCCCTTTGGCCAGGATTTCACCTACCGTTTGTTGCGGATCGGGAGAATCGATCTTCAGTTCTACCCGGGGCACAGCTTTTCCGCAGGAACCTTGGCGGAAGGTTTTCCAGTTATCGTAACTCAGCAGCGGTCCGCATTCGGTCATGCCGTAGCCTACAGTGTAAGGAAACCGGATAGAACGGAGGAAAACCTCTACTTCTTTGTTGAGAGCAGCTCCTCCGATGATCAGCTCTTTGAATTTACCTCCGAACGCATCGATAACTTTGGCCCGGATGGAATCCCGGATTTTGTCGTTGATCAGCGGGATATTCATGAGGATTTTCATATGCGGTTTTTCGATAGTCGGGAACACTTTTTTCTTGATGATCTTCTCGATCACCAAGGGCACCGTAATGATCAGGTCAGGCTTTACTTCGGCAAAAGCTTCTGCAATGATCTTGGGTGATGGAGTGCGGGAAAGAAAGTGAATATGCGTACCGTTCACGAATTGGTAGATGAATTCGAAGGCCAGCCCATACATGTGAGCCATGGGCAACATACATACGATTTGTTCTCCGGGATTGATGCCGTAGGTGTCAATGGCGAATTGCAGGTTCGACCATAAACTCCGGTAGGGGAGCATCACTCCTTTGGAGGAACTGGTGGTTCCCGAGGTATAGTTGATCACAGCCAGTTGGTCGGGTGCGTCGTATTCGTAATGAACGTCTTCCGGGCGGAAACGCTCGGGGAATTTTTGACCGAACAATTCATTCAATTTGGCTCGGGCATCTCTCAATGCTTGTTTATTGGCTGTGCGGAGGGAGTAATCTTCTATGCGCAATACTCCGTCCAGTTGTGGCATGGCTGTTTCGTCCAGGTTTTCCCAAACCACATCGCCGGCAAATAATAACCGGGCTTCGGCATGGTTGACAATATGGTGCACATTGTCGGGCTTGAATTCATTGAGGATCGGGACTGCCACCGCTCCATAGGTCAGAGTGGCCAGAAAAGCGATTCCCCAATGACTGGTATTCCGGCTGCAAAGAGCTATTTTATCCCCTTTCTGGATACCGCAATGCTCGAACAAAAGATGAAGTTTCTCGATTTTCCGGGCCACATCTTTGTAAGAACTCATGGCCCCTTTAAAATCAGTGAGGGCTGGCCGGTTCCAATTGGTACGGATACTTTCTTCTATATATTTGATAACACTTTCTTCCATAAAAATTGAATTAAACCTGTCAAAGATAACACTTTCGGAGAAAATCCGAAAACGTTGGGAAAAAAAGAGCGCACGCAGATGTTTTGTCTGCCAGTAAAAATAGCGATTATAGTTAGTAGCCAGGTGTGGTATAAAATCAGGGTTCTTATTGATACAGATACCTTTTGATACTTCGTTTCGGGGTCTTTTCGAATTCGTGTTCCTGAACTTTCAGACGGGCAACCTGACTGTACATGGGGATCATACTATTGAGAAGCTTCCGGTTATCATCCATTATTTTTTTCAGGCTTTCTGTGCTGACTTTGTCTTTTTTGGCCTGTTCATAATCCGGGTATACGAGGGCAACCAGTTTACCGTCGCGTTCAACCACCAAAGATTCTGATACGTATGGCAGGGCATTCAGCCGGTCTTCGATTTCTTCGGGATATATATTCTGGCCGCTGGAACCTAGTATTATGTTTTTGCTTCTTCCTTTTATATAGAGATATCCATCTTTGTCGATGATGCCGAGGTCCCCCGTATGGAGCCATCCGTCGGAATCGATAGCTGTAGCCGTTGCTTCGGGATTCTGATAATAGCCTTCCATCACATTGGTTCCCCGTACCAGAATTTCGCCCACAATACTTTCCGGGTCTGAAGAATTGATCATCACTTCCATGCGGTCGACGGCTTTCCCACAGGAGCCTGCTTTGAAGGTATGCCAGTCGTCGTACGAAATCGCTGGTCCACATTCGGTCATGCCATAACCGACGGTATAAGGAAATTTTACTGCCGAAAGGAATTTTTCCACTTCGAAATTCAGGGCTGCTCCTCCAATGGCGATCAGCTTAAACCGTCCGCCGAAAGCATTTATGATCTTATCGCGGATGGAATGGCGTAACCGGCGGCCGATGTAAGGAATTTTCAGAAATAATTTGATATGAAATTTTTCTAGTTGTGGTAATACCCGGTGTTTAATGATCTTTTCGATGATCAGGGGGACCGCTACGATCAAATGAGGACGTACCTCGCTGAAAACCTCGTTGATGATCTTGGGGGAAGGAGTTTTCGAAATAAAATAGACATGCATACCACCGGCGAAAGGATAGATCAGCTCGAAAGCCAGGCCGTACATGTGGGCCATAGTCAGGATAGACACCAGGCGTTCGCCGGGATTATACCCCATCTTATCCAGGGCATATTTGAGGTTTGACCACATACTACGGTAAGGCAACATCACTCCTTTCGAAGCAGTGGTTGTTCCCGAAGTGTAATTGATCATGGCCAGCTGATCAGGTTCGTCCGGTTCGTAATGGACGTTTGACGGGTGAAAAGTGCCCGGGTATTTCTGATTGAACAACTCATGGCGTCGGTGATAGGCCGTTGCAAACCGATCATTGGTGTTATGCAACAGCGCATAATTTTCAAGTTGGATCACCGTTTCCAGGTCCGGTGTATGAGTTTTGTCGAGGTCTTCCCACACCGACATACCCACGAATAGCAAACGGGCTTTGGAATGGGTGATGATGTGGTGGATATTGTCCGGTTTGAACTCATGCAGGATAGGAACGGCAACAGCTCCATACGCGAGAGTAGCCAGAAAGGCAATCCCCCAGTTGGCAAGGTTGCGGCTACAAAGAGCGATCCGGTCGCCGCGCCGGATGCCTCCTTGCTGGAAAAGCAGGTGGAATTCCGCTATTTGCCGGGCTACATCCCGGTAGGTATGCGAGGCTCCTTTATAGTCGGATAATGCCTGGTGGGTCCAATGCGTTTTAATACTGTGTTCAATATAATATAAAAAACTTTCTTTCATGGTGTTAACGCTAAAAATAACAATTAGTTATACTCGGATCCCTGTTTAAAAGTTGTTGGTATGGGATATTTTCAATACATTTAGCATTTATAAAATGTAGTATGGACAATTCTATAAATTGGGGGAATATCCTGTCAAAGCCTGTCTTGAATAGATGGGACAGAAGTTGAAAAATTGCTGAAAACAGTTTATCGTCCGCTCTATTCTGAGCATCCTTATACCCGGGAGTTTGACGATGGTTAAATATTGTAAGGTTTTGAAACAAAAGGAGTGATGAAGCGTAATGATATACAATGTTTTAACTATCTGAATCATGAAAAAAGAAATTGAGAATCCGAACACACCTATTTTTGGAACAGCAGAAGAAGCGCGTGTTGCTCCTAAATATGAAATGCCTGAAAAGTCGATGCCTGGGGAAGTTGCTTACCAATTGGTGCATGATGAAGCAATGTTGGATGGTAATTCACGATTGAATCTGGCCACTTTTGTTACTACCTGGATGGACGATTATGCCCGCCGGGTCATGACCGAAAATATGGATAAAAATATGATCGATAAAACCGAATATCCACAAACAGCTGAAATCGAACGGCGTTGTGTGAATATTCTGGCTAAATTGTGGAATTCTCCCGAGCAGCCTTATTGCACCGGTACCAGTACCGTCGGTTCGTCTGAAGCTTGTATGCTGGGAGGAATAGCTGCCCTGAAACGTTGGCAGAAACGCCGTCGCGCCAAGGGACTCCCTACGGATAAACCGAATTTTATCATCTCCACCTGTATGCAGGTCGTATGGGAAAAATTCGCGATCTATTGGGACGTAGAAATGCGGATGGCGCCCGTGACAATGGATAAAATCACACTCGATCCACAGGATGTGGTGAGCCTATGCGATGAAAATACGATTTGTGTCGTGCCTATACAGGGCGTCACGATTACCGGTTTGAACGATAATGTAAAAGAAATCAACGATGCACTGGATAAGCTGAATGCCGAAAAAGGTTGGGAAATTTGTATCCATGTGGATGCTGCTACCGGTGGTTTTATCCACCCTTTCCTCGATCCCGATACCTTGTGGGATTTCCGTTTGAAATGGGTGCTGTCGATCAGTGCTTCCGGACATAAGTTCGGTTTGGTATACCCCGGCGTGGGGTGGGTTGTCTGGAAAGACAAACAATATTTACCACAGGAAATGAATTTTGCAGTGAACTACCTTGGGGCTAATATTCCAAGCATTTCGATCAACTTTTCTCGTCCGGGAAATCAGGTACTCGCACAATATTATCAATTCCTGCGTTTGGGTATGGAAGGATTCCGTCAGGTACAGCAAAACTGCATCGATGTATGTCTCTATCTGAAACAGCAATTAAAAGAAATGGGCATTTTCGAATTCTTTAGCGACGAAATGCCGAATCCGTTGTTCATCTGGAGATTGAAAAGTGATTATGACCGCAAATGGACTTTGTACGATTTATCGGATGCTTTACACGCTCAGGGATGGCAAGTGCCTGCTTATACTATGCCGAAAGCAATGGAAGATGTTGTGATCATGCGGGTGGTAGTCCGGCAGGGAACAGGTAAAGACTTGGCAGATTTGTTGTTGCAGGATATTCGGACAAATATCGAACAATTGAACCAATTACAAGAACCCACCAACAGCGCTATCCTCTGGAATCGCAGGGAACCGCAACAGCCGCGTGGATTCAATCACGCCCGCTGATTACCGAAATACTAGTATGTTCGAAAACACCGGATCAGGGCTTTTAAAGCCCCTGTTCCGGTGTTTTCTGTATATTTCTTTTGTAAGTTTTATTTTCTCTTCGGTTAGAATAAAAAAAGAATACATATAAAGGAAAAATCCAGAGAAAAATTTGAATGAATTTTGTAAATTCACCGACAGTTAAGAAGAGTTGTTACTTTCTTAGACAATAAATTAAATATGGGTCAATGAAAAAGGTTTTATTGTTTTCTTTCTTTCTGGTGTTAGGATTAGTCTTTTCTCAGTGCTTACCTATTTGGTTGGAGAGTTCATTTTTAGTGGTGGAAAAGGGAATTAAAACCCTTATGTTTATCTGCCTGGCTTTTATTATGATCAATGTAGGCCGGGAGTTCGAGCTGGATAAAAGCCGGTGGAAAGCTTATACCAAAGACTATTTTATTGCAATGGCGACGGCGGCAGTGCCTTGGTTGTTAGTTGCTTTTTATTATATGTGTCTGTTACCCTCTCATTTGTTTTTTAATTGGGAAGCTTGCAAGGAGAACTTATTGTTGAGTCGCTTTGCGGCCCCAACTTCTGCTGGTATCCTTTTTACCATGTTGGCTGCTGCCGGTTTGCGCAAAGAATGGATCTATAAAAAGACCCAGGTTTTAGCAATTTTTGACGATCTGGATACTATCCTGCTGATGATTCCTTTACAAATCCTGATGATCGGTTTTAAATGGCAATTGTTGGCCATTATCATAGTCGTTTGTGTATTGCTGATGGTCGGCTGGAAGAAGTTGAGTTCCTTCCGAATGCCTCAGGGATGGAAAGCTATTTTGTTGTATGCTGTTTGTATAGTAGCTGCAACAGAAAGTATCTATCTGATATCGAAATCTTTGATGGACAAGGATGGAGGCATCCATATCGAAGTATTATTACCGGCTTTTATTTTAGGGATGGTGATGAAAACAGTGCATCAACACGGACGACAAGATGAAAGAATGACCGGATTCGTTTCCTATTTATTTATGTTTCTGGTGGGAATGAGCACTCCCCAATTTATAGGAATCGATCATGTGGCGAGAGCTGCGGAAGCTTCTGGAGTGATAGCGACACAGCCTATGCCTTCCTGGGGGGTGTTGTTTGGGCATGTTCTTATGGTGACTTTCCTGTCCAATCTGGGAAAAATGTTTCCTATGTTTTTCTATCGCGACAAGCGGTGGGAGGAACGTTTGGCTCTTTCCATCGGTATGTTTACCCGGGGAGAAGTGGGGGCCGGGATTATCGTCATCGCTTTGGGGTACAATCTGGGGGGACCTTTCCTGATCATATCGGTGTTTAGTTTGGTCTTGAATTTATTACTGACCGGAGGATTTGTTTTTTGGGTTAAACTGTTGGCTCAACGGGTATACGGGGTCAAAGAATAATGGGTTCATAAGGTCCCCGATGCATTTAAATCTATTGAATTTCCAGAATTTTGATAGTCGGAAGCGTTCAATTCTTTCCTTGTTAAAATGGCAAGCTGTCCGAACAAAAAAGTTCGTTGTCCGTTACACAAAGAAGTAGAATAAAATAACTAAACGCTAAAAATTATGGCTAAAGAAAGTGTAGAAATCCTACAAGGAAAGCTGGACGTAGAAAGTTTGATTTCACAGTTAAATGCAGCATTAGCTGAAGAATGGTTGGCTTATTACCAATATTGGGTAGGGGCATTGGTCGTTGAAGGGGCCATGCGTGCCAATGTACAAAGTGAATTTGAAGAACATGCAGATCAAGAACGTCGGCATGCTCAAATGCTTGCCAAACGCATTATCGAACTGGAGGGAGTTCCTGTTTTGGATCCTCAGAAATGGTTTGAACTGGCGAAATGTAAATATGATGCTCCTCAGGATTTTGGTTCGGTTAGCTTATTGAAAGATAATATAGCTTCGGAACGTTGTGCCATTATGAGGTATCAGGAAATTGCCGATTTTACGGATGGGAAAGACTTTACGACCTGCGAAATTGCGAAAAAAATTCTGGCCGAAGAAGAGGAACACGAGCAGGATCTTCAGGATTATCTGACCGATATCGAACGGATGAAAAAATCACTCCTCGAACAGTGATGCCTTGTTTCCTGCTTATTCCAATGAAAGGGTCGAAAACGTGGAAGAGGTCGAAAAGTCAGGACTTTTTTGACCCTTTCAGCTTTTCCTATTTCTTTTTAACAATAGGGTGATTGTATTTACCGACGGTATTGTCGCGGATATCGAAAATATCTATCAATCTCAGGAATTTCAGGAAAGAATTGACACCATAACTTCTGACATCGAAACTAGGGTCCAGGCGTTTCAGGGCACTGCCGAGTTCGGCCAGGTTGGCTTCATCGTTTTCATTGACGATGGAATTGAACGCTTTGTTCAATAGTTCGGTGATATTCTCCGGCACCGCGGGTTGTTTGGTTTTGCTAGGGAATTTCGCTTCGTTTTTTCTGGACGTCTTGACCATAGGTGAAGGTGTTGGAAGAGCTTTTTCTTCATTTTTTGTCGTTGTTCCCAGTTCGGTTTCTTTAACCGGAATTGCCGGTTCGGCAGATAGGTTTTCGACAAAAGTAAATACTTCACAGGATTGAATGAATGCTTTAGGAGTTGTTTTCTTCCCCATACCGATGACTTGCACGCCTTCTTCTCTGATTCTTTTGGCAAGACCTGTAAAATCGCTGTCACTGGATACAATACAAAAACCATCTACCGATTTACTGTGCAAAATATCCATTGCATCGATAATCAGTGCGCCGTCGGTAGAATTTTTACCACTGGTATAAGTAAACTTTTGACGAGGATCGAACGATAATTCGTTGACTGCGTTTTTCCAACCTTTCATTTTGCTATCTGTCCAGTCCCCGTAAATCCGCCGGATGGTCGCTTTTCCATATTTTACACTTACTTCTTCCAGGATTAATTTCAGCGTTTTGGGTTGTGCGTTGTCGCCGTCTACCAAAATGGCTATTTTAGGTTCGTTTGTGTTCATAATAATTATATTGATACACACAAAGATAAGATAATATTTTGGAAAAAGAGAGAGGTAGTTGTCATTTGTAGAATAGGGAAATAGCAGGGTAGTGCGCTATGAGTATGGTATTTATTGTAAACAATAGAAAAAGCTGATGACGAAATTATTTCAACCGCCTAGTGACGGACAATTAGCCCAATTGCTAGGTG
>JAETOX010000269.1 GCA_021771575.1 Bacteroides sp. | reverse complement strand
AACTTGTAGGAGTATTACGGATAGCTTCATAAATAAACTGCATATCCTCTTGACTTATCTGATCAAATTCATAACGACGTATGCTGCGACGTTGTAATAAAGTTTCGGTAACGGATTTTAGAGCCATAAATATCAATCGGTCTAATTAAGAATAAATATTAATCGGGTAATACAATCATCAGCCTCTCGAAGCAGATTAACTATAATACCCTATTAAATAACAACACCACATTAGATGAATTGTTTTTTAGGCTCGCATTCTTAATCCATTTTGCGGCAGGTTGGACATTTTTGCTTACCCGTAACAAAAACACAAAAAAGCCGATTCCCAGATAGGAACCGGCTTTTTTTAGCGGAGTGACCGAGATTCGAACTCGGGATACCCTTTTGGGGTATACACGCTTTCCAGGCGTGTAGCGACCAATTACAACATGTTGTATTACAGCAAATTAATAACACATAAATTTATCTGGTGAAACATAGCTGAAACACATTGACGCCCTTATTGCCACTCTGATAGGCTTATTAACATCCATTCACGTTTGCCGGATCTACCCTATTGCGAAGAATTTTTAATCGTAATACCTTTGCCTCCGTATCAATGGACGCGATACAAGAAACGACATACAGAAAGTCATAAACCTTTCTGAATTGAAGAATCCCGTAAGCGTCCACTTGTACGGGGTTCTTCTTTTTTATCGCCCCAAGCGAACGAACTGCGACCGGGGATAAGGGAGAAGAGCCAACAGAGCTTGAAACCGGCTAAACGGCAATCGGAGTTTCTTACCATCAAACTCAGTCGGCGTTGATTCAACAACGAAAATGTGGTACCCGTCTTTGTGAACGGTTGGCAAAGTGGTGGCAACGTAGGCAAACAGACGACCACCGACCTCACACCCGAAAGGGAACCCCAACTGAACGAATCATAGCCGAAAGGAACGAGGGAGCGGAAGTGCCACAGAGGCAGTAGGCGATTGAATTAAGCCGAAACTAACTCACGGAATCTCTCGCGTGTATGCACGCAGGAAGATGTGAGGGAGATAGAGGAAAGTATGCAATATTAGTTCGATATGGTTCGGCTTAAATAAAAAATCGAGTAAGATGCTCTTGGTTTTGTTGTGTAATTCAAAATATATGCTTAACTTTGCATCGTGAACCACTACTCGCTGCAAGAAGATATTTTTTGGCAATCCCGATTTTGAGTGTGTAGTGGCCTCAATTTCGGGGTTGCCTCTTTTGTAAACGCAAAGATAAGTATAATATATGGCAAACAATATTCAAATATTAAAACAAACTGAATTGCTCGGACAGCAGTTTTCGGTGTACGGCACTCCCGAAGAACCGCTATTCCTCGCCAAAGATGTGGCGACGTGGATTGAACACACCGATGTGTCAAAAATGGTGCAGGGTGTAGATGATGATGAAAAGCTGACCCGAACAATGTTCGTATCAGGTCAAAATCGGGAAGTATGGATGCTCACTGAAAACGGCTTTATTGAAGATGTTGATTATAAAACGATTGACAGCCTTACCAAACGAGAAATAGGAAGCACTCGAACAACAGAATAATATATGGAAACAAGTCTTGTTTACTCGGAGGGCGCAGTTGCTCTCACCAATAGTATTCTCGTAGCCAACAAATTTGGTAAGGAGCATAAACACGTCCTTGACGCAATAAGAAACCTGCTTAAAGGGTGTGCCGAAAATTCGGCTTTAACTGACAATCAAGATGTTAACAATATGTTCTCGCTTGCCTACTATGATGTGGACGTGAACAACGGAACAGGGGCAGTAAGACAAGCTCCTATGTATGTAATGAACCGTGACGGATTTACGCTCTTGGCTATGGGCTTCACCGGTGACAAAGCACTCCGCTTTAAGCTCGAATACATCAAGGCGTTCAATAAAATGGAGGAGG
>JAETOX010000041.1 GCA_021771575.1 Bacteroides sp. | reverse complement strand
CAAATGGGTAATTTCTTCTTCCGCCACATAATCATAAAATTCCTCATCCTGACTTTCGTGTGTTTGAATAATCTTATTGCGAGTCTTCAGATTGCGCACAACATTGATTGTACGGTTCTGTACAGCTATGAAAAATAAAGTATTCAAAGCTGCCGGAGATTTTACCTCCCGACGGATTTCCCAAATATGGTGTACTACTTCGATTACTACATCCTCAGCTTCCATTTGTCCAAGTCCATAATGCATGGCGAAACCGACCAAAGTCTTATAATATTGACGAAAAATAGTCTCAAAGGATTTTTCATTCCCTGTTATAAACCCTTTGAAATCTGTTTCTGTAATTCTCATCATGCAAATACTTTACCGCAGCAAATGTAAATATCTTCAGATATATAAAAAACGCTATCCAAGAAAGATAGCGTCATATGCACGGGAGGAGAGACTCGAACTCCCGACACCTGGTTTTGGAGACCAGTGCTCTACCAACTGAGCTACACCCGTATTTTGTGCTGCAAAGGAAAGGATTTTTCCTGAAACCTGCAATAGATTCCAGAGAATTTCAAAGGTTTTTTTACACATCACACTTCTCCCTTTCCACAATTCCTCCGCCAATCAACCGATCGCCCCGATATAGAGCTACCGGCTGACCCGGCGCCACCGCCCATGCGGGGTCAGACAAATGAATTCTCAAATGTCCCTGTAGTAATTTTTCAATACTAACAAACCCCTGCGGATTCAAACCAATCCCTCGAATTTTAACCGTAATATCTGTAGCCTGCAAATCATCGTGACAAGAGATATGGGTTTGTCCGATTTTCAAAGACATCTTCAAAAGTCCGGACTTCGTATCTGCAATAATTATATTGCGAGCCTCATCGATTTCGGCCACATAGAAAGCCTGTCCTCCATGCGAAGGGATACCTCTTTTCTGCCCGATCGTATAATGTAACAAGCCGTGGTGTTTTCCCAATAGCCGCCCCTGTCGGTCAAGAATATCTCCCGGTGTTTCCGTTTTTTCCTCACCCAAATAACCTTGAATAAATTCCCGGTAGTCTTTTCCTTCCAAAAAGCAAATACCCATACTCTCTTTTTTCGCTGCGAGTCGCTGGTATCCCTGTTCAGATGCCCAGTTTTTCACCTGAATTTTTGTAAAATCTCCTAATGGAGTAATGGCTTTGGCTAGAATAGCCTGGGGCACTCCCCATAAAAAATAAGACTGATCTTTGTGAAGATCAATGCCCCGACAAATATAATACAATCCGTCTTTCCGGATTATACGAACATAATGACCGGTTGCAATCCGGGTAGCGCCCACCTCCCAAGCCACCTGATCCAATAAGGCCCATTTCACATAACTGTTGCACAAACAGCAAGGACAGGGAGTCGTTGCATGCAAATAAGAATCTATAAAGGGTGCAACGATAATCCGACGGAATAATTCCCGTCCATCCCGCAGCAATAAAGGAATTTTCAATTTCCGACATACCGCTTCAACCTCAGCCAGTTCGTTTTCTTTCCACAATGCCAAGGTTACCCCGATCACCTCATATCCCCGTTGCTGTAATAAAAGAGCCGTAACAAAACTATCAACTCCACCACTCAGGCCAACTACAACTTTTTCCATTGTCTTTCTGGCTAATCAGCAAAAAACAAATACGCCACCACTACCGCAGCCACAATACCGGCCAGATCGGCCACTAAACCGCAAGGTATCGCATAGCGGGTATTTTTTATGCCAACAGCCCCGAAATAAACAGCAATAATATAAAAAGTAGTATCGGTAGCTCCCTGGAATGTACACGCCAGCCGCCCGGCAAAAGAATCGGCCCCGAAAACAGTCATGGTATCGATCATCATTCCCCGGGCCCCACTTCCACTCAAAGGTTTCATTAAAGCAGTAGGCAAAGCATCCACCCAAGCGGAATCGAATCCCAAACCTTCAACCGATTTTGCTATACCGGTCATGAGGATATCCATGGCTCCGGAAGCCCGGAAAACTCCGATTGCCACCAAAATTGCAATCAGATAAGGAATAATTTTTACGGCCGTAGAAAAGCCGTCCTTCGCCCCATCGATAAAAGCATTGTAAACATTGATACGCTTCCAAGCTGCCATAGCGATAAAAACGATTATAATTCCAAACAAAATCAGGTTGCTAACCAAGTTGGAAGCCACCGTCAAAGCTTCTTTATCCAATGTAGAAAAATACCAGATGATACCGGCCATCACAGCAGACATACCCCCGATATATCCTAGGACAACTTTATCCCAGAGGTTAATTTTCTGCCAAACCGACACTGCAACCAGCCCAACTAAGGTGGAAAAATAGGTAGCAATCAATATCGGAATAAAAATATCGGTAGGATTTGCAGCCCCCAGCTGGGCCCGGTAGACCATGATCGATACTGGCACAATGGTCAGTCCCGACGTATTCAGCACCAGAAACATAATCTGGGCATTCGAGGCTGTGTCTTTAGCTGTATTCACTTGCTGCATCTGTTGCATGGCTTTCAATCCCATGGGAGTAGCCGCATTATCCAACCCGAGCATATTGGCTGCCAGGTTCATCATTATCGCCCCGTGGGCAGGACTATCCTTAGGCAGACCGGGAAACAAACGCCGGAAAAAAGGACTGATCAGCCGGGACATCACCCTTACGGCTCCTCCCTGCTCCCCGATTTTCATGATTCCCATCCATAAGGTAAGTACTCCCGTCAATCCCAGGGATATTTCGAAACCAGTTTTCGACAAATCGAAAATGGCTTTCATCATCGCCCCGAAAACTTCTGTATCCCCGTCCACCACCAACCGGAACAAAGCCACGATAAAAGCCACCACAAAAAAGAATATCCAGATATAATTCAGGACCATGCCAAAACACCGATTATGATAAACCTTTACGAGCTTCGAGGGTATTTTGCAAAAGTGAAACGATTGTCATCGGTCCTACTCCTCCAGGTACTGGGGTGATATACGAACATTTAGGAGCGACTTGCTCGAAATCGACATCCCCAACCAAGCGGAATCCGGATTTTGTTTTGTCCGAAGCGATACGATGAATCCCCACATCGATCACTACAGCTCCTTCTTTCACCATATCGGCAGTAACGAACTGGGGTTTACCCAAAGCTACGATCAGGATATCGGCTTGAAGTGCCATCTCTTTCAAATTCTGGGTACGGCTGTGGCAAAGCGTCACCGTACAATCGGCATGCCTGCCTTTGCGCGACATCAACACAGCCATCGGTGTTCCGACAATATTACTCCGCCCGATCACGACACAATGCTTGCCTTGAGTAGGAATATCGTAACGTTTCAATAATTCGACGATCCCAGCGGGTGTAGCAGGTAAATAAGCAGGCAGTCCGGTCACCATTTTACCGACATTGCAAGGATGAAAACCATCCACATCCTTATCAGGATTGATAGCCATGAGTACTTTCTCCTCAGAAATGTGAGCCGGCAAAGGAAGTTGCACGATATATCCATCGACATCGGTATCCCGGTTCAGTCGGTCGACAACAGCCAACAACTGTTCCTCGGTCATATCGGCCGAATAACGCATTTCGGTACTCTTAAAACCTACTTCCTGACAAGCTTTCACCTTACTGGCGACATAAGTTTCACTAGCCGGATCGTTTCCGACCAGAACGGCAACCAAATGAGGCGCTCTTTCCCCATTAGCTTTCAGCCGGTTGACCTCATCGGCCAATTCCTGCTTTACTTTTACTGCTATTTTCTTTCCGTCGATTAATTCCATATCCTTGTATTATCTTTAATTAACGTCTCATTCCCGGCATCTTACGCATCAGTTTTCCACCGCCGGAAAGCATTTTCATCATTTTCTTTGATTCTTCAAACTGCTTCAGCAACCGATTAACATCCTGCACAGTCGTTCCGCTTCCTTCAGCAATTCTCTTCCTCCGCGAACCGTTGATCACCGAAGGATCTTCCCGTTCGCCCGGTGTCATGGAATAAATGATGGCTTCAACACTTTTAAACGCATCGTCATCAATATCCACATCTTTCAAAGCTTTACCTACGCCAGGGATCATCGAAGCTAAGTCTTTGATATTACCCATTTTCTTGATCTGCTGTATCTGACTAAGGAAGTCGTTAAAATTAAACTGATTGCGGGAAATTTTTTTCTGCAATTTTTTAGCTTCTTCGGCATCAAACTGTTCTTGTGCTTTCTCAACCAAAGAAACGATATCTCCCATCCCCAAAATACGGTCGGCCATTCGTTCAGGATGGAAAGCATCCAATGCCTCGAGTTTTTCACCGGTACCGACGTATTTGATGGGTTTGTTGACTACTGTACGAATAGAAAGAGCAGCTCCCCCCCGGGTATCACCATCCAGCTTAGTGAGGATTACTCCATTAAAATCCAAACGTTCGTTGAATTCCCGGGCTGTATTGACGGCATCCTGCCCGGTCATTGCATCGACGACGAACAAAGTCTCGTTCGGCTGGATCGCTTCTTTAATGGCCGCGATCTCGTTCATCATCTGTTCATCGATAGCCAAACGTCCTGCGGTATCGACAATGACGACGTCGTTTCCATTGGTCTTCGCGTACTTGATCGCATCTTTGGCGATTTTCACCGGATCTTGGGTCGTTTCATCACTGTAGACCGGTACCTGAATCTGTTCGCCTAATACTTTCAACTGCTCGATGGCAGCAGGGCGATAAACGTCGCAAGCGACCAATAACGGCTTTTTACCTTTCTTATTTTTCAGTAAATTAGCAAACTTACCAGAGAATGTAGTTTTACCGGATCCCTGTAATCCGGACATCAGGATAATGGCCGGATTGCCCTTGATATCCACTTCCACATTCTTTCCTCCCATCAACTCGGCCAGCTCGTCGTGTACGATCTTGACCATCATCTGACCGGGCTTTACTGCTGTCAGCACATTCATTCCCAACGCCTTATCCTTTACCCGGTTGGTAAAATCCTTCGCTATCTTGTAGTTCACGTCCGCATCCAACAAAGAACGGCGAACTTCTTTCAATGTTTCAGCAACATTCAATTCGGTGATCTTTCCCTGGCCTTTCAGCAATTTGAACGACCGTTCCAGTTTTTCCGATAAATTTTCAAACATAGTTTACTATTCCTTTGATTATTATTTTTTTATTTCTCTGTATTTTCTTTTACTCAGCGTTTCCCGATATTTTTCAATACTACGAAAGTTTTATCGATCAATGCATTATCAACCACAACAGTAAACTCATTCGTAGAAGAAATAACTTCTGTGAGATTTATTCCTTCCCAGGACAGTTCTTTCATGATCGTATAATAAAATCCGGCCTGCATACTGTTTCCTTTCGGCAATTTCAACGTAACCGAGGAAAGGCCGTTCTGGCGAAATAAGCATAATTCATCCTTAAAGTAATCAGTAATCAGGCTTTCCATGGTATCACTGATCACGATGTTCGTTTCGAACACCCCTTGCACCATAGTATAGAAAACTTCGTCGTTCTTGACAAGACTTTTCAGGACTTCAATATGACAATCCAGCAAAGTAGGCGAATTTTTAAACGTATAATCGCACAGATTGCTCCGCAAGATAATATCTCCCATATTGCTGAGCAGCTTATTCAATTGCACCTGTTCTCTTACTTGCAGATAAGGTGCCAAACGATTCAAAGCCATGACAATGGCTCCCGTATTGACTTCCTTTTTCAGGGCCTTTTCTACATCTGCCTGTAATTGCCGGGCCAGCGAAGATACATTGATGATACCGGCAGCCAGCGATTCGGACAAATAAGGACGGTGTTTTACAATCTCTTCAACAACGTGAGAAATGCTTACCATAATATTAAAAAATTTAATGTTAATCAGTTAAATGACCTCTTTGCTGTTTAATTTTCAACAAAAATACATTTTTCTAAGCATTTCTCTGCATAACTAACTATAATTTTTTAACGTTATCCCAGAACCTCTTTCATACAGAGCGATTCCAGCTATCACGAACGCAATTTCACCGTGTCTCCCCCTTTTAACCTCCACATACAGAACAAAATCTTCCGGAAAATGTTTTTAGTTCGATGATACTCATAACGGACATCCTTTTTATCATACTTTTCACCTTCAAAAAGATTAATGTCGTATAATCCCCGGTCATATTGTTTTAATTCTTTCCGAGTATTCACTTGATTATGTTTTCTATCCGCCGCGACACTTCGGCGTTGACATCGAACCAGTCCCGCACGCCTTCTGCCCAAATTGGTCGCAGTATACATATTTTTCCATTTTCCAGCAACCAAAGCTGCATCCATTAACTTTTCCAACCGATCGTTGAAATCGGGATAAACGCTCAGTATACCGATTAAATGAATCGAATGGGCAAATTCGTGTATGCAGATATCTTCCACATGGTATTTATCGATCTGATATCCCTATACATTTTCCTCAGCGCAGGTGGTAAGTGGTAACCAGCGCAAAGCAATAATATGAATACCATTGGCGTCGACGTATTTCTGATAAAACAAATCCAGTTTCAATCCGCCTGGAGGATTTGCAGTAATCAGATTCCTTAACAAAAGGAAATCTTTCTCACAAAATTCAATGACATATCCGTGCATAAAAATATAAAGATTGTACGGAAGTAAATGTCTAATGTACTAATGTACCAATGAAACACACACAATCATTGGTACATTAGGGCATTGGTGCAATATTATAACAAATCCCGCTGGCGGACCACTTCGAAAAGGATGACGGCAGCAGCGGCGGAAACATTCAGGGATTCGATATTGCCTTTCTGAGGGATTTTGATACTATCGGTAACGATATTGAGCAAACCTTCGTCGATTCCTTTGTCTTCGGATCCCATAACGATAGCAGTGGGCTGAGTGAAATCGGCAGCCGTATAATATTTTTCGGCTTTTTCAGTGGCAGCATACACCCGGATTCCCCGCTGAAATTTTAACTCACGAACCAATTTTTTGAGGTTCAAAATTCGGCATACCGGCACATGATAAAGTGCCCCTGCCGAAGTTTTCAACGCATCGGAAGAGATCTTTGCAGAATTTTTATTGGGGATAACGATTGCATGCACTCCAGCACATTCCGCACTCCGGACGATGGCCCCGAAATTCCGTACATCGGTAATACGGTCGAGAATAAGGATAAAGGGCAACTGTCCGGCTGCTTCTACTTCATTCAGAACTTCGTTGAGATCACGATAAGGCACAGGGGCTACCTCTGCCAACACTCCCTGATGGTTACGGTCGGCAAAAGGCTTGAATACATCCTCAGGCACATACTGAAAAGGGATATTATTTTCCCGGATCAAGGCAAACAATTGCTGAAACAACTCTCCACGGATACCTTGTTTCAACATAACTTTATCGATTTCTTTTTCCTGCTGTATTGCCTCAATCACAGCCCGGATACCGAATATACATTCCTGCTTATATTTTGCCATATTTCAACGATTATTCTTTTAAACTTTCTTCTGCTTCTGTAGCAGCCTCCCATTCTTCCATAGCTGCTTCCAAATTCCGCTGAGCCTTACCGTATTTTTGCAACAATTTGTCATCAACGATTCCTGTAGCCATCTGTTCTTCCAAAGCGGCAATCTCCTTCTCCAGACAAGTCACTTCTTCTTCGGCTTTTTCCACACGCTGCCGGGCCTTTTTAATCTCCCGGTTCCATTGCTTCCGTTCCTCAAAAGAAAGTTTGCTCTCTTTCATTCCCCCGGCAACCACTTCTGGAGCAATGGATTTATCCGATTTATGTAATAGTTCATACTCACGGAAACAATCGATCTTCTTAGCCGCCAGAAAATCGGTAATACCCCCCAGATATTCTTTCAGTTTCCTGTTTGTAAATTCGTACACCTTCTCAGCCAATCCCGTCAGGAAATCCCGGTCGTGTGAAACGACAATCACCGTACCCTCAAACTTCTTCAATGCTTCTTTTAGAATATCCTTCGTACGCATATCCAAGTGATTGGTCGGCTCGTCAAGTATCAGTACATTATAGGGTTCTAGCAACAAACGCACCATAGCCAAACGGGTACGTTCTCCACCCGACAAAACCTTTACTTTTTTATCGACTTCTTCCCCTGAAAACAGAAAAGCTCCCAGGATATCCCTGATTTTTTTCCGGATTTCTCCCCGAGCTACCTGATCTACCGTATCGAGCACGCTCAATTCGGGATCCAGTAAATCAGCCTGATTCTGTGCAAAATAACCGATATTGACATTATGTCCGATTTTCAACTCCCCTTCATACGGAATCTCATTCATAATCATTTTGACCAACGTAGATTTTCCTTCTCCGTTCTTGCCAACAAATGCTACTTTTTCACCTCGCTTGATATCAACATCGATTTCCTGCAAAACCACATGTTGCCCGTAAGCCTTTGTAGCATGCCGGGCACTGACGACAATATCTCCGGAACGGACCGCCGGCTGAAAACGAACGGTAATCCGCGCTTTATCTTCCTCCTCCACCTCTATCCGTTCGAGTTTCTCCAATTGCTTGATTCTGGACTGCACCTGTACCGATTTCGTCGCTTTATACCGAAAACGTTCGATGAAATCCTCCGTATCTTTGATTTGCTTTTGCTGATTCTGATAAGCACGCATCTGTTGTTCGATGCGCTCCCTATGCAGCAACTCATATTGCGAATAAGGAACTTTATAGTCGTATACTTTCCCCAACGAAATTTCTATGGTCCGTGTAGTCACATTATCCAGAAAAGCCCGGTCATGCGATACCAATACAACAGCTCCCGGATAACTTTGTAAAAAAGACTCAAGCCAAGAGATCGATTCAATATCCAAATGATTAGTCGGTTCATCCAATAAAAAAATATCGGGTCTCGCCAACAGAATTTTTGCCAATTCGATCCGCATACGCCATCCGCCGCTGAATTCTTCACAGTTCCGGGCCAGATCCTCCTGCCGGAATCCCAAACCTTTCAACACCACTTCGACTTCCCGGTCAATATTATTCTCTCCCCGGATCGCCAGTAATTCCGTCTTTTCGTGAATCTTGTCCAACAGTTTCAGGTAAGCTGGCGATTCATAATCCTCGCGTACAGCCAATTCTTGATTCAAATGTTCGACCTCTGCCTTCAAAGCAAACAAATCTGCAAAGGCCTTTTCTGCCTCTTCCCGCACTGTATTTCCATCGGTGTATACTTTTGTCTGTGGCAAATAACCGATTTTAATATCCGAAGCCATGGCAATATTACCTTCTGAAGGCTGCTGTAAACCGGCTAACATTTTCAAAGTTGTCGATTTTCCCGCTCCGTTACGTCCTGTTAAACCAATCCTGTCCTTTTTATTAATGAGAAAAGTAACAGAATCCAACAAATAGAAACCACCGAATACGACACTTATATTATTTACTGAGATCATGATTCATTCCGAATAATATGCGACTAAATGAGGATAACTCTTAAATTCGGAACAAAGATAACAAAAAGATGAAACGGAGAGACTATCCGTTTTGTCCGTTTTATCCCCCGAAAACAGAAAACCTGTTTTTTATCATGTTTTTTATTCAGAAACTTTTCTATATTTGTTCGATTTAAAGAATTTTCACAAAACCTATAAAACTAATTTACTATGCCTAAAGGAGTTTACAAATTACCCAACATCACTAACGAACCGATCAAAAGTTATGCACCGGGCACTCCCGAGCGTGCAGCACTGAAAGCAAAATTAAACGAAATACGGAACAAGACGGTCGATATTCCAATGATTATCGGAGGTCAGGAAATTCGTACGGACAAACTGGCCGATATTCGTCCTCCCCACGATCATCAACATCTGTTGGGTCATTATCACCAAGGCAACGCCACGCATGTGCAAATGGCTATCGAAGCTGCGATGAAGGCAAAACCAGCTTGGGAAAAAATGAACTGGGAAAGCCGTGCTGCCATTTTCCTGAAAGCTGCTGAGCTGATAGCAGGTCCTTATCGTCAGGTATTGAATGCCGTGACTATGCTGGGACAATCCAAAAATGCTTTTCAGGCAGAAATCGACTGTGTGTGTGAATTAGCAGATTTCTACCGTTTCAATGTAAAAAATATGTACGAGCTTTACCACATGCAACCTAATTCCGCACCTGGCATCTGGGATCGTACGGTATGGCGTCCATTGGAAGGATTTATCTTTGCATTGACTCCATTCAATTTTACCTCTATTGCCGGAAATCTCCCGGGAGCACCTGCTTTGATGGGCAATGTATGCGTATGGAAGCCATCGAAAACCGCTGTTTATTCGGCCTACATTATTATGAAGATCTTACAGGAAGCCGGTTTGCCTGACGGCGTGATCAATCTGGTATACTGCTCCGGCCCTACAGCTTCAGACGTCATCTTCAGCCATAAAGATTTCGCTGGTATTCATTTTACAGGTTCCACAGGAGTTTTCAACGATATCTGGAGCACTATCGTGAAAAACATCGACAACTACCGTTCTTATCCGCGCATCGTCGGAGAAACCGGTGGTAAGGACTATGTTTTTGCCGATCCTACAGCCAAAGCCCAACCGGTGGCTACTGCTCTTATACGGGGCGCATTCGAATATCAGGGGCAAAAATGTTCTGCTGCCTCCCGTGCCTATATACCGTCGAACCTTTGGCCGGAAGTAAAAGCATTCATGCAAGCCGACCTGGAAAAAATCAAAACCGGAGGCGTAGAAGATTTCCGTAATTTTGTCAATGCTGTGATTGACGAAGCTTCTTTCGATAAGCTGGCTAAAGCTATAGATGACGCCCAAGCTTCTCCGGATGCCGAAGTCGTACTAGGTGGACAATACGATAAATCGAAAGGGTATTTTATTTATCCGACCGTTATCCTGGCCAAAAAACCGGACTATGTCACCATGCGGGAAGAATTGTTCGGCCCTGTACTGACGGTGTATGTTTATGAACCCGACCAGGTAGAAACAACTCTGGACTTGTTGGATGCCGGTTCAGCATACGCCCTGACAGGAGCCATCTTCTCCAACGACCGTACCAATATCGAACGGCTCACTGAGCGTCTCACTCATACCGCCGGCAACTTCTATATCAACGATAAACCGACAGGTGCCGTTGTCGATCAGCAACCATTCGGAGGCGGCCGTGCGTCCGGCACCAATGATAAAGCCGGCTCAGTATTCAATCTGCTGAGGTGGGTTTCTCCGCAATGTATCAAAGAAACCTTTATCCCGGCAACCGATTATATGTATCCGAACTTTTTAGAAGAATAGTCCGGCAAAGCAACCGGTGTTATACCTCTCCCGCCCTTTTATTGTGCGGGAGAGTTTTTTGTTGTATTGAATATTAAATTTTATCTTTGCCGGGATTTATATCGAAAAACATGGCAGGAGTAAAAAGTCTGGCCAAAGATACGGCCATTTATGGCATGAGCAGCATTATCGGAAGATTTCTGAACTGGTGTCTGACTCCTCTTTACACTTATCTGCTAGTACAGGCAGAATATGGGACCATTGTCAATCTTTATGCGTGGATCGGCCTACTGCTGGTATTCCTCACCTACGGGCTGGAAACCGGTTTTTTTCGTTTCGCCAACGACCCCGCAAAAGGAACACCACAGAGTGTATATTCGACCTGCATGACTTCGCTGGGCGTTACCACTCTTTTGTTTGTCGGAATCGTCCTTTGCTTTCTGCATCCGATAGCTCATGTTTTGCAATGTGACAGACATCCCGAATATGTACTAATGGTCGCCGCCATCATCGCCCTTGATGTTTTCAGTGCTTTACCGTTTGCTTATCTGCGGTTTTGCCAGCGTCCCCTGCGGTTCGCTTTTCTAAAACTTCTGAACATCGGTCTGACTATCTGCTTTAATATTTTCTTTCTGGTGCTCTGTCCGGCGATCTATAAGTCCCATCCGGAATGGATCGGTTGGTTTTATAACCCGGATTATGGAGCAGGCTATATTCTTATATCGAATGTATTGGCTTCTTTCATCATTTTCACAACCCTGATTCCAGAAATTTTCAGGATTCACTGGCATTTCCGCTATGATTTGTTAAAACAAATTCTGCGCTATTCTTTTCCCTTATTAATTCTGGGACTGGCAGGGATTATGAACCAAAATCTGGATAAAATTCTGTATCCTTATCTGATCGCCGACCAAGCCGAAGCCATGAATCAATTGGGCATTTACGGCGCCAATGCCAAAATCGCCGTGGTAATGATCATGTTCACCCAAGCTTTTCGTTACGCTTACGAACCCTTTATCTTTGCCCGCAGTCAAAGCGAAGACAAACGGAGTATGTATGCGGTAGCAATGAAATATTTTATCATTGTAGACCTGTTTATTTTTCTTGGTGTAATGTTTTACCTGGACATTATCCGCTATTTTATCGATCCGCGCTATTTTGCAGGACTGAAAGTAGTCCCCATTATCATGATGGCCGAATTATTTTCAGGCATTTTTTTCAATCTTTCGCTCTGGTATAAACTCACCGACCGGACTCAATGGGGAGTTTATTTTTCCTTTATCGGGCTGATCATCATTGTGCTGATGAATGTACTGTTGGTACCGCATTACGGTTATATTGCCTGTGCCTGGGCAGCCTTCGCCTGTTATTTTGCCATGATGTTTTTCTCCTGGTTATTCGGACAAAAATATTATCCCATCCGTTACGACCTGAAAGGAATCGCTAAGTATACTGTCCTGGCTTTATTGCTTTACGGGGTTTCTTCCTGGATTATCATCGACAATATTGTCCTGCGTCTGAGTTTCCGAACGTTTCTGTTATTGATTTATCTGATCTATTTAATAAAAAATGATTTACCTTTGAATCAGATTCCCTATATCGGCAAACTGATTTCAAAAAAATAACAACGAACTATGGCTCTTATCGATATTTTCCAACAAGCGAAACATCAATTGAAAAGTATTCTCGATTCCTCTGCCGAAAGAGAAAACGAGACCGAAATCATCGACAATATCTGTAAAGGAATCAATTTTAAAGGGAGTAATCTCTGGGTATTGATCTTCGCCATTTTTATCGCCTCGCTGGGATTAAATGTAAATTCGACAGCCGTGATTATCGGCGCCATGCTGATATCCCCTCTCATGGGGCCGATTATGGGTATCGGATTGGGAGTCGGCATCAACGATTTTGAGCTCATCAAAAAAGCATTTCGTAATCTGGCAATTGCCACCATTTTCGGAATTCTGACATCGACACTCTACTTTTTGATTTCCCCGCTGAATGAAGCCCGTTCGGAACTACTAGCCCGGACCACCCCAACCATTTACGATGTGCTGATTGCCTTTTTCGGAGGAATGGCAGGTATCGTAGCTTCGAGTTCCCGGCTGAAAGGGAATGTCATCCCCGGCGTAGCCATCGCCACTGCCTTAATGCCTCCCTTATGTACAGCTGGTTTCGGTATCGCCAGTGGAAATCTGACGTATTTCTTCGGTGCTTTTTATCTCTACATGATTAATTCCGTCTTTATCGCCTTTGCAACAACCCTCGGAGTGAAGTTAATGCACTTTCCGAAAAAAACTTTCGTAGATAAAGAAAGAGGCAGAAAAGTACAACAAATTGTATATACCATCATTTTTATTACCATGGTGCCGAGTATATATATCACTTATCGGATGATACAAACCAATATCTTCGAAACGAATGCCATGCGTTTTATCTCGAATGAAATTAATTTCCCCAACACTTTATTGGTAAATAAATATATCGCCGAAGACAGCATTTCGGTCACCTTGATCGGCAAGGAAGTTCCCGAAGAATATTTATTGATGCTGCACCAAAAACTTCCTCTGTATAAACTGACCGGCACCAAATTATCCGTATGGCAAGGATTCGGAGAGAAAAAAGACCGTCAGCAAGAAGAACTCAACAACCTGGTTTTGCAAGATTTTTATAAACACAATCAAACGAAAGCCTTGCGCCAGGAAGCAGAAATTAATCTTTTACGTACTCAGCTCCGGCAGTATGCAGACTATGATTCCCTGAGTATAAAGATCGCTCCGGAAATCCGCATTCTTTTCCCGAAAATCAAAAGCATAGCTCTTTCGCGCATTATACGGAACCGCATGGAAGATCTGGTCGCCGACACTGTGCATATAGCTATCTTATCATATCGGCAACGTCCTACTAACGAGGAAGAACAACAGTTTCACGACTGGTTGGCCACCCGGGCCGGAGTCGACAAATGGCAAATTCTCCCCGAGAAGTAAATTTCTATTTCCGGGGAATCCATTTCAGTTCTTCAACTCCGTTCTGATAAGCCACAAAACGGGATAACATAAAAAGATAGTCGGAAAGACGGTTAATATATCGGATCACCCTTTCGTCTACCTCCGTCTCTGCAGCGAGCGTCAGAATCCGTCGCTCTGCACGACGGCAAACCGTCCGGGCAATGTGACAAAACGAAACCGCCTGATTCCCTCCAGGCAGGACGAAATACTTCATCGGAGGCACTTCGCTATCCATCCGGTCAATTCCCTGTTCCAACAAGGCAATGTCCTCATCATTTACGCCTATCGGCATTTTCACGTCCGACCCTGAATCAGTAGCCAGATTACCTCCCACATCAAACAAACGCGACTGGATTTCGACCAGTTCTTCTGTTATTTTTTCATGCAACGGAAAAGAACGAATCATACCCAGAAAACTGTTCAATTCATCAATTGTGCCGTAAGATTCCAGACGGGCACTGTTTTTAGGAACTCTTTTCCCCCCGATCAGAGAGGTCATTCCTTTATCGCCGGTTTTGGTGTAGATTTTCATAAAATAAAACGGTTAAAATGGAGGAAATTATTCTTTTAGGTGACATAATAGTTTATAGATTGAAGAGGACAACATTTTACAGATTAACAATAACTTTTCGGCTTGTTCTGATTTTATATACTCTAATCAAATAATCAAATTATACCTCCCCACCTGTATCCGCTCATCGAAGAACAGAATCCCATACCACATCATATCCACCGAAACAGTAGCTTTCTCCACCCATTGATGCCATAAACGGGCATGGACACCTTTTTTATGAATATCCGCCACCACAATGCAACGTTGTGGATTTGCCTGTAGAATAGCAGCAAACGCAGATCCTTCCAAGGGGAAATCACGTCCTACATAAATAAAATCGGCGTCTGTTATTGTATCCAGCCGATTCACCCAAATTTCTGCATCACTTACCTGTTGCAAATAGCGGCACAATTTTTCTGCATTTCTTCCCAAACAGACCATTTTCCGTACATTCAGGTAACGGACCAAACGAGACAACAAACGAAAAATTTTTTTCTCCCGAGGATTCAAACTGTTTTCTTGTTCCAATATTTCGGGATAAGTAAATTGTTTTTCTTTATCCCGAATAACATCGAGAATTAAATGAAACATAAAAGGTGAATGGACCCCATAACCTCTTTTATGCCTGAACCTGATTGCATGTTTAATCCTTTCTTTCAGATAGCTCATAAATCAATTACAGAAATGCAAATAAAAACCAGATAATACGTTATAATTACAACGAAAATAGCAAAAAAAGAAATACGCTCTGTCCATTTCGTCTCTTTTTCTTATTTTTGTCGATAAAAACGGAGGAAACGGATAAAACAGGATAAAATAGGATAAATAAATAAGATAAAACAGGATGAAGTGGATAGAGTGGATAAAACAAGATAAAGTGATTTCTCGGATGGCTCAACCGTTTCATCCATCCAACCCGCCCCATCTATTTTCATATCCACTTTAT
Source organism: Bacteroides sp. (assembly GCA_021771575.1). Taxonomy (GTDB): domain Bacteria; phylum Bacteroidota; class Bacteroidia; order Bacteroidales; family Marinifilaceae; genus Odoribacter. Next base: position 6,645 of record JAETOX010000041.1, on the reverse strand, counting down.
CCTGTTTCATCCGCTTCATCCGTTTTGATTCTATGGAACTAGCAGGTTTACATATTAAATTTCTACCGGGAGTAGGCGAAAAAAAGGCTGCAGTACTTTATGAAGAACTTCTGGTACAAAGCTATGAGGATATGCTCTATCATGTCCCCTACAAATATGTCGATCGTTCCAGAGTTTATACCATCGCTGAATTAAATGCCCATTTACCTTATATTCAAATCAAGGCGCGGATCCGTAACCTAAAAAGCGTAGGCGAAGGGAAAGCGCTGCGGATGACAGCCGAAGCCTATGACGAAACCGGAAGTCTGGAATTGGTATGGTTCAAAGGCTTTAAATACCTTAGCAGCCAAATCGACCCGAACAAAAACTACCTGATTTTCGGCCAGCCTTCGGAATTTAACCGAAAACTGAATATCGTCCACCCGGAGATCGATAGCTTTGAGAAAGCTTCTTCTTTACTGGTAGGATTTCAGGCAATCTATCCCACTACGGAGAAAATGAAAAAAGCTTTTCTGAATTCCAAGGCAATCAGCAAAATTCAGGATACTATTTTCAAGACTATCAAAGGAAAAATATCGGAGACTTTGCCTGCTTGGTTTATTCAACAACATAAACTCCTATATCTCCACGATGCGCTGTATAATATCCATTTTCCCGAAAACCCGGAAATGTTGCGTAAAGCTTTGTTCCGCCTGAAATTCGAGGAGTTATTTTATATTCAGCTAAACATCCTGAAACTGAAATACAAACGGAAAAGCTATTTCAAAGGTCATGAGTTCAAAACGATAGGAGAATATTTCAACACTTTTTACCATCACTACCTGCCGTTCGAACTGACGAATGCCCAAAAACGGGTAATCAAGGAAATCCGGCAAGATTGCGGTAGTGGCAAACAAATGAACCGTTTGCTCCAAGGGGATGTGGGTAGTGGAAAAACCCTGGTAGCTGTAATGTGTATGCTGATGGCACTGGACAATTATCGCCAAACCTGTCTGATGGCTCCTACCGAGATTCTGGCAACCCAGCATTATGAAACCATCCGCGGAATGTTGGCCGATATGGGAATTACCGTTGCCCTGCTGACCGGTTCTACCCGGAAGAGAGAACGGGAAGAAATACATCAAGGCCTCCGTGACGGAAGTCTCCAGATTTTGATCGGTACCCACGCTTTATTGGAGGATGTAGTGACTTTTCAGAACATCGGTCTGGTTATCATCGATGAACAACATCGCTTCGGAGTAGCCCAACGGGCAAGACTATGGCAAAAAAATACCATTCCTCCCCATATCCTGGTCATGACCGCCACCCCAATTCCCCGCACCTTAGCGATGACTTTATATGGTGATCTAGATGTTTCGGTGATCGACGAACTTCCCCCCGGTCGTAAACCGATCACAACCTTTCACGCATTCGATAAAAAACGGGCGGAAGTATTCCGGTTTATCGAAAAAGAACTGGAAAAAGGACGTCAGGCGTATGTCGTCTATCCCCTGATCCATGAATCCGAAAAAATGGATTTCCGCAACTTGGAGGAAGGGTTCGAGCAAATCAACGGCTACTTCCTTCCCAAAGGCTATAAAGTGGGCATGGTACACGGTAAAATGAAACCGACGGAAAAGGACTCGGAAATGCGTCGTTTTGTCACAGCCGAGACCAAGATTCTGGTGTCTACCACTGTAATCGAAGTTGGAGTCAACGTACCCAATGCTTCGATTATGGTCATCGAAAGTGCCGAACGTTTCGGCCTGTCGCAATTACATCAGTTACGAGGACGCGTAGGCCGAGGAGCCGACCAATCGTATTGTATCCTGATGACCTCTTATAAAATTTCCAACGACTCACGTAAACGCATTGATACGATGACCGCCACGAACGACGGTTTCGAAATCGCCGAGGCCGATCTGAAACTCCGGGGTCCCGGAGACCTTGAAGGCACCCAGCAAAGCGGCCTGACCTGTAGCCTGAAAGTCGCCAATCTCGGTAAAGATGCCCGCATCCTCAACGAAGCAACCCGAATCGCCAACGAAATTCTGGCCGACGATCCGGATTTACTGAAAGCAGATAATCAACTCTTTGCGATTCAAATAAAACGGCTCTTCAAAACCCGTATTACCTGGAGATACATCAGCTGATATTATTTCAAGTGCTCCCGGAAGAATACTTCCATCTTCCCGAACGGAATCGCTTCTGGGTTATCGTATAAGTCCACATGGCTGGCACCGGGGATAATTATCAGTTCTTTGTTATCGCCCGTCAGTTTCTTGAAAGTATCTTCGCTAAAATAGCGGGAGTGAGCTTTCTCACCATGAATGAGCAACACGGCACTGCGGATTTCATCGGCATACGCAAGAATAGGTGCGTTGAGAAATGCGAGATTGGAGGTCTTGTTCCAACCTAAACCAGAGTTGATGGAACGAGGATGATAGCCTCGTTCGGTCTTGTAATAGTCGTAATAATCCTTCATGAACTGCGGCGCGTCGTCGGCAGGCTTCGGGTTCATCACGGTGCGGGGATAAGTACCTGTACGGTAGTCTTCCGTACGTTGGGCGTTGAGTTCCTGACGCATCTTATAGCGTGCATCAGCATTGTCATTGGCATCGAAATAACCATTTGCTGAACAACGGCTGATGTCGTACATCGTGGAAGCTACCGTCGCCTTGATACGTGTGTCGTTGGCAGCCGCGTTGATGGCAAATCCGCCCCAGCCACAAATACCTACTATGCCGATACGTTCAGCATCCACGTCCGGACGTGTCGCAAGGTAATCCACCGCAGCCGAGAAGTCTTCAGTATTGATGTCCGGCGAAGCCACGTAGCGGGACTGGCCACCGCTTTCACCGGTGAACGATGGGTCGAAAGCAATCGTCAGGAATCCCCGTTCGGCAAGAGTCTGGGCATACAGTCCCGATGACTGTTCCTTTACAGCCCCGAACGGACCGCTGACAGCGATGGCAGGCAATTTTCCTCCGGCAGTCGTTTTCGGTACATACAAGTCGGCGGCGAGCGTGATGCCGTAACGATTAACGAAGGTCACTTTGCTGTGGTTCACCTGATTGCTCTGCGGGAATGTCTTATCCCATTCCTGAGTAAGATTTAATGTTTCCATACTATCATTTGTTTTCTGGTTTGTTCTGCCATTCGTGCAACCTGCCAGGAAGGCAATACACACCCAGGCTGCCATAGTTAAGGATTGAAGGTTTTTCGTTTTCATACGCTGTTCATTTGAACGTTACTAAATCGCCATTCTTTTATTCACCCAACAAAGATAAAACAGCTAAACCGGACGGGCATTGCTATAAAGCTCAAATAAAATTACTGAAAAGCTCAGATAAGCACGAACCAAACGCAGGGCCGGCCGGGATAACTACAACGTAATGCTACCCTGATTATTCTTTCTGAAAAGGTTCTTTTGTCGGATTGAGTTTATCATATTCTTCCTCTGTTACCGGCTCAAGCCATTCGTTGGAAGTATTCTCACCGGGAATCTCGAAGGCGAGGTGAGCAAACCAACTATCGGCAGCCGCACCATGCCAATGTTTCACATTAGCGGGGATATGGATAACCGTACCGGGCAGTATCTCCTGCGCAGGCTTGCCTTCTTCCTGATACCAGCCTCTTCCGGCCACACCGACGAGCATCTGGCCGCCACCTTCCGATGCTTTGTGAATGTGCCAGTTGTTGCGGCAGCGTGGCTCGAAAGTTATATTGGCAAAGGGAATCTGTCCGGCCGAAATACGGGCAAGATAACTATTGCCAATAAAATATCTGGCGTATGCTGTGTTCGGTTCACCGATCGGAAAGATCATCTCCCGCTGGAAAGCAGCTTTGGCATCCTCTCCGGTGCTGTCCTCCGCCCACACCTCTTTGGCGAGCCGGAAGGCCGCCCAGGCTTTTGGCCATCCGGCATAAAAACCGATATGGGTAATGATTTCAGCGATTTCCGTCCGGGTAATACCGTTTTGCTTCGCCGCCTGGAGATGGAAGGTCAGAGAACTGTCCGTAATTCCCTGACTGATGAGCGATGTGATTGTCACCAAACTACGATCGCGGAGGCTCAGCAGGTCGTTACGGCTCCAGACCTCCCCGAAGAGGACGTCATCGTTGAGCTCTGCGAACTTGGGGGCAAACCCGCCCAGTTGGTCACGTCCTGCCGTTTGTACTATCTTTTTCTGTGCCATAATATGAAGCGTTAATATACTGAATAGGGTAAATAAAAAAATTTGTTTCATCGTCATTTATTAGATAAAGTTATCGATTCGGATTGCAGAATTGAGCAGCGGGGATTGCGGTGAGCCTGAAAAGAGATTCACCGGATAGCATTTCCCATCCCGTAAGCTTGTTTCATTGCGGGATGTCCCCCGGTTTCACCCGGGCCGCTGACACCTCCGGCGAAAACCGAACCTGCCAGACGTGCCTTATCAAAACAATCAATCCAACCTGTAAGTCCGGCAATGGCCCGGTCGGGCACATGTTCTTCATCTTCGGCCGCACTAGTCAGCATATAGACATCGCGGAAGCAATAGTCGGATGAATAAAGCGGATTAGCCCGATCGAGCAACGTTTTCAACTGGCCACACATTTCATAATAATAGATGGGCGAGGCAAACGCGATTACATCGGCATCGTGCATTTTACCGACAATGGCGGGAGCATCGTCGCCGATGATACACCCCTGCGTCTGCTGACAGGCCAGACACCCCCGGCAGAAACGGATATCTTTGCCTTTCAGTGTGATTTTTACTACTTCGTTACCGGCATCGGAGGCACCCCGGGCAAACTCATCCGCCAGAGCTTCCGAATTACTTCTGTCCCGCAGGCTGGATGAAATGACTAATACTTTTTTCATAGCTTTTGAAATCATTTTAATAATAGCAAAATTAAAATGAAAAGCTCAAAACAGCATTACTATGAAGCTCAAACATCCTTTCTGAAAAGCTCAGTATAGAATAGCTGCGGGCTAGGCAAACAGAGCAGTCGGCGGTACTCCGTACTGTTTCTTAAAAGCAGTCGAGAAATGCGATGGGTTTTTAAATCCGACTTCAGCATAAACATCCACCACCCTTTTGCCGCCCTCCTTCATCTTGGCGTAGGCAACTTCCAAACGCTTCCGAATCAACCATTTTTCGGGTGTCAGGTCACTTATTTTCTTAAAATCCCGCTTGAATGTGGCAAGACTGCGCCCGGTGTAATGCGCCATATCTTTCATGGAAAACTCGTACATATAATTCTCGTTCAGAAAATCCAGGATATCGATTTTCCACGGCTCATTGAAATCGAAAAGCGTCGGGGCGAAACGTTCGTCTATATGCAACAAAGCAAGTAGGCCTTCCTGCATTTTCAACTGCATAAAATCACCTTGCGGTTTAACCTCCGGATCGAAATAAGGTGTCATCGAAGCAAAAAGGCTAGCCAGTTCGACGGTGTGAGGCAACTTCATTACTCCGGCATCGAGTTTCGGCGTCGATGCGGAAATCCTGCCTTGCCCGAACTGTCCGTACATCCTGCGCAGAAAAGCACGTGTAAACATCAGGAAAATACCGCAATACCGTTCCCCATTGCATGTTCTCTTATACATCGTAATATGGTGATCCCGGGGAATAAACACACATTCGCCTTTGCCGACATGGATTTGCTCTTTACCGTTGGCCAGCACCATTTCGCCCGAATATACATAATTGACGGCATATTCACGAGAGCGATGCACACAACCGCTGATATCGTCGTAGAAGAAACTGTAAAATACATCGTTATAATTAAAGATGAGCTTCATTGGGCCCGATTGTCCGGAATCGTCTTTTTTCATAGCTTCGGTGTATTTCTGTTTTCTCTGCAAAGGTAACAAAATTAACGCATTCCCTGAGGCAAAGCGGGCTTTTATCCATCTCCCGGCTATTAAAACGGTAAGCCTATATGGCGTCGAGTTCTTCCCGTACACTTGCATAATGGTATGCCTTTTCGGCTATCGTCCGGTGTGCCCTGGCAAGGGGATAAATTGGGCTGCTCCTTGCCGTTGTCCAGCCGGAAGAAACTCAGCAGGGTGTTGAGCATTTTACACATCCAGTCAGAGGATTGCTGAATGTTTTGAACATACACTTTGATTTTGTCTGTGCCGCAATCTTTCTGCATCAGTCCGGCATAGCCTATGATTGTCGCCAGCTTCCTCTCCGCCCATGAAAGTTAGTACAAACTTCATGGACGCCGTCGGCAGCAGAAACAAGCGACCGCCTGAAAAATCAATCGGGATTTTCCTGTACCTGCCAATATCCGCCTTTGTCCGGTCCAACCCGTCGGAGCACTCCGTCCACCTTCATCTTGGCAATCTGTTTTTCCACCGCTTTCGGGGTGATGCCTATCCGTTCTGCAAGTGCTGTTGCACTTAGTGTGTTATCTCGTGAAAGCAGAGTGATGATTTTCTCCCTACTTTTCACTTTTTTCTCCCTGCTTTTTGTCGGTTTCTCCCCACCTATAGAAGTATCATCAATAGATTTACGGTAAACCTCTATATCATGGGTAAGATTTTTAATCATGGTGGATGTCATAAACTCCCTGAAAACATTCAGGTCCTCATTCTCACGGGTTTCCACCAGTGCCTTGATATATTCTTCCTTGTCTTCTTTGAGGATTTTTGTCGGTATCAGCCCGAAC
>JAETOX010000268.1 GCA_021771575.1 Bacteroides sp. | reverse complement strand
CATAGGTCAGGTAGGCCATTCTTAATTTCGGGCTGTAAAAACAAAATGCCGTATCGTTTCCCACACGCAGGTAATGATAGAAAGGTTGTGTTTTTTCCACCGGAAGAAAGGTATTGAAATCCGCAATCACTTTTCGTTGCGCTTCGATGTCCTCCCAATCCTGCGCCGTGGCACGTACCAGTTGGGTGGCTCTTTTATCTTTCTTTCCCAACAACAGGATTTTATCCTGTTCCACTTTGGAAATCAAGAACTCGAATTCAGCATTGTACCCCAAACCAACATTTCCTCCGAAAGCCCTCGGATTAGGGTCTGCCAGTAAATGCAACAAACTGTAGGTGTCGAAATTGAGAACCGGACCTAAGGAAGCATTGTAGCTATAAGAACTTACGGTGACAGAATCCAGCAGGTCACTTGTCATTTCTACCCGTTTGCCTTTTTCATCGGAAAACTTCATCAAGAAGGTGTATCCGCCATAAAAAACCGTATCCGGATAGTACACCATTTTCCAACCATGTTCGGAACTGAGCAGCACCTGGTCGCATTCGTCGATATACTGATTCAAACGGGCGGTGGAAATATCGTCGAAAATATAATCGTTTTCCACAGAGCAGGCACTCATTGCCAGCCACAAGCCCATAATATAAATGATAATCTTTCTCATGCCGATCTTCGTTTAGTAGTTACCCAATAAAATATCGTCCATCCCCCGCTGCACTTTCTCGCGCAACCGATACATATCGATGCCCCATACACTTTTCATGTAATTCAGCATAATCGTCTCTTTTTGCTTGATTTTGCTTCTTCCGGCACCCAACCGGCCATTAACCAAATCTGCCCAATCCTTTTCCTTGGTAATCAAAAAGTAAGCAACCATCTCCGCAAAATCCTCGTCGGCATCACACATGGCATAGGAAGTAATGCACCCATATTTATTGACGGCATCGTTTCTCGATATGTTAGCCCAACTGGAAGTGTAAGCATCCGCCGTTACCAGCTCGAATGCTTCCGGTAGTTCCTCTGTCTGGTGGAACACGTGAGCGAACTCATGGTGAAATGTATGTGTGTACGACCACATGGCATTCTCATCCGCCGGATTATCCATATTCAGGTTATAGATCGTAATTTTGCTTCCATTCTCGGTTTGTCCCATGGTATAGGTTCCGTCCGCATTGTATCCGGCACTACCAACCAACATGATTTGTTTGGGACAGTACTTATTAAAGAAATCCAGTCCGGCCAGCTCCGTATAAGGATTAATCCACATTTTCCGAATCACCCGCAGGAAAGGTTCCACTTTTTCTTCGGTCGGCGGCACTAACACATAAGCGGGATCGGATTCGAAATCGTCCCAATGATAAATGACTTCTATATTATGCGGTATTCTGAAACTGTCGGTTACCCAACGGTCTAATTCACTCATGCTTTCCTCCTTCGTATCCAGAATTGAAGGATGAAATTTTTCTTCCGAGCAAGCAGCAAACAAAACTGCCAAACTCCATATCATGAACCACTTTTTCATATCTTTTCAATTTTAGTAGGTATCAATTTATCGTTCATTCGGTACAACACCCCTTTTTTGTGCCTCCTGCGGAATCTGCAAAACCCGCCGTTTGTCGTAACGCTCTAAAACCATATTTTCCTTTGTCGAATTGACCCGGTGTGTCACCGGCAAATGGAAAAGCTTGATGTCGAACCACCGCATGCCTTCCTGCAAAAATTCCATCCGCCGCAATTGACTGACAGCCTTCATGATATTCATTTTGCAGGGGTCTGCCTGTAATTCAGAGGCATAATGCGGTTCTAAATCAAGAGCTGTAACAAGGCCGGTCGGGCTTTCATAAAAATTCTGCAAAAGCTGTGTAGTCATTTTGTCCACCTCTTCCGGTTTATGAGCCCGCATACTGATAAAACGGTCCATATTTTGCAGAGCGTG
>JAETOX010000267.1 GCA_021771575.1 Bacteroides sp. | reverse complement strand
TCAAACCCGCGACCCCCAGCTTGGAAGGCTAGTGCTCTATCGACTGAGCTATTTCCGCAGAATGTCTTGTTTCTCACACACTGGATGGACTTGCTGTGTTTGTCAATCCTAGGGGGCAGAAGTGTAGACAAATTTCAAATTTGTGGGCAGTGATGGATTCGAACCACCGAAGGCTAAGCCAGCTGAGTTACAGTCAGCCCCATTTGGCCACTCTGGTAACTGCCCATCGTTTTAAAGAACGCTTGTTTTCTTTTGCGATTGCAAAGGTAGTCTTTTTATAGATAAATGCAAAAAAAAAGTCTCTTTTTTTGCATTTATTATTGTTAGTCCTTATAAGTCAATTCGATCGTTTTGGTAGAATTTTCTGTATCGTTGTATTTTACCTTTATTGGGATCGGTTTTTTCTGATCGGCAAGGAGGTGGTGAATAGGAAACGATACTACTCCATAGTAAAGTTTTTCACGATAATCGTCGAAATCGTTGTGACGGAATTCAAATACCAATTTTTCGTTTTCCGGGGGGCATTGTAATAAATTCACCATGTGGGCATGGTTGCTGCCATAGGAATTTATGCGTCCGGCGAACATAAACTGGAAATTCAGAAAACCGTGTGCAAACCAGGCATCGGTAATTTTCACAGGATCTTGACCTACACTATCTAAAATGGTTTCGTCGTATGGAAGAATCGCTTTGGTCAGCATTGTATCGGCATATAGAATGCGGACATATGCACTTGAATCAGTTTCTTCCAGGATATTGAACAGCATGCACAGACGCATACTATCGCGTAAACGGTCGGGATTGATGTGGGATTCCCGGGGATAAAGCTGTATGCCGTTGTCTAATAAAATAGAATATTGCCTGTCATTGCTTTTTTTCACCAGACCGTAACCCTCGTATTGAGTTTCACAGTCGTTATCACAACCGATGAAGAGGCTGGCAATCAGGAAAAGAAGTACTCCTGTAAATTTAAAATGTATATTTCCCATGTTTTTATTATTTAGTTGTTTTCTGTAATGAAGATGTAAAAAATGGAAAAAGGTTGCGTCAGGATACTTTATTTTTGATTAATAGCGTTTTTTCCTTAAAGAAAAAATAAATTCCAGGCCGCCGTTTTTCCGTTTTTTGGCTGTGATCTGGCCTTTATGAAATAATATTGCATTTTTGACGATAGAAAGTCCCAGGCCTGAGCCTCCGGTTTTCCGGCTTCTGCCGGGATTTATCCGATAAAAACGGTCGAAAATGCGTTCCAGGTAGGCTTCTTCGATTCCCTGACCGGTATCGTAGAAAGAAAAAGAATAGATTTCGGTATCTTCTGTATAGTTTTCTATTCTGATCGTAATGTTTTCTCCCGCATAGTTGATGGTGTTATCGATCAGATTTCTGAAAATAGAATATAACAAAGTGTGATTCCCCTCGATCGTTACAGTAGGAGCTACCCGGTTTTCGATCTGGATACGATTGTTACGAAGCGGAGCTTCCAGATCGGTCACTACCTCCAGAATCGTGGTTCGGATACTGATTGTTTCTTTTTCGAATAATTCTGAAGCTTCTTCTGTTTTGGTAATCAAAGCGACATCACGAATCAGTTCCGATAACCGGAGTATTTGAGCATAAGCTCTTTCCAGAAAAAATTTTTGTTTGGAAGCATCCAGATGCTCCTGCTCCAGAATCGTTTCGATATAACCTCGGATGCTGCTGACCGGTGTCTTCAATTCATGAGAGATATTATTCGTCATTTCTTGTTTGAGCAAGCGGTTTTTCTCTTCGGAAGAGATGTTGTTCAAGGTGATTTCAAAACTATTGTCGTGGAAGATCAGTATCTTCACAGCAAAATGCTTGCCGTTTTTAGCGATCTTTCCTTGCCAAATGGGGAGTGTCTTGATTTGGGAATGAACCGGTGTATTTTGTTGTAGGAAAATTTTGATATCTTCGAAACCGGGG
>JAETOX010000266.1 GCA_021771575.1 Bacteroides sp. | reverse complement strand
TAAAAAAGGATTATATCTCTTCTCCTCCCCGATAGTCGTTGCCGGCCCATGCCCCGGAATCACCTTTACGTCGTCAGGCAAAACCAATAACTTCTTCCGGATATCTTCGATCAGTAAACGAGAGTCACCTCCCGGCAGATCAGAACGCCCAACACTTCCAGCAAACAAAACATCTCCAGCAAGCAACAAACGATCCGAAGGGGCATAAAAACAAAGACCACCCGGCGAATGCCCCCGAACGGCAATCACTTCCAGTTCCGAATGCCCGAACCGAACCCGGTCACCGTCTCTGAGAAATTTCCCGACAGCCGGAGGAGGTGTGATTCCTGTAATTCCCAACATAGCAGCATATTCCAGCGCATGTTCGATCAAAAAATTATCGTCTTGTGAAGCTTGAGTCGACAAACCGTATGTTTCTTTCATAAAATGGTTTCCAAAAACATGGTCGATATGCAAATGAGTATTCAGTAAGGCAACAGGTTTCAGGCTTTTGACAGCAAAAAAATCTTGTAATCTTTTTTCTTCCTTTTCTCCGAAACATCCACAATCCACAACGATGGCCTCGCCCGATTCGTCATACAAGACAATGGTATTTTCCTGCCAGAGATTATTTACAATTATTTTTATTTCCATAACTTTTTATTCATAGATGATTTACAAAAGTGTGCCCGCTGACTTATTTCATATTTCGCAGACTCCTTATGTACAAATATTAAGACATTGAAATGTATAATTAATTTTGAACGATTAATTAGAAAAAAAAGATTACAATTGCTTTAATGCTTGCTTTATCAATTCTTCCACGCTCTTTTCTCCTCCTCCGGCTATAATTTTATCCAGCACTTTCCCAGCCTGGTTTTTCACGAATCCCAACATAACCAAAGCTGCCAAGGCCTCTTCTTTGACAGTAGATGATACACCGAAATTCATTTCCTCCGCCGTACCGACTACCGCAATTTTATCCTTTAATTCGATAATTACCCGCTGAGCGGTTTTCAGTCCTATTCCCTTAACACTTTTAATTGCATTCACATTCTCCGTCATAATAGCACCCACAATCTCGTTCACCGTCATCGAGCTCAGCATCACACTGGCAGTATTCGCTCCGATGCCGGAAACCGAGATCAACTGCCGGAAAACCGTCCTCTCCTCAGGAGTGGCGAAACCATATAACAACAAAGCATCTTCCCGCACCACCTGATGAATATATAAAACGACTTCTTTTTGTGCCGAAATCCGGGAATAAGTATTGACAGTAGTATTGATAAAATATCCGATTCCAGCACATTCGACAATCACGTAAGTAGGCGTCGCCTCGGTCAAAAGTCCTTTTATATACTCGTACATTATCTGAAACCTATGATTTTTCTTACCTCCTGAATAGTTTGCTCTGCACTGGCACGGGCTTTCTCCGCCCCTTCACGGGCGACCTTATCCATATAATCCGGATTGGCAGAAAATTCCAATATTCTTTCCCGGATAGGACTGGTAAACTGAATGATATCTTCAGCCAATTGTTTTTTCAAATCTCCGTAACGCACCTGGCAACTATTGTATTTCTCATTAAAATAGTTGTATGTATCGGGAGTGGAAACAATTTTCAACATCGTAAACAAATTAGCGATCGCCTCTGGCTTTTCACTGTTCGGTTCCGTAGGCCCACTATCCGTTACGGCCTTCATTACCTTTTTCCGGATTGTCGCCGCATCGTCGATCAGATAGATGGCGTTCCCTTCCGATTTACCCATTTTTCCGGATCCATCCAGCCCAGGCACTTTTATCGCATCCCCACCAAAGGAATAGGACTGTGGTTCTGGAAAAAAATCTACTCCATAAATCGTATTGAACCGCCGGGCAAATTTTCTCGCCATTTCCATATTCTGCTCCTGGTCTTTCCCTACCGGTACTTTATCAGCTCTATGAATAATAATATCAGCAGCCATTAAGGTAGGATA
>JAETOX010000265.1 GCA_021771575.1 Bacteroides sp. | reverse complement strand
AAAATGTTTTTTTGCATGATTTTAGAAATTGATTTAATATTTCATGGCTCTGTCCATGTCTTTTTTGGCATCTTTCAGTTTCAGGGATTCCCGTTTGTCGTATTCTTTTTTTCCTTTTGCCAAAGCAATGCGGAGTTTTGCGAAACCTTTTTCGTTCAGGAATACCCGGATCGGAACGATCGTCAGGCCCGATTCCTTTACTTTACGCTCCAGCTTGACCAGCTCTTTGTGGGTGAGGAGAAGCTTGCGTTCGCGTTTTTCTTCGTGATTGTAATAAGTACCCAATTTATATTCGGCAATATGCATGCCTTTTATCCAGAGTTCTCCCCGGCTAAAATAGCAGTAAGCATCCGATAAGCTTGCTTTTCCTGCACGGACAGATTTGATTTCTGTACCGGTCAGGACGATGCCGGCATTGTATTCTTCGAGAAACTCATAATCGAAAGAGGCTCTTTTGTTGCGTATGTTGACTTCGTTTGCCATATTTTTTTATACATTAAAAGCTGAAATTCCGAATACGATCATCAGTATTTGGGTGATAATCACCGGTATGCAGACAATCGATAAGGACGTGATAATTAAGATGTTCGTTTTTTGCACCGGTAACAGACCGGGAAGGATGCCTAAGCCTTTGTATAAAGTGCGGATGAATATAAAACTGAACAATACAAATAATTGTCCCAGAAATATATTTCCCAAAGCCGCGCCAATGCTGTGGAAAATAATAAATATAGCTGCACTGTATATCGTCAGGTTCAAGGCTTGGTTATTCCCGTAATAAAGTTTCCGGCACAAATATTCCCGGGTGATCAGATAAGCGATCCAACTACCACCGGTAACCGATAATAGATTGATAATAGCTAATCCACAAGCTTGGAGCCAATTGTAATGAACAAGGCTGAGCAGCAGCACCAAAACAGAAGTTACCAGGGCAATGGGAAGCAGGTAATTCCGGTAAATTTCCTTTTCTGAACGTCGCTCGTCTAAAGCATGGGGCCAGATTTCTTCCGGATGCATCAGCAAGGCTTTTGTTCGTTGGTATATGTGTTTGATGTTTATTCTATTCATAAGAGACAAATGTATTCATTTTTTTATGAAAGAAATACTCGGGCGGACCGTTTTTTTCTTTTCCGTGTCGACTCAGAAAAGAAAAAGAGCAATGATACTGAAAAATGATATTTTTGGGTTAAGTCATTTCTCTTAAAATAGACATATTTTTATTTACTCCAAACCTACGAATCTCTTGTCTCATCTGAGTTGTGGTTATTTTTAATAAAAAAGTGGGATAAAGTGGTTTAAAGTGGGAAATATTTCCTAACTTTACAACACAAAACAGTCTACGAGTTTTTAAGAATATGATTTTTTGTAAATGATTGTTTTATATTTGTTTAGCTGTTTTGGTGAGTAAATAGTTTAATAAAACAAAACAAGGATGTCCTCTTTTATCGGAGATTATATTTGTAAGGCTGACAACAAATGTCGGGTGGTGGTACCAGCTTCTTTTCGGAAGGTGATGGCGGCATCCGGACAGGTGTTTTTTGTTTTACGGAAAAATGTTTTCGAGAAGTGTATCGACATGTATCCCGAACAGGAATGGGAACGGATGTTGGCAGATCTCAGGGGGCGTTTGAATTTATTCAATCCGAGGCATGCAGCTTTTTTTCGGGAGTTTTGTCGGGGAACGCAGGAAGTGGAGATGGATGCGAATGGTCGGGTGTTGTTTCCGCGGAAAATGTTGGAGGATGTGGGAATAGATAAAGAAATGGTTTTGGCTGCTCAGGATACTTCCATCCAGGTGTGGGATACACAGGCTTATGCTGGTGTAGCTTTCTGTGGAGAAGAATTGGGGGCTTTGGCGGAAGAAATATTTAAAAGTTGATCTAAAATAGAAAAGATATGTCGGAATATCATGTACCGGTATTGTTGGAAGAGTCTGTCGACGGGTTGAATATACAACC
>JAETOX010000264.1 GCA_021771575.1 Bacteroides sp. | reverse complement strand
TTCAGTATGTATTGGTCGAATAAGCGGCTGTCCGAAATAGGGGTATGACGGAGATGATCTGTCAATACGGATGCCGGTGTGTCCCTTAGGTCTTTGGCCGACACCACTTCTAGCAGTCGGGTGGCCTTGGTTCGTTCTGCAGGTGATGTCGTCTGGAGAAAATGAATGATTTCGCCATAGTTTCCGCGGCTACCGATCAATAGTGGAGAGAGCCGCTCCTGGGATATGCCTAGAGTTAGGGCGAGTTCTTCCACTTGTTCCGGCGTGATAAATGTAGTCGTGTATACGTTCCGAATGGAATCTTCCTGTGCCAGACGGCAGTCGTTGTGTCTCCGTTGTTCAGGGGTTACTTCTACCGGGGAGACGTTTTCTGCCGGTGGCACGATATCCAGCGGAATTTCGGCTGTCGTACCGGCTGCTTTATCTAGAACGATGGTTAACATACTGTCTTGGGCAAAGGATAATTTGCCATAACCGAATAAATTCCCATCTGTCGCCCATACCAACATATCGCCTTTACCGGCAGTAAGAGATGTTTTCCCCCGCATATCCGTTTGTTTACTTGCCACCGTGTAAAATTCTGCGTAATTGTATATTTTGAAATCTACTTGGGCTTCATCTACCGGAGAGTTGGCCCGATCAACAACGGTCACTGTAGCTTTACGGGTAGAAGTATAATTATCGATAACATTGATTTCCGTATATCCTAGAGTCTTACTCATCACTTCTTCCGGGCCGTCATATCGGCCGAAAACTTTGGTATGCATTAACATGCCCCGGCTGGCCGGAATATTGAACCATCCTAGGTTGAGTACCGGTTCGGGCTCGCAAGCGCCCAGAAAATACCATTTGCCGTCTACCCAAGCTTCTACCCAGGCATGATTGTCGTCGGTATGCGCCCAACGGGGAGTATATACCTGACGGGCAGGAATACCTACCGAACGTAAAGCTGCCACCAACAAGGTGGATTCTTCGCCACACCTTCCGTAGGCTGTTTTTACAGATGCGAGGGGTGAACTGGTACGGGAATCGGAAGGCGTATATATTACTTTTTCGTGGCACCAGTGATTCACTTCCAAAACGGCATCGTACAAGGATAAATCTTTTACCCGGTCTTTGAGTTCTTCGTAGAAAACTTGCCGCGATTCGTCCAGATTTTCGTTATTTACCCGTATCGGTAGAACGAAATGACGGAATTCCCTTTCCGGTATGTTTTTGCCCCAAGGCATTTCTGTCCGCGTTTTCAAGGCTGTCCGCACATTTCGTAGATGAAACTGACCATCATAATCGCTGATATCGCCGATGGGCATATAAGCATACAGGAACATCAAAGCTTCTCGTTCCTCAACTAAAAGCTTTTCTGAAAAAATGGAAAATAAATCTCCTGACGGAAGGGATTTCTGTTTTGCCTCGAAATCTTGAGTTGTCCTTTCTAAAACAGCTGAATCACCGAATAAATGATGTTCTTTACAAGAATTTAGAGCCAATAAAGCCAGACCCAAAAGAAAACAAGGGAAAGAATTTATCATAAAATTTGAAGTTTAAGTTAAAAGTTTTCAAAGGTAATAAAAATAGAAACATAGAAAAACAAACAGGGCTAATATGCTTGAGTGGCGTATGCTACAAGAATATTTACCCTGTAATGGAGGTCTTCTCTGACAGATCTTTATTAGAGACTGCCTTTTCCTGCTCCTGTAATATTGATGTTATTATAAAGAAAACGTTTAATTTTCTGAGTAGGGGTTTTTTCAAAAGGTTCGTGCTGAACCATGACTAATTGAAGTTTTGAAAAATTGTTTACCCGAGAATTGACATATTCGAATAATTCTTTTTTCTGTTCTTCGATATAATCGTTGATGGCGGCTTTATAATTGCCAGCTTGTGATTTTAATTTCTGATACTGTTTCTCCAGCTCTTCCATATTGAAATGAACCATTGCTACTAACTTTCCTTTTGATTCGAC
>JAETOX010000263.1 GCA_021771575.1 Bacteroides sp. | reverse complement strand
AATCAAATTGAATGCCTATGATCAGGTTATTCCGGATCTGGCGGAAACCTGGGAATGGAATGACGACAGTACTCAGGTAACATTCCACTTGCATGAGGGTGTGAAATGGCATGATGGCGAACCATTTACTTCAGCGGATGTTAAATGGACTTATGACACGCTGATGGCAGAAAAATGGAATAAGAGCGACAGCTTAGCTTCTGTTGAATCCATTGAATGCCCGGATGACAATACGGTTGTAATGAATTTAAAATATCCGGATGTTTCTCTGATTGCGAAATTATCCTGGTATGGAATGTTTATTATGCCGAAACATTTGTATGAAGGCACCGATACGGCGACGAATGAATACAATATGAAGCCGGTTGGAACAGGTCCGTTCAAGTTTGTTGAATTCCAAAAAGGTGTTCGTGTTGTTCTGGAAAGAAACGAAGATTACTGGGGTGATAAAGCGAAAGTAGCGAAGGTCATTTACTCGATTATTCCGGATGCGACAACTGCTTATCAGGCATTCCGCACTGGTGAAGTTGATTACTATACGGCCATTCCTTCTCAGAATGCGAATGATTTTGACAATGATCCAGATTATGAAGTTTATCCAGTCATTGGTATGAATCGTTCTTATGTCACAGTGAATATGACGAACGATACTTTCAAAGATGCACGTGTCCGTCAGGCTATCGCTTACGGCATTGATCGTCAGATGATCTGGGATCGCTGCGCGGGCGGAACCGGTGCTGTGGCTTCGACATTCATCGCTCCGAATACGGGTTTCGCGGATGAAAAATATCAGATGCCGGAACGCGACGTAGCGAAGGCTCAGCAGCTTCTTGAAGAAGCCGGGTTTAAGAAAGACGCAAATGGAATTTATTTCTCAACGGAAATGAAATTCTTTGAAAGTGGTTATTTCAAGGACGCAGCGACAATCATTCAGAGTAACTTAAAAGAAGTCGGTATTGACGTTAAATTAACGATGCTGGAATATGCGGCATGGGTAGATAACGTTAAAGTAAATCACGATTTTGAAATGACGATGGCTGCCGGTTATCAGGGACCGGATGTTTCCGGTATTTCCGGCCGTGTTGGAACAGGGACATCCATGAACTTCATGGGTTATTCCAATCCTGAACTGGACGCATTGCTTGAAAAGGGTGTTCAGGTATCGGATGAAACAGAAAGAAAAGCCATTTACAGCGAAGTTCAGCGAATTATGAGTGAAGAAATGCCAATCATTCTGTTCATGGATAATGGTGCGAAAGTACCGGTCAAGAAGATTTTGAAGGGCACTCCATATCAGGAACCGACAAAAGCCGCTTCTGCTGAATTAACTTACGTTGAATTTGTAAAATAAAACTTGTAAGCCGGGGTAAAAGAACAATGACCAGTTTGTTCAAAAACCGCGGCTTTTTTTGTATGTGAAAGTTCATTTTAAACTCAAGGATTTGAATGGTATGAAAATATTTACAATCTTAATAATGAAAATTATACAAAGAATGAAAGAAATGATAAAGTTTATCTTGACGACTTTCTTTTCAGCGTGTAAACTCAAACTATATTCTTCCAATGGGAAAGGAAGAGGCAAGGAGGGAAAGATATGAAAAAGTTATCAAAACTGCTGACAGCCTTATTAATTGCATGTTTGATGCTGGCAGGCTGCGGTACAGATGAAAAGAAAACCGACAAGGATGGGACAGCGGGAGAAACACCGGCACAGGATGTTTTAATCTATGCAGTTAACGGGGATCCTCAAAGCTTTAACCCCGATATGAAGTCGGATGACTATGCATATCAGATCAATCAGAACATTTATAATCGTTTAGTTAAACTGAACGCAAACGACCAGATTTTACCGGATCTGGCAAAGAGCTGGGAATTTTCCGAGGATGGCCTGACGCTGACTTTCCACTTACAGGAAGGTGTCAAGTGGCATGACGGCGAGCCGTTTACTTCTGAGGATGTTAAATGGACATTTGAGAC
>JAETOX010000002.1 GCA_021771575.1 Bacteroides sp. | reverse complement strand
GCAGAAGGACATACCTATATTTTCTTGAATAAAACAGCTTTCAATCCACTCATGGTAGAAGCAGTTGAAAATCCAGATGCACCAGGATTCAATTCTGATATGATTCAATTATTTATGATATTAACACAAGCCGGAATCATTCCGCAAGATGCCCAGGCTGCAGTTCTTCTTTTGATTAATCTGCCAGGTAACTGGGAAGCAACAACTACCTTTAATTTAGGTCTTGACTTAAAAAAATAAATTTTTAATCATACCTCTAGACGGGACATCATAAAAATGTCCCGTTTCTTTTTGTCTATAATTAAGTATCTTTGTAACAAAAACAAAAGCAAAACCATAAAGCGATGAAAGTAGTTATACAACGCGTCCAGCACGCCCAGGTGAGCATCGCTGGCGAACTGCATTCCGCCATTGAAAAAGGGATGCTGATTTTGGTGGGTATTCAGGCAGACGACACAGCCGAAGATATTGAATGGTTGACGGGAAAAATCGGCAATCTGCGTATTTTCGACGATGAAAACGGCGTGATGAATCGTTCGATCAAAGAAATAGGAGGAGATATACTGGCTGTCAGCCAATTTACGTTGATGGCCCGGGTAAAAAAAGGAAATCGCCCGTCCTACATCGATGCGGCCCGTCCGGAAATTTCCATCCCCCTGTATGAGCAGTTCGTACAGGCGCTGGCGCAGGAACTGCAAAAGGAAATCAAAACAGGTATTTTCGGTGCCGATATGCAAGTAGAGCTGTTGAACGACGGACCGGTGACAATACTGATGGATTCGAAGGACAGGAGATGAAAAGGAAAGGACAAATGACAAAAAAAAGAATATGGAAATCAGGGAATTACAGGAACAGGTGGATGCCTGGATTAAATCGTATGGGGTGCGTTATTTCAACGAACTCACGAATATGGCTATTCTGACGGAAGAAGTGGGAGAATTGGCCCGGGTGATGGCCCGGAAATATGGTGAACAATCGTTTAAGGAAGGAGAAAAAGAGAATCTGGCAGACGAAATGGCAGATGTGTTGTGGGTGCTTACGTGCCTGGCTAACCAAACAGGGGTTGATCTTACCCAAGCCATCGAGGCAAATTTTGCCAAAAAAACAGGCCGGGATGAAAAAAGACATAAAAATAACCCTAAAATACAAGCACTTTAAATATTTTACTCCATTTTAATTAATTATAAAGCTCCGAAGCCATATCAAAATAATTTTCCGCAAAGTTGCCTAAATTGATAACTTTCATTACATTCGTCATATGAAAAGGGAAATAATAGCATTCGGAGATTATTATGACGATTTCATGAAAACCCTGTCAGCAGTTGAGCGTAAGAAGATCCATTATATACTTGATCTTCTACAGACTGAAGATAGAATTAGTACGAAATTCGTAAAATTTATCAGAGATGGCCTTTATGAAATAAGGGCTATGTATAATGGAAATATCTATCGCCTATTTTTCATTTTCGATGAAGGCCGGATCGTAGTTTTATTTAATGGTTTCCACAAGAAGACACAGGAAACCCCAGAAAATGAAATAAAAAAAGCACTAAGAATAAAGGAGGAATATTATGAAAGCAAAAAAGATTAAAAGTATCAGTGCCGAACTGGACGAATTATATGGCAAAGAAGGTACGCCTGAAAGGGGGGCTTTCAGAAAAGAAGCATATGCATATTACACCGGACAAATTATCGAACAAGCTCGCAAAGAAGCTAAAATGACTCAGGAAGAACTTGCCCAAAAAATCGGTTCTAATAAATCTTATATTTCCCGGGTGGAGACCGGCAAGACAGAACCTAAAGTATCGACTTTTTATAGGATTGCCGCTGCATTGGGACTGAATGTTGAACTTACACCGGCAATAGGATAAGTCCAGGCATTTATTTTAGTAATAAAGATGACGGGAATCGGGAGAATGAAAAAAGAATAAAAATAACCCTAAAATACAAGCACTTTAAATATTTTACTAAATTTGTTGGCTCAAAGGAATTATATGCCAGAATTTCAGGGAAGGCCTGATTTTCGACAGGTTTTTTTCGACATTTCATTATTATGTGGACAAAGATTGCAGGGATCATTCTCCGTAACCGGATAGCTTTTATTGTGGGCGTTTTATTGAGTACGCTGTTCATGGGATTTCAAATGAGAAACATTCAAATGTCCTATGAAAGCGCCGATCTGCTTCCCAAAACCGACAGCGCCTATCAGGAATATACCCGCTTCCGGGAAATTTTCGGACAGGAAGGGAATGTCATGGTCTTTGCCATCCAGGATTCCGCTTTTTATGAGCTGAATAAAATCAACGACTGGATCCGCATGGGAAATGACATTAAAGCACTGAAAGGCGTAAATGCCCTCATGTCGATCACTCATACCTTCAACCTTCATAAAAATACAAACCTGAAAAAATTCGAGGTAGCCCCTATTTTTCCGGAATACATCACCAGCCAGAAGGAATTGGACAGTCTGGCTTTTATCGCCGAAAACCTCCCCTTTTACGACGGAACGCTCATCAATAAGGAAAAAAATACGTACGGTATGATGATCACGGTTTCGGCCGAAGTCATGAATTCGCCGGCACGGGTGAAGCTGGTGGACGATGTATTGAAAATCACGGATCAATTTACCGAAAAATACGGTTTGAAAATGCATTATTCCGGAATGCCTTATATCCGGGTCATCAATGCCGAAAATATCAAAGGGGAAATGTATATGTTCATTGCTTTGTCCCTGTTGATTACAACCATTATTCTTTATTTGTTTTTCCGTTCTTTCCGGATTGTCTTTTTTTGTGTGGGAATTATTGGTATCAATGTGGTCTGGGCACTCGGTTTCATGGCGATGCTGGGCATCAAAATCACGCTGTTGACGGCCATGTTACCTCCTTTGCTGATCGTTATCGGTATTCCCAATTGCGTATACATGGTCAATAAATATCATGCCGAATATGTGCGGCATGGCAACAAGATCAAAGCTTTGCAACGGATGGTGCAAAAGGTGGGGAATGCTTCCCTGTTATCGAACCTGACCACAGCTGCCGGTTTCGCCACTTTTATCATCACTTCGAGCCGGATATTGGTGGAATTCGGTTTGATCGCTTTTATGAGCATCACCATGGTTTTTCTGCTTTGTCTGATTCTGATACCTACGGTGTTCAGCTATCTTCCGGTGCCGGATGCCAAACAAACGAAACACCTTTATAATCCTTTCATCAACCGGATCATCGAACGGCTGGTGCATATCGTCATTCACAAACGACATACGGTTTATTATATCACCGTTATCCTGATCCTGGCGGGCATCTACGGCATCAGCCGGATGAAGACTACGGGCTATATGGTGGACGACCTGAAGGATACAGATCCCATCCGTCAGGATCTGGCTTTTTTCGAAACCAATTTCGACGGTTTGATGCCTTTGGAAATCACCATCGATTTCGGCAAACCGAATCAAGTATTTAAGCTTTCCAATCTGGAAAAACTGGACCGCCTGAGCCGCGAATTAGCAGAAGACCCGGACCTTTCCCGACCGCTCTCGGTAGTGGAAGCAGCCAAATTTGCCAATCAAGCTTATTATAACGGAAAAGCCTCTTATTATAAACTTCCGACCAACATGACTAAAAATTTCATCATGAAATATGTCATGGAATCCACCGGTGGGATGAACGATATGGCAAAGTCGTTCGTCGATTCCGACCAGCAAAGAGTCCGATTGAGTTTCCGCGTAAAAGATATCGGTACCAAAAAGATGAAAGCGAAGGAAGAAGCTTTATACCGCCAGATCGAAACGATCTTCCCCAGTGACAAACATGAGGTTTCGGTGACCGGTTCCAGTGTGATTTTTTTCAAAGGCAACCAATACCTGATCAAGAATCTCTTTTCGTCATTGGCATTGGCTATTCTGCTGATTGCCGGCTTTATGGCCTGGATGTTCAAGAGTAAGCGGATGGTATTGATCGCCTTGCTCCCCAATGTTATCCCGCAAATCATCACTGCCGCTATCATGGGGTATGTGGGGATTCCGATAAAAACGTCGACTATCCTGGTTTTCAGCGTAGCTTTCGGTATCTCCGTGGATAATACGATTCATTACCTGGCCAAATACCGGCAGGAATTGCAGGCTACCAATTGGAGCATTCGTTCGTCTGTAGTACTGGCCTTGAAAGAAACCGGACAGAGTATGATTTATACTTCCATTATTCTTCTGTTTGGTTTCGGCATTTTCTGCCTCTCCAGTTTCGGAGGTACTTTTGCCTTAGGCCTGCTTACTTCCATTACTTTGTTCGCCGCCATGCTGGCGAATCTGCTTTTATTACCTTCGCTTTTGCTGACTATGGAACATAGCATCACTAACCGTTCGTTTAAGGAACCTCTTTTACAAATCTTTGATGAAGAAGAAGACATCGATACTCAAAAACTAGAAATCGAGCACGAAGCGAAACCGACAAGAAAAAGTTGATGCCAACAAAAAAGGATGCCGATCACGACATCCTTTTTTGTTCTCTAAGGAATCAGCATTATTTTACCCTTCCCTATTTTCAAAATTTACAGGCTTTGATTTCTTTAATCAAATCGTCCATCAATTGCGAAGCTCCGATTCGGAAATAATCAGGAGTGCCCCATTCACGTCCCAATACATGATTGACAATGGTCAAATAACGGATAGCATTTTGTGCTTTAGAAATTCCGCCGGCTACTTTCAACCCCACTCGCCTTCCTGTCTGTGCAAAATACTGTTTAATCGCTTCACACATCACGTATACGGATTCAGGTGTAGCATTGACAGGTACCTTCCCGGTGGAAGTTTTGATGAAATCCGCTCCGGCATAGGCGGCAATCAAAGAAGCCCTGAAAATAGTTTCCAGATCTTTCAATTCACCGGTCTCTAAAATCACTTTCAAACGGACACCCTGACAGACTTCCCGAATGGCTTTCAATTCTCTATACACTTTCTCATCGTTCTTTTCGAGCACTTCTCCCACCGGCAGCACAACATCCACTTCCTGTGCTCCGGCAGCAATAGCCATTTTACATTCGGCCTGTTTGATTTCGGCAAAAGTCTGGGCATTCGGAAAATTTCCGGCAACCACAGCTGTCCGTATAGGGGTACCTTGTAAGGCCTCCCGTACGATTGCGGCATAATGAGGGAAAACACAAACCGCAGCAACTTCACGTAGCTCAAATTTTTTCAACTTTTTCAGTAAGTCGGCTGTGAAATTTTTGACAGAGGTTTCCGTATCCGCCACTTTCAGCGTGGTATAATCCATACAGGAAATGCAAAATTCAAGATTTTCAGGACAATAAGCCTGCTTAATCTCTTTTTCTACAACTCCGTCCAGATCAAATTGGATTCTTTCCTCAAGGCTTACACAATTGTAGGTCGTTAAAATTTCCGATATATTATCCATAAATAGTTGTTTTAGTCTTTCCGTGCGTTCTTAGGTAACTTAGACTTTACCAAACGATATGATTTTTCTATCCAGATGCGAAGCATATTATCACTCACCGAACCATCTATCAATACAGTATTCCAGTGTTTCTTATTCATGTGATGTCCCGGTAATACAGCATTGAACCTTTCTCTTAATTCAAGCGCTTCCTCCGGATCACACTTCAGGTTCATCTTCAGCTCCCCGTCCATAGGAACGAGGCAGAACATTTTACCTCCGACCTTGAATACCAGCACATCACCCCACAAAATTTCTGTCGTCACATGCTGCAAACTCTGGCAATATGTAGTCAACTCTTCAATATCCATAGGGCAAAAATACATAATGTTTATGAGCTTTTAAACTTTTCTCCCCGAAATTATTTATCTTTGAATGCTACAATCAATTGAAAACAATGTGTGGTAAATAATCTATTATTTTGTACAGGGAATGTGATACTTACAAAATATATTGTACGACACGAACCAATAAAATAACTGTAATCCTATGGCGAAAAAAGAAGGCACAGAAACACCGTTGATGAAACAATATTACTCAACGAAAGCAAAATACCCCGACGCAATTTTATTATACCGAATGGGGGATTTTTATGAAACTTTCGGAGAGGATGCCATTCTTACTTCCCGGATACTGGGCATCACGCTCACCAAACGTTCGAGTGGCTCCCCCGGTACGGTGGAATTAGCCGGCTTTCCCCACCATGCGATAGACACTTATTTGCCTAAGCTGGTCCGGGCTGGCCAGCGGGTTGCTATATGTGAGCAATTGGAAGACCCCAAGAAAACGAAATTTCTGGTAAAGCGCGGAGTCATTGAATTGGTCACGCCGGGAGTATCTTACAGCGATTATACAACCGACACCAAGAGTAATGTTTTCCTGGCTTCGGTATATTTCAATAAAACCGAAGCGGGACTGGCTTTGCTGGATTTGTCGACGGGAGAATTCCTGACTACCGAGGGCAGCTATGCAACCATCGACAAACTACTGAATAGTTTTCAGCCCAAGGAGGTGATTTATCCCCGTGGACAGGAAAACCGGTTTCATGAATTATTCGGCAATAAATTCTATATTTATCCGATAGAAGAATGGTTTTTTGACCGGGATGCCGCCTGTGAAAAGTTGACCAAGCATTTCGAGGTTGCTTCTTTGAAAGGGTTCGGTATCGAACACATGCAATGCGGCATCTCCGCCTCAGGGGCCGTATTGAATTACCTGGAAATGACGAAGCACGATATGGTTTCGCATATTACGTCCATCTCCCGGATCGACGAATCGCACTGTGTTTTACTGGATAAATTCACGCTCCGCAATCTGGAACTTCTTCATGCAGCTTATGAGGGCGGACATTCGCTGGTCGACATTATCGACCGGACGATTACGCCTATGGGGGGCCGTATGCTGAGGCGATGGATTTGTATGCCCCTGAAATCACCGGAGGAAATTAATAAACGATTGGATATTGTCGAGGGATTTATTGCGCATGAAAACGAACGCCAGCAAGCTGAAACCCTGCTTGAAAGTATAGGAGACCTGGAACGCCTGACATCGAAAATCGGAGTAGGCCGGATCACTCCCCGAGAAATGAATCAACTGCGGATTGCCCTCTCCACCCTGGAGCCCTTAAAACAACTTGGCCGGGAAACAGGGCTTCCGGTATTAAAGGAAATGACAGACCGACTGGATTCTTGTTCGGAATTATATGAAAGAATCAAGCAGCAACTTCAGGAAAATGCACCCCACCAGCTCAACAAAGGAGGTGTCATTGCTGCGGGAGTAAATACAGAATTGGATGAACTGCGCAATATTTCGACTCATAGCAAAGAATTACTCCAGCAAATGCAGCAACGGGAGATTGAGGCCACGGGGATTCCCTCCCTGAAGATCGGGTTCAACAATGTGTTCGGTTATTATATCGAAGTAACCAAAGCACATAAAGATAAAGCACCGGCCGACTGGATCCGCAAACAAACGCTGGTAAACGGAGAGCGCTATATTACCCCCGAACTCAAAGAATATGAGGATAAGATTCTGGGAGCGGAAGACCGGATTCTGGAAATCGAGACGGAATTGTATAATGCCCTGCTGACAGAAGCAGCTTCTTATATCCGCCCGCTTCAGGAAAACGCCAGAATTATCGCTTCCATAGATGTGCTTATCTCTTTTGCAGAGATCTCTATCGCCAATCGGTATTATCGTCCCGAAATCAACGATTCGGACACCATCGATATTCGGGAAGGACGCCACCCGGTGATTGAGAAACAGTTACCGCCGGGAGAAGAATACATCACCAATGATGTATGGCTGGACAATCGGAAACAACAAATTATGATTATTACCGGACCGAATATGGCCGGTAAATCGGCTTTGTTACGTCAAACCGCTCTGATCCTCATCCTGGCCCAGGCAGGCTGTTTCGTCCCGGCAAAAACCGCCACCATCGGATATGTTGATAAAATATTTACCCGTGTAGGAGCTTCTGACAATATCTCGCAGGGAGAATCTACCTTTATGGTAGAAATGAACGAAGCTGCCAATATCCTCAACAATATCTCGGATCGTAGTCTGGTGTTGTTCGACGAATTGGGCCGGGGCACTTCTACTTATGACGGTATCTCTATCGCCTGGGCTATTGTCGAGTATTTGCACGAACACCCCAAATACCGCGCAAAAACTTTATTCGCAACGCACTATCATGAACTGAATGAAATGGAACATGCTTTCAAAAAAATAAAAAATTACAATGTTTCGGTCAAGGAAGTCGGCAATAAGGTTATTTTCCTGCGTAAATTGGTCAAAGGAGGATCTAATCATTCCTTCGGTATACAGGTGGGTAAAATGGCCGGCTTACCGCAATCAGTGATTAAACGTGCCGGAGAAATATTGAAGCAGATGGAAAATGACCGCGATAAAAACGGCGACATCCAAAAAAATGTAGAAAATATCGCTTCGGCCCGGGAAGGCTTACAGCTTAGTTTCTTCCAGTTGGACGATCCTGTATTGTCTCAAATCCGGGACGAAATAGCAGGCCTGGAAATCGATAGCCTCACCCCACTCGAAGCATTGAACAAACTCAACGAAATCAAAAAAATTGCAATAGGATAAAATAATGTGCCCATGTACGTGGGCACATTATTATCTTGGCATATTATTTACAATTTCTATTTTCTGGATAATGACGTCTGTTTCGGGGCGATCGTTTTCATCGGTTTGGACAGCTGCGATTTTATCTATAATTTCCATTCCTTCAATAACTTCACCGAATACAGTATATTCCCCGTCAAGATGAGGTGTTCCTCCTTGCGTAAGATAAATCTGACGTTGTTCTTCCGAGAGTTCCAGTTTTACCTTTTCGAAGCGAGAGCGGGTGGAATCTGATATTTCCTGATTGATCCGCATCAGATTTTCATAATCATCTGCCAACTGATATTTTTCAATTTCTCCTTCCCGTCCGGCTTTTATGCGATTAAAAAGCGCAGTGTAACGTCTATTGTTTATTTTCTCTATTTCGCGATTCAAACTTTCGGGAGTAAACACTTTTCCCTGGACAATGTAAAAATGCGACCCACTGGATTCCCGGGCCGGATTGACCTCATCCCCTTCCCGGGCAGCAGCCAATACCCCCCGTTTATGATAATGCTTCGGCAGTATTTCCGCGGGAATCGTATATCCTATATCCCCCTCTCCCAGCAACATATCAGGATGTGCATGCTTAGACTCCGGATCGCCGGCCTGAATCATAAAATGCTGAATCACCCGATGAAACAATATGCCGTTATAATAGCCTTCGCGTACCAATTTCAAGAGATTTTCCCGATGTAGAGGTGTATCTTCGTATAATTTCAACCATATATTTCCTAAAGATGTCTCCATACAAAGAATGGTTGTTTCTGCCTTTTTGCAGGCACCGAGCAACAAACCAATGCATAAAATCAAAATGACTTTTTTCATGTTTATGAAATTTAAAATTGGACCTATTTCCTGCAAAAATAACTTATCCGCACCAAAGTAAGCTATTTTTCATTAATTTTGTAGTCAAATATATTTTCCTGTATTTTTATCACAAAATTTTCCAGACATGTATTTGAAATGGCTTTATATGATCATACCGATTTGGCTCTGTTTCAGCTGTAAAGACAAAGAGTTGCCCGCTCAATATTTAACTACGATGTCTGTCGTGCGGGAAAGCAGTCAGCCAAGTGTTGCGTCTAAACCCTCCTCTTTAACAAAAGTGCAAACCCCTCCTGCCGTTGTTGCTTCGCAGGCAGAAAAAAAATACCACATTATAGTGGGAAGCTTTGCCTTGTCAGCAAAAACAAAGGCCGAAAAATTAGTACAACAGTTACATACAGAAAAATATCCAGCCTCTCTACTCACTTCTTCTCAACGATACAGGGTGAGTATCGAGAGTTTTGTTTCCGAAAATGAGGCAAACAAGGCCCTTGACAAATATCGGAAAATTACGAACCGACAGGATATCTGGGTATACAAAAGTGAAAAATAATTCAATAAAGAATCCCGAATACAAACAGTAGCCCGAAGAGGAAGCCCAGATAGATTTGTAAAGGGTTATGTTTTTTCAAATATAAACGGGAAGCAGCCAACAGACCGGCCAGAAATACCATCCACATAAAAATGGCACGTACATCCGCAGGATACTTCCAGCCCATCACCAACAAAAAACCGCAAACCCCGCCGATAGCCGTCATGTGCATACTCATTTTCCAGCGTAAAGTGATCACAGAGAAAGCCGATAGTAAAATAATCAATACCAGATACAACTGTTGTACGATGTTTGTATAAGCGACTCTTCCCAATAACCAAAAGCCCAGAAATGCAAATGCTACAGCCACCAGAATAGGATATACCCTTTCTTGTTTCTCATTGAGGTGATAATTGCGGATCAGACGAAAATACTTAAAAAAAGGCAGACTGACAACCGGCATGAGCAGTAAAGTAAATATGGTGACCAGATAACAATAAAGCTTCGCCTCCTGCGGAATATAAGCAAACAAAGTGTTGCCATTAAAAATAAAGAACAAAATATACACAGGCATCAGAAGGGGATGCAATAAATAAGAAAGAGTCTGCGCAACGTATTTCATCATATTAAAGTTGTTTATATCTCGCGCCTTAACCGCGCAACCGGAATATCCAGCATTTGTCTGTATTTAGCCACAGTGCGGCGGGCGATCTGGTATCCTTTTTGCTCCATCAATCCCACCAACTCGTCATCGGTGAGAGGCTTCTTTTTGTCCTCTTCATCGACAAATTGTTTTAACATATTCTTCAACTCGCTAGTACTGACATCTTCACCACTAGTTGTTTGCATACTACCTGTAAAAAAATCTTTCAAGGCATAGATTCCGAACCAAGTCTGTACATATTTTGAGTTGGATACCCTGGATATAGTGGAAACATCCAATCCGGTGATATCTGCGATATCTTTCAGAATCATCGGTTTGAGCATGGTCTCGTCACCTGTAAGGAAAAATTGCTTCTGGAACTGAACGATCGCCGTCATGGTCAGCATCAGGGTGTTGTTTCTTTGGTGTACCGCATCGATAAAAGATTTGGCAGAATTCAATTTATACTTGACAAAAGAAACGACATCTTTTTTACTTTTAGGCGATTGGTCATTCTGGTATTGTTCCAGTATATTCAAATAAGATTTATTGATCCTCAATTCCGGAATATCTCCGGAATTGAGGCTTAATTGTAATTCTCCATCGACCAGATCGAGTGTGAAATCAGGAATAATTTTTTCGGCTTCATGCCCATAGGAAGAATCGGCAATTGTACCTCCCGGTTTGGGATTCAATTTCAGAATTTCGTCTATCGCCTGTTTTAATTCTTCCTCGGTCAGGCGCAGTTTACGGGATATCTTTTCGTAATGTTTGCGGGAAAATTCCTCGAAACAATCCGTCAAAATGGCTTTTGCGTCGATCAACGTTTTATTCTCGGGACATTCTATCAATTTATGTTCGACCTGAATCAGCAAGCATTCGCGCAAATCCCGGGCCCCCACACCGGAAGGCTCGAATTCCTGAATAACTTGCAGCAGCTTTAACAGCTCTTCTTCTGAAATCTCGATCCCCGCTCCGAAAGCCAGGTCATCGACCATATTTTCGACATCCCTACGGAGATATCCGTCTTCATCGATATTCCCGATAATATATTCTGCGATTTTCCGTTCTTCCTCCGACAGCGGACGCATCCCCAGCTGAGCGATCAAGTTTTCGCGAAAAGAAGAAGCCTGTGAAAAAACGAAATCACGGGTATCGTCATCTTTCGAGGCATTGGAAGAATTCAGGCGGTAATCCGGAACCTCATCGTCATCCTCGGGAATGTAATCTTCTAAAGAAAAATCATCATCCCGGTTGATCTCTCCCTCTTCGTTCTCACCATAATCATCGAATTCTTCCTCACCACTTTCCTCTTGCAGCTCCTCGTTCGCCCCGGCTTCGTTGCCTTCTTCTCCTTCTTCCAGCAAAGGATTTTGTTCCAGTTCTTCTTTTATTCGCTGCTCCAACTGATAGGTAGGAAGTTCCAACAGCTTGATCAACTGTATCTGAAGCGGATTAATCTTCAGCCCTAACTTCTGTTGTAAACTTTGCTTGAGCACTTTCTAAATTCAGCGATTTAAAGTCCGATCTTAAAATTCAGCATTTTTAGGAGTTCTCGGAAAAGGAATGACATCCCGGATATTGCCCATTCCGGTAACAAACAGCAACAAACGTTCGAATCCCAGCCCGAATCCGCTGTGTACGGCAGAACCGAAGCGACGGGTATCGAGGTAATATTGCATTCCTTCTTCCGGAATACCGACTTCTCTCATGCGTGTCACCAATTTATCGTAATCTTCTTCCCGCTGCGAACCTCCGATGATCTCTCCGATTTGCGGAAACAATACATCCATAGCGGCTACTGTTTTTCCGTCCGGATTCTGCTTCATATAAAAAGCTTTGATCTCTTTGGGATAACCGGTTAAGATAACGGGCTTTTTAAAATGTTTTTCCACCAAATAACGTTCGTGTTCGCTTTGCAGATCGACTCCCCAGCCATCAACCGGATACTGAAATTTCCCGTTTTTATTCGGTTTGCTATTCCGCAGAATTTCGATCGCTTCTGTATAAGTCACTCTTTCGAACTCATGCGTCAAGACAAAGTTAAGTTTCTCAATCAACTCCATCGAGCGTTCCTCTGCTTTTTTATTCTTTTCTTCTTCCTGCAAACGGGCACTGAGGAATTTCAAATCCTCCATACAATGATCCAAGGCATAACGGATCAGGTATTTCAGAAAGTCTTCTGCCAGATCCATATTATCGTCCAGATCGTAGAAAGCAGCTTCGGGCTCGATCATCCAGAATTCCGACAAGTGCCGGGTTGTATTGGAATTCTCTGCCCGGAAGGTCGGTCCGAAGGTATAAATCTTTCCCAAAGCCATGGCACCAAGTTCCCCTTCGAGCTGTCCGCTTACGGTCAGGTTGGTGGCTTTTCCAAAAAAGTCCTGTTTAAAATCGACATTCCCTTCCTCTGTCAAGGGAGGATTTTTCGCGTCTAAAGTCGTCACCCGGAACATTTCACCGGCACCTTCACAGTCAGAAGCGGTGATCAAGGGCGTATGTAAATAGAAAAAACCATGCTGGTTGAAATATTGATGAATGGCAAAAGCCATGGCATGCCTGATCCGGAAAATAGCTCCGAACATGTTGGTACGGAAACGCAAATGAGCATTATCCCGCAGAAACTCCAAACTATGCTTTTTCGGTTGAATCGGGTATTTTTCCGGGTCTGCTTCCCCCAATACCTGCAATTCACGTGCCTGAATTTCACGAGCTTGTCCGCTTCCTTCGCTCTCAACCAAAAGCCCTTTGATGTAAACAGCAGCACCTGTGGTCACCTTCTTCATCACTTCCTCGGAGAAATTATTCATATCGACCACAACCTGTATATTATTGATCGTAGAACCATCGTTTAAAGCAATGAAATTCACTTGTTTATTGCCTCTTTTGGTTCTTACCCAACCTCTGATTTCCACTTCCTGACCGCAATCTCCCGATTGCAACAAGTCTTTAACCGATAATTTTTTCGTGCTCATTTTGTTTCATTTACACCTTAATGATTAAAATTCCCGTCTTTTCTTCCATTTAAGACGGGGAATGCAAAGATAATAAAAACTTTCTTATGACAAGGAAAATAACCCGCTGAATATATCATCGGAAATGAGCCAACCCCGTTCTGTCAACCGAAGTTTCCGGTCTGTTTCGCGCATAAAACCCCTATCTATCCATTCATCCTTTTTCCTAACGACATCCTTCCAAAATTCAGCATATTCCGTAGTCAATACTTCCAGGGAAACTCCCCACATTGTCCGCAAACCGGTCATGATGTATTCGTTGTATTTGTCCCGTTTCGTTAGAATCTCTTTTTCAAAATACAATTGATCTTTACTTAAAGTATCAATATAAGTTTTTATATTGGAAATATTCCACTGACGGGAATCCAAATCATAAGAATGAGCCGCCGCTCCCAGACCGATGTATCTCTTTTGTTGCCAATAGGCCGTATTGTGCCTAGAATATTTAGAGTTTTTCGCAAAATTAGATATCTCATAATGCTCAAAACCAATATTTTTCATATAATCGGACACCAATAAATATTGCTCAGCTAAAACATCATCCTCCCAAGGCTTGAATTTTCCTTTTTGAAGCAACTTTTCAAATACACTGTTGTTATCAATACTTAAAATATAAACCGATAAATGAGACAGTGGCAATGAATTAAGTATGCATAAATCTTTTTCCAGATCGGTGGTGGTGTATCCCGGCAATCCGATAATCAGATCGATCCCGATATTATCGAATCCACAGCCAGCGGCTTGCTCGATAGCTGCCAAGGCCCGGGCGACAGTATGAGTACGGTTGATTTGCTTTAACACATGATCATTAAACGACTGAACTCCAATTGTTAGCCGATTGAATCCTAAACGGCGTAATCCCCTAAGTTTATCAGGAGTGGCATCTTCAGGATTCAGTTCGATAGAGCATTCGATCTGTTTAGATAATTTCCAATGACAGGTCAGGTTATGTATGATGATTTCTATATCTTCTTCAGGCAGACAAGAAGGTGTCCCCCCTCCGAAGTAAAGCGTGTCTATCGTTTCTTGTGCAGACAAATAAGCTTTACGCAGTTCCATTTCGCGACACAATGCCGTGACATAGGGCTCTCTAAGGTGTAAAGAAGCAACAGAATAGAATCCGCAATAAAAACATTTACTTCGACAAAAAGGAATGTGAACATAAATACCTGCCATATTTCTGTGCTTGAATCTGCTGCAAAAGTAGATTATTTTTTCTTTCTGTCTTCAACAATAATATGATATTCTTCTATGCAATCCTCTTTCAAATAAGGCTCGGGGAAAAAATCGGCAATTTTGCATTGGAGAATTTTAGCAAATTCATTCAGATGGTTGATGTTGTATTTATAGCCTTTAGTAAAATTTTCTGCTTTTCTGACGAAATCCCGTGGCAATCCAACTTCAACAGCAAGTTTACTCGGATTAATATTTGCTTCCAATCTTTTTTGTCGTACCATTTTGATGACAGCTTCCTCGATCATGGTATGTTCTTTATTCATGTCAAAACAATTAGAAGCCAAAAGAAATATTTTAATCAAAACATTTTGGATTGATATAACAATCCATTACATTTGTCTGTGATGGATAAACATCCCATACAAACCATAACTACGTAAAAAACGAAAGGAGGTGAATCACCTGATAGAATAATTACAAAAAAACGCAGAAATTTCCATTTGGGAGATTCGGAAATTCCTGCGACACTTTAATTAATTATATTACAAACTAATTACTACAAATGTATGGAAAAAAATCCGACAATCAAATGTCGGCAGGGAAAACTTTGCCGGACAGCAAGAATTGTATTCGTCTGTATGCTATTGCAAATTTTTATACCGGAAGCTTTCGGATTTCCGGAAATCCGGTTCTCACATTTGCAACAAACCTCTAAACAGTTAAAATTGACCGGAGTGGTAAAAGATGAACAAGGCACTCCATTACCAGGCGTAACGGTTACTATAAAAGGGACATCCATAGGCGTGGCAACCGATCATGAAGGAAAGTTCAGCTTATATGTACCGGAAACAAAAGACATGAAAATCGTATTTTCCTTCGTAGGGATGAAAACCCATGAAATAGTATACAAGGGACAAACAGATCTTCAGGTGGTATTGGAAACAGATGCGGTGGAAATCGGAGAAGTGGTTGTGACCGGTATAATGGAGCGGAAAGCCGAAAGTTTTACCGGTTCTGCCACTGTGGTTAAAGGAGATGATTTGAAACGAGTAGGCAACACGAACATCTTTCAAAGTTTAAAGAATTTAGATCCGACTGTTTTTGTTATGGACAATCTGGCATTAGGCTCCAATCCGAATGCCCTGCCAGATATGAACATGCGCGGCGGAACTTCTTTCCCAGCAGCCGACCAGCATAGCGATCTGAAAGGCAATTATGAAAATAAACCGAACCAACCGTTGTTTATCCTGGACGGTTTTGAGACTTCGGCCGAGACAATTTTCGATCTGGACATGCAACGGGTGGAGAGCCTGACCATATTGAAAGATGCTGCAGCTAAAGCCATTTACGGCTCGAAAGCAGCAAACGGAGTGGTGGTTATCGAGACAAAGCGTTTAAATTCCCAGCAACCACGTTTCAGCTATACGGGAAGTTTGGACTTGAATATGCCTGACCTGTCGAGCTATGATTTGTGCAACGCCTTGGAGAAGTTAGATGTGGAATTTGCAGAAGGAGTATATCCGGAAACGGATCCTGCCGCAATGGAAAAATATTACAAATTACGCAAGAAAGCCTTAGAGGGACTCGACACTTATTGGCTCTCCAAGCCGGTACAATTCGGCTACAGCCACAAGCATTCCCTGATGATTGAATTAGGAAAAGACGAATTGCGTACCAGCCTGAATTTCTCTTACTCGGACAATGTGGGTATTATGAAAAAGTCCGGACGTGAAAATTTGAGCGGAACATTTAATTTGCAGTATAATTATAAAAATAAATTGAGATTTCAGAACAGCGCCTCTTTCATACAAAACAAATCGGAGGATACCCCCTATGGCAGTTTCAATACTTATGCCACACTGAATCCATACGAAGATATGTATGACGAAAACGGCCTGCTCGCCGTGCAAGTAGGGAGCCGTCCGAACCCTTACCGCGACGGGGAAATCGGCACATCGCTCACTTCCAGTTACCGACAGTTTACCAATAATACTTCTTTAGAATGGACGATCATCGAAGGGTTGAGACTACGCGGGAAGTTAGGAATCACCGTAAAGAATAACGATGCCGAACAATATTACCCGGCTTCTCATTCCAAATTTGCCAATTACAAAGGGGAAGACGCTGCCCGGAAAGGGTCTTATCAGGTAAATAACGGAAAAAGTTCTACCCTTTCGGGCGAATTTTTGCTGAACTATTATAAACAGTTTCATGAGAAACACAATTTGTTTGTCAATCTGGGGTATAACCTGTCAGAAAGCATTTCTACAGAAGTCATCAACTATGCAGAAGGGTTTCCCTCCGACAATATGAACGATATCATGTTCGCCACCCAATATATGAAGGACATGCGTCCGTCGGGTATCGCTCAAACCAAACGCGACCTCGGAATCCTGGGCACGTTGTCATATACCTATTCAGATAAGTATTTATTTGATTTTACCTTGCGCTCGAACGGTTCTTCCATGTTCGGGAACGATAAACGCTGGGCAACGTTCTGGAGCGTAGGTATCGGCTGGAACATACATAAGGAAATTTTTTTGAATCATGTGGAATGGCTGACGACGTTAAAATTGCGTGCGTCTATCGGAACAACAGGAAATCAGAATTTCCAGAATAACAAATCCATCGCCATCAACGGTTATTATACTGCCGACCGTTACCGCGGAGCCATCGGTTCCTATTTGCAAAATATGAAAAATCCGGAATTGAAATGGGAACAGAAAATGGACTATAACCTCGGTTTGGATGCCGTATTTATGGGGGTGGATATCCGCATGGATTTTTATAAATCCATAACAAAGGATCTGGTTTCCAGTGTAGGTATCGCACCTTCTACAGGCTTCACAACCGTTTCGGAAAATTTAGGCAAAGTGGAAAACAAAGGATTTGAAATACTGGCATCGTATACTCCCTGGCAATCACGCGACGGCTTCGTACGCCTCAACGGTTCTATCGCCTATAACAAGGATAAAATCCTAAAAATTTCCGATGCCATGAAACAATTCAACGATAACCAGGCCGCCCTGGCAGCAAAAACCGACCAAGCGTTGCCGGTAGCCCAATATCAAGACGGATTGAGTATGAACACTATATTCGCCGTTCCCTCGTTAGGCATCGACCCCGCTATCGGTTTGGAAATGTATCGCAAACAGGACGGCAGCAGCACTTATATCTGGAAAGATACAGACCGGGTGGCTTGCGGCGTGAGCGTCCCGCTTTACCGGGGTACCGTCGGGATCACAGGAGAATATAAAGGCATCGGTATTTCCGTCACCGGACGTTATCTGGGCGGTGGTCAGCTGTATAACAATACATTGGTCAATATGGTAGAAAATGCAGACATCACGCAGAACTTCGACCGACGAGTATTGACGGAACGCTGGAATCACGTAGGGCACCAGGCCTTTTTTAAACGCTACAAAAGCCGTACACCTTATGATCTGAGAAACGGTATTTACTGGTATTCCCAAGACGGATGGGTACAAAATCCGACTCAGGCAACCAGTCGTTTCGTGCAAGACCAGAAAGAATTCGATATCTCTTCGATTTCTGTCTATTACGACTTTAAACGGGAATGGATTTCGAAAATCGGCCTTGAGCGCCTGAGATTGACTGCTCTGATGAATGAGGTGGCGAAAATTTCATCCATCCAAATCGAACGGGGCACAACTTATCCCTTTTCCCGAACACTGACCTTTCAATTGTCCGCTACTTTTTAAGTTAACCGTCACAACTATAAAAATGAATAAATATGAAGCCAATAAAAAAAACAATATGGTCTCTGTCCTTGCTGCTGCCACTATTTACCGCTTGTAACGACTGGCTGGACGTCACTTCCAAAACGGAGATACCGAGCGATACGCATTTCAGCAGCGAAACAGGATTCAAGGATGCAGTCATCGGAGTGTATGTCAAAATGTCCAAACCAGAAATGTATGGTAAGACATGGACCTGGCACGTGAATGAATTCGTCTCCCAAAACTATGCCCGGGTATCCGCTGCGCCGGATTTAAATGTCCTGGATTTGTTATATGAGAACTCTCCATTCGTATCTTACCGGAACAGTATCTGGAAAAACGGCTATGAAACAATAGCGAATATCAACAATATCCTGAACTACGAAGAGAAAAACCGGTCGGTTATCGCCCCGGTAGTGGATTCGTTGGTACGGGGAGAATTATTGGGTTTAAGAGCATTGGTGCATTTCGACCTATTGCGCATGTTCGGCAAAGGGAATTTAGGGGGACGACCGGAGTTGCTTCATATGCCAGCCATCCCTTATTCTTTGGATTTCAACAAATATGCACCAGTACAAGTCAGTTATGAACAATTTTTCGCTTATCTCCGTCAAGACATCGAGGAAGCGATCAGTTACCTGTATGTGGATCCCATCACAGGACGTGAAAAAGTGGATTATTACCTGCCTTATACCGACCAGTCTTTTCTGGCTACGGATGATTATAACAATGGTGTCATCGACCGGCGGTTCCGGATGAACTATTATGCGGCCCAAGCCTTGTACGCCCGCATCCTGATGTGGGAAGGTACACCGGAAGCTAAAAGCAAAGCTTTGACAATCGCCGAAGATTTGATTGCAAATGCCAATTATTACTGGGCCAGCGAGAGTGCTGTAATTGTTAAAAATAACGAATGGTGGAAATGCGATTTGTTGTTCCGCAACGAACATTTGTTCACGATGGCAGTCGAAAAACTGGCCGAGTATCAAACCCACACCCAGGGAACCCGCAACTGGTTCGATGCTTCAAGCCCGGGCAACACATATCAGGTGTGCTATCTGACCCAAGCCAAAGCAGAAGAGATTTATGAAACACCAGGTGTGGGCGATACTGATTGGCGTTATGTTTACTGCCTGCTTCCACAAGGTTCGAGCTTAAACAATTACGGTATAGTCAAATTGCGCCAGCATACCGAACAAACGACGGACTATAGCCGCATGGTGCCCATGATACGCATCACGGAAATGTTTTACATTGCCGCCGAATGCCGGATGGAAGCAGGTGCCGACTACGATAAAGCCAAAGCACTGGACTATCTGAACACCGTCCGCCAACACCGCGGAATTGCATTAGGGGAACAATTGCCGGAAAGCCTGACGGACGAACAGGTAAAAGAAGAAATTTACAAAGAATACCGAAAGGAGTTTGTCGGTGAAGGACAAATCTTTTTTTACTACAAGCGGAAAGGCCTGGAAACCATACCTGGATATAACGGAGAAATGACCGATTTGCAATATCAATACCCGATGCCCAATGATGAAATCGCTTTAGGAGGACGGGTAGAATGAAAACGAACAAGATATTCATCTTAAATTAAGAATCTATGTTAAGCAAGATATATTTAAAAATTATACTTCTATCAGCAAGCTGTAGCCTACTGTTTGCCGGATGTGAAAAATCGGAGTTGGAACCTTACACAGGCAAGAATACGGTCGGTTTCTGGGTACACTCAGTAAATCATTCATTCTACGGAGAAGGCGTAGAAACCTTGCCGAAGGACACTATCGTCCTGGATTTGGCGGTAACGGGAGATATTGTGGATTACGACCGCTATGTAGAGGGCACTTTCATTCCGGATGCCGAAGGAACGAAAGAAGAGGATTTGAAAAATACGGCAGTAGCAGGAAAAGACTACACTATCCTGGGTGGGGTGGTGAAAGCCAATGAAGAATATGGCAAATTTAAGGTCGAGGTCATTAACCGGGACGAACTGAAAGACAAAGAACTGAAACTAAACCTGACAATCAAGGAGAATAAGGATTTTTCCATAGGGTTGAACGAAAACCGCTCCATTGTCATTACCTGGAGTCAGAAAGTAATGCGTCCCGCAACGTGGAATGCCATGCGTTTCTTTTTTTGCTCGACATATAGCACGCAAGTGTACCGGATATTCATGCAGGTGACCGGTTTGAAAGAATTTTATTATTATGAAGGCATCGTTTCTGTTGATGAAGCCTATGTCATGGGGCGCAATTTTGGAAATGTTGTCCGCGCCTACGAAAAGGAACACGGTACCCCCATGTTACACGATGACGGAACGGCCGCCGGTACTCCGATTATTCCCCTTCACTAATCTAACGAATATTATGATGAACAAATTGAATACTATAATACATTGCATCCTGGCATTACTGCTGTGTTTGCCGTATGCATGTTCCTATGAGGACAAAACGACTTATGCCGGCACCCCTCTGCCGGACATCGTGATCGACACAACGGGTATTCCCGTGACCCATCTTATTACACGCGAAGATACGCTGGTTATTAAACCGAAAGTTTCTAAATCCGGCGTTTCACAAGACCAGTTGGAATTTGAATGGCGCCTGACTCTGAAACCGGGAGAAGACTTTAGCATGTCGAAAATTATCGGTACGGGAAAGGAGTTAAAATACTATGTCGAGGATATCCCCGATGCTTCGTCCTACGGGCTGTGGTACAAAGTGAAGGACAAAACAACCGATCTAATGGAAAGTATCCTGTGGAAAGTGCAGGTAGATGCCAGTTCGGGCCAGGGTCTGGTGGTGGCCTACACGCAAGACGGCCGAACCACCGATTTCACCATCGTACAGGATTCTCTATTTACTTCCGGCTATAAAGACACGGAGACCAATCGCATACGACCTACCTCCTATCGACACGTTGTTTATTCCAAACAAAACGGTAAGCCTTTTGACGGGATAGTGAAATGGATGTTCGCTCAAGCCCGTTATATGGAGGGACGCATGACCTATATGCTCCATGGCGCCTCCCGGCACAATCTTTTCCGAATCAACACTTTAGATTACAGCATTTTGATGGAGGGGAAAGAAAATTTTTACGACCCTTTCGTCGAACTCGATATCGATTACTACGGCTTAGTGGGAGGATATTATGCCGTATTATCCAATCAAGGACGTATATACGGTTTACAAACGGAACGGAACACTGCGACGGCGTTTAATAAGTTTGCGTTGGATGTGCCGGGAGATTATACGAGTAACGGGTGTATTTCGGAATATTCCAATCTGGCCTGGTTCGACCCTGAAAGAGGTACTTTCTTCACGACAAGCGGTTACATCAATTCTTACTCACAAGTATACAAATTCACCAATCCCGTCAGCGATGAAGCAGAACATCCCATCGCAGGATTCGATATGAATAACATGAAAGGCTATACGTTACTGGCCGGAGGAGATACACGCCAGGACCACTGTTTCGTATTGGAAAAAGAAGGCAAAATCGGTTTGTTTAATCTAACCAAAAGTAGCCGTTCGCCTTTCAATCCGCGCCTTTATGTAGATGTGACGGATGCTCCGGATATTGAGCGTGCTACTTCTTTTGCTTTCAACTCTACAGAAGACGTTGTGTATTATGTTGCCGACAATATTGTCCGGGCGATCATTTACTCAGGACGTCAACCTCAATACAAGGAAGTATATTCCCCTGGAGAACAGATTGGTTTTATCAAAATACTTAAAAAAACAGGCAGTAAAATGGTGCCATTCGCCAATAAATGCCTGTTAGTGATTACAGACGGCGATACTGGAAAAATCCATGCCCTGAAATTAGGAACCACTAATACGGCAGAATGTACAGAAGTCAGTGTATTTACAGATTTCCAAGGACAAATCAGTGCTGTAGCAGTACAGGACTAAACTTTTCTCGCAGCCTTCGGTAATTTTGGAACACTTCTTATATTCATCTCGTTCCCCCACCGGGAATAAGATAAGTTATAAGAAGTGTTCTCTCCCTAAAAAAGAAATAATATCCCGATTTTTGCAGAAAACCTATTTATTCCCGCAAAACTATTTGATTATAAATAATCTTTGATTAATTTTGTCCCTCATTTTGGAGTGGTGCACACTTTAAACTGCAAGACTGAACCTTAGCCATTTATCTTGCAGGCACATTTTTCAGTAGGAGATTTTGGTCTTGCCCGACCGATGCGTTTTTTTCTCAAACTGATTTATTGCAAGTGTTCATCAGGACAAAAAACAAACAGATGTATAATTAAAAATTTCAAAAAGTGGATCAAGTAAGTTACAAAACGACTTATGTCAACAAAGCCACCGCACAAAAAGAATGGGTTTTGATTGACGCAGAGAATCAGGTTTTGGGACGCCTTGCTGCCAAAGTTGCGAAACTGTTAAGAGGCAAGTATAAACCGTCCTTTACTCCGTTTGAAGATTGCGGAGATAACGTTATCATCATCAACGCCGACAAAGTGGTATTGACGGGCAACAAAATGACCGACAAGTTATATACCCGCCACACCGGTTACCCCGGAGGTCAGCGTCACACCTCTCCGGCAGCTGTATTGAAAGTACATCCGGAAAGAGTTATCGAACATGCCGTACGCGGAATGCTTCCTAAAAACCGTCTGGGAAGAGCAGTTTTGAAAAACCTTCATCTTTATGCAGGAGCAGAACACAAACACGAAGCTCAGCAGCCGAAGGTAATTGATTTAAACTCTTTAAAATAACAGATCATGGAAGTAATTAACGCAATCGGAAGAAGAAAAGCAGCAGTCGCTCGCGTTTACGTCAGTGAAGGAAAAGGGAATATCATCATCAACAAACGTCCGTTGGAAGAATATTTTACTTTACCTACACTCCAGTACATTGTAAAACAACCGCTTGAGCTATTGGGAGTTACTGGTCAGTATGACATTAAAGTTAATCTGGACGGTGGTGG
The DNA here is from genome assembly GCA_021771575.1 of Bacteroides sp. Lineage (GTDB taxonomy): Bacteria > Bacteroidota > Bacteroidia > Bacteroidales > Marinifilaceae > Odoribacter. The sequence continues at coordinate 84,653 of JAETOX010000002.1, read as the reverse complement.
TTTCAAAGGCCAGGCAGAAGCTTTGCGTTTGGGAATTGCCAGAGCTTTGGTTGAAATCAATGCCGAAGATAAAAGCAAATTAAGAGCTGCAGGTTTCATGACACGTGATCCTCGTGAAGTTGAACGTAAGAAACCGGGTCAGCCCAAAGCACGTAAGAGATTCCAGTTCTCTAAACGTTAATTTCAGTTTAGTATCTAAATTGACAGGACTCCTTCAGTGGGACTACCTGACAATTGCTTAAATGAAGAATGTAAACTTTTTAAAAACACCAAAATGTCAAATACAAATTTCGACGAATTATTAAATGCAGGTTGTCACTTCGGACACCTTACCCGTAAATGGAATCCTAAAATGGCTCCGTATATCTTTATGGAGCGTAACGATATCCACATCATTGACCTGAACAAAACAGCTATCATGCTGGAAAGAGCTTCTGCCGCACTGAAGCAGATCGCTAAATCGGGTCGTAAAATTCTGTTTGTTGCAACAAAAAAACAGGCTAAGGACATTGTTGCTGAAAAAATCGCTAATATAAACATGCCCTATGTGACTGAAAGATGGCCGGGCGGTATGCTGACCAACTTCCCGACAATCCGTAAGGCTGTGAAGAAAATGACAACCATTGACAAGATGGAAAAAGACGGAACTTTCGACCATCTGTCAAAACGGGAAAAACTTCAGATTGCTCGCCAACGGGCTAAATTGGAGAAGAACTTAGGCAGTATCGCTGATCTGACCCGTCTGCCGGCAGCACTTTTCGTTGTGGATGTTATGAAGGAATACATCGCAGTGAAAGAAGCCAAGAGTCTGGGAATTCCGGTATTTGCTATGGTTGATACCAACTCAGATCCGAGCTGTATCGATTTTGTGATCCCTTGTAACGACGATGCTTCTACTTCTATCAGCCTGGTTATCGACAAAGTAGCCGATGCTATCAAAGAAGGTCTGACTGAACGGAAAGCAGAAAAAGACAAGGAAGCTACAGACAAAAAGCCGGTAGCTAAAAAAGCAGAAAAGGCAGCAGAAGAAACCGAAGAGGTAACTGCTACAGAAGAAGCTTCTGAAGAATAACCCGATTTCAGTTTTATCACGATAAATTCGGATTGTTTTGCCACAAGCAAAGCAATCTGAATTTGAAATTGTGAATCGCAAATCTTAAATCAACAATTACAACATGGAAATAAAAGCAGCTGATGTCATGAAGTTGCGCCACGCAACTAACGCCGGAATGATGGACTGTAAGAAAGCTCTTCAGGAAGCTGAAGGAGATTTCGACAAAGCCGTAGATATCATTCGTAAACGTGGTCTTATTGTAGCCAGCAAACGTGCTGACCGGGAAGCGAAAGAAGGTTGTGTTCTGTCCCGTGCAGAAGGCAACAAAGGAGTGATGGTAAGCCTGAACTGTGAAACCGACTTCGTGGCTAAAAACGAAAATTTCATCAACTTCACCCGTAAGATTCTCGACTGTGCATTTGAAAATATGCCGGCAGATAAAGAAAGTTTATTGGCTTTACAAATCGACGGCCGTTCTATCGCAGACCAGATTTCAGAACAAACCGGAGTGATTGGTGAAAAACTGGAACTGGCTTATTACGGCAAAATCGAAGCTGAAGCAACGATCGCTTATATTCACCCGGGAAATAAACTGGCAACTATCGTCGGATTTAACAAAAAAGCCGACAATCAGGTTGAAAAAGATATTGCAATGCAGGTTGCCGCTATGGCTCCGATTGCAGTCGATAAGGACGATGTTGCTCAGGAAGTGATTGCACATGAATTGGAAATCGGCCGTGAAAAAGCACGCGAAGAAGGGAAACCTGAAAACATGCTGGACAAAATTGCCGAAGGTCGTTTGAATAAATTCTATCAGGAAGCTACACTGTTGAATCAGGCTTTCATCAAAGAAGCCAAACAAACGGTAAAAGCTTATCTGACAAGCAATGACAAAGATCTGACCGTAACCGGATTTATCCGTTTTACCCTGAATGATTAATTCATTGTAATCTGATATAAATCTCCCCCCCGAAAGTCACGAACTTTTCGGGGGGATTTTTTATGGAGTAACTTCTGAATTCCGGGAAGGAACTGCAGCAGAAACTAAAGTAACATAGTGCACAAATTTGGGAGAATGCCAAGGTGTATCGGCCGGACGTTTGTTATCGTCATACAGCCCGATCACCTCCCATCGAAGGTGTTGTTGTAGGTCTGCCGGCAACACTTTTTCAGCACTTTCCTGAGAAACCAGTACAAAAGGCAGAGCCGGCAATCGTTTCTCTTCCTGAAAGCAATAAGGTAAAATTTTCCGTCCGGCTTCATAGACAATCTCGATGCGCAATTCTTCGCGGCAATCGTAATAAAAAGGCAGTTCTTTCAATTTTCCGATCTCCCTCACTGCATGAATACTCTTCAAACCGGGGTTATTGAATAAAGAGACTACAACAGGCAATCCCCATATCTCTACCCCCATAAACAGACACAATACTCCCCCAATATAACTCAAAGGTTTATCCCGAAGAGCTGACCGGAAAAGCCAGATCCCGATAGCTTCCAGCAGAAGAGTGAGGAAAATAAAACAGGTCAGATCAGGTTTTACCGACCGATAAAACACTATATATATGCCGACAGGCAATAGACAAACAATAGCAGCAATCAAAAATGCATTGGTCCGCAACAGTATTTTTTCGGTTCCCATTAATCTCCCCCGCTGGCAAACCTGCCACCAATACATGAATAGATGGGCTATCACTAAAGCCGAAGGAATGAGGATGGGTAACAGATAGCGTGTTTTTTTCTCAGGCAGGACCGACAGACATATCAAAACCATAAAGACCCAACAAACAGCAAACAGATATTCTTTCCTGAAATAAACCTTTTTTTTCCAATAGGGCCATATCAAAGCAGTAAGCAAAAACAAGGCCCAAACACCGGTTTCGACAAAAAATTTCCAATAATAATACCATGGACGCACACTCCGCTCGAACCAAGCTGTCGCTTCTTTATCCCATACCGACAACAGGATCTCTTTGTGAGTGAAATATAATAATACCGGCCACCAAAGACTGATCACCAGACAGAGTATCACCATAACCGCCAACGGGCCGATTTTCCCCCGCAAGGACGGCCGGTACACTAATCCCCAGGCAATCAAAAAAGGCAACAACAAAGCGTAAAAAGATACCGGTCCCTTTCCTAAAAAAGACAAACCCATGAAAAAACCGGCCCATAAGAACTCTTTCCAGTTTTTTCCTTCTTTTTGTCCTCCTTTAAATAGAAAGTAAATAGCCCCTAGCATAAAACCATGACAATAAATATCCCAAGTGGCGGTACGCCCCATCAGGATAATATTGAACGAAGTGCAAAGGGTAACGGCACCAATCATCCCCAATAAACGGTTTCCCGTTTGCCGGCTGGCAAACAAATAGACGAAAAACACCAGCAACGTAGCAACCAAGCCGGCAGCAGCTCGCTGTAATGGTAAATTATCGGGTGAAACTATCTCGACCACAGCAGCAATCCAAGTTGGCAAAGGAGGTTTCTCGAGGCGTAATTCTCCGTTCATCGTCGGAATCAGCCAATTCCCCTCTGCGACAATTTCACGTGCAGTGACTAAATTCCGGGATTCCATGATATCGGCATAAATAAGCCGATTATTCATAAAAAAAGAAAAGTAACAAATCAACAACAAAAACAAGATCCGGAACAAGCGGTGCCGGAGGAAATAAGCAGGAGTCATATTCATTCTAATTATTATCAGACAAAAATATGACTTAAAAATATATATACTAAAAATAAATCTCTTTATCGGACCATCATGAATGTTAAAAAAACAAAATATGGCATTTTATATCTTCTGAACCTTTAATTTTGATTTTTTATTATAAGTAATCATTTTTGATTGTTGCGTATGAAATTTTTAAAATATGTATTGATTTTTGTGTGCTTCATTCCTCTTTTATTTTTCAGGGATTTTACCCCTAACAATGAATTGAAATACTTGAGTATAGCGGATGAAGCCATCCGAAACGGCAGCATTTTTACTTTTTGGAACCACGGAGAAGTTTATGCCGATAAACCGCCTTTGTACCTTTGGATCGTCATGCTGGGGAAATGGCTTTGCGGAGATCATTGCATGTTTTTTCTAGGTTTATTTTCCTTGCTTCCTGCTTTGTTGATTCTCTATATTATGGACAAATGGACAGCCTCCTATCTGCCGGAAAGTTTGCGCAATAGCGGTCAACTGATGTTGATCACTTCGGGTTTATTCGTAGGTTCGGCTATCGTACTGCGGATGGATATGCTGATGTGTCTGTTCATTGTGCTTTCGCTCTATACTTTTTATAAACTTTATTCCGGTCGGGCAAGCCGGTTCGATTCCCTAAAACTCCCTGTTTATATCTTTCTGGCGGTTTTCACGAAAGGACCGGTAGGCATTTTAGTTCCCTTATTAACCATTCCCACTTTTCTATTTTTCCAAGGAAAACTCCGGCATTTCGGTCGTTATCTGGGCTGGAAGCAATGGGGCATCATGCTGGGGCTGTCTTTGTTATGGTTTGCCGGTGTATTTTTTGAGGGAGGTACCGCCTACCTTAACAACCTGCTTTTTAACCAAACCGTCAACCGGGCGATCGATTCTTTCCACCATAAAGAACCGATCTGGTATTATTTTAAAACAATCTGGTATTCGCTGGCTCCCTGGGTAATTTTTTATGTTGCCACTATCCTCATAGGGCTCAAACAACGCCTGATCGACACCGATTTAAAAAAATTATTTCTCACGGTGATCACCACCACCTTTATCGCTTTATCCCTATCCAGCGGGAAACTAGATATTTATCTGCTTCCGATTTTCCCTTTTATCGCCTATCTGGCCTTTTTGATCTTCCCGGAGATTCAAGAGAAATGGGTACGTTTCTCTATTGCAATTCCGGCTGTTATCTTACTGCTGGCTTTTCCGGGTCTGTTCATAGCAGGTCCCTATATCGATCTACCTGTTTTAAAAATCCTCCCGATTCCCTTAGCCTGTTTGGTTCTCACGGTGTTTTCCGGGCTGAGTCTTCTGCGATTAAAACAAAAACGATTCCTGAATGCGACCAATCATTTAGCGATAGGCTTGCTTTTAGCCATTTTCATCGGTTCTTTTTCCCTGCGGACACTGAATCCTTATATGGGCTTCCGGGAAATGAGCCGGCAAGCACAAAAGATAGCGCATGAAAAAGGAATTGAAAATTACTATTTCTATAAATTTCGCAGTGGCGAAAACCTGGATGCCTATCTTCATCAGGAAGTAACCTCCCGAAGCATGGAAGAAATTGCGGTTTTATCGAAGCAACAAGACTTCCTCCTTTTTGTGAGAAACAAAGAGTTGCAAAGAGAACAAGAATTAGCAGTGTTTCTAGAAAACAAAAAATCTTACATCATCGGAAATTATCGTATTTTTATATTTCAAACAAACTGACTCTTTCATGATATACATTATCGGTTTTTTAGCCCAGACGTGTTTTTCGGCGCGTTTACTTTTCCAATGGATTATGTCGGAAAGGGCCAAACAGGTGGTTTCTCCTTCGATTTTCTGGATACTGAGCCTCTTAGGCTCTTATCTGCTCTTTTTTTATGGCTGGCTACGGGATGACTTCGCCATTATTTTCGGGCAATTGATATCGTATTATATCTATATCTGGAATCTGGATATCAAACACAGCTGGAAAAAGATTCCACGCCCGCTCCGATACGTTTTGATCGCTACTCCTTTTTTTGCGATCGGCTATATATTTACGGAAGCTCATGCATTTTTCGATCAATTCTTCAACAACGAGCAGATTCCCTTGTGGTTACTCCTGTGGGGATCGTTGGGACAAATTGTTTTCACTCTGCGTTTTATCTACCAATGGATCTATTCCCGCAAACGCCAGGAATCCATTCTTCCACTCGGCTTTTGGCTGATCAGTCTGATCGGTTCCGGTATTATCGTAAGTTATGCCCTTTTCCGACGCGACCCGGTACTTATCTTAGGACAATCGACAGGATTGGTGGTGTACTCCCGAAATATCTGGATTATGCAAAAAAGCAAAAGAGGAAAAATATAGAACAATCAAAGATCTGTTTCGGCCACTTCGTAATTGATGTATCTCTTTCTCATCCAACGGTAGGCAAAACAATCTTTGAAAGGTCCTATCAAGCGGTTCCGTAAATTGTATTTCGATTTACCGGCAACCCGGGGAAAATGCCGCACCGGAATTTGTTTGACTTTGCCATGCTGCAGTTGGATCAACGCCGGCAAAAAACGGTGCATACCTGTAAAAAAAGGAATTCGTTTTGCATAGCGGGTACGCATCACTTTTAAAGGACAACCGGTATCTTCTACTCCATCATGTGTCATCGAACGCCGGAAACCGTTCGCGATTTTAGAAGACATATTTTTGACGAAACTGTCTTTACGACCGGCTCTGATGCCCATCACCATTTCGTATTCCTCCACTTGTTCGAGTAATAAATTAAAATCCTCGGGAGTTGTCTGCAAATCGGCATCGATATATCCTACAAATTCCGAATCACAGTAATCGATACCGGCTTTCATAGCAGCACTTAAGCCTCCGTTACGAGCCAATTCGAGATAAAAAAAGTCTTTATTCCGCAGACAAACTTCTTTCATCATTTTCGCACTATTATCTTTAGAACCGTCGTTCACGAATAGTACACAAGCCGGCAAAAGAGAGGTTTTGAGAAATTTCCCCAACTCGCTTTCCAGACGCAAAATATTTCCTTCTTCATTATATACCGGCACAATAACGGTTAAACGATAATCGGCTGTTTTATTCATCTTATTTTGATTTGAACGATCAATAATATTTTTTCAATTCTAACATTTAAGAATCAGACAAAATTAATTAGCTTTGTTCTATCTTTTTTAAAACCAAGAAATTTTTTTTTCGTTTTAAATAATTTATACCGAGATAAACTGATTTTGTTATACTTAATAATTCGACAAAGTGATGAAATACAACCGCATCCTCCTAAAATTAAGTGGAGAATCGCTAATGGGAGCACAAAAATATGGCATAGATGTCAACCGAGTTGAAAGTTATGCCCGTCAGATAAAAGAAATCACCGAAATGGGCGTACAGGTAGGAATTGTCATCGGGGGAGGTAATATTTTTCGGGGATTAAGCGGAACAAATAAAGGTTTCGACCGGGTGAAAGGTGATAGTATGGGTATGTTGGCCACCGTTATCAATAGCCTGGCCTTGAGTTCGGCTCTCGATAACGAAAATTGCAAAAACAAAGTACTCACCGCTATTCGGATGGAACCGATCGGTGAATTTTATTCTAAAGCTAAAGCTGTGGAATACCTGACAAACGGTTATGTAACTATTTTCAGTGCAGGTACCGGCAATCCTTATTTTACCACAGACACGGGCAGTAGCTTAAGAGCGATCGAAATAGAAGCGGACGCCATGCTGAAAGGGACACGGGTGGACGGCATTTACACTGCCGATCCGGAAAAAGACCCGACAGCTACCAAGTTTGCAGAGATCACTTATGACGAAATATACAACAAGGGGTTGAAAGTGATGGACCTCACAGCAACTACCATGTGTAAAGAAAATCATTTACCCATTGTTGTCTTCAATATGGATGTAGAAGGCAATCTGAAGAAGTTAATGGAAGGTGAAAAAATAGGAACTGTAGTTTATTGAAGTGAGTATTCTAGAAAACATAAATACCCCTGAAGACCTGAAAAAGATACCGGAAGATTCCCTGCTTCAATTATGTCAGGAAGTCCGGCAAAAAATCATTGACGATTGTGCGGAAAATCCAGGTCATCTAGGTTCCAGTCTGGGAGCAGTTGAACTAGCTGTTGCGCTACACTATGTACTCCATACCCCTTATGATAATTTGGTGTGGGACGTAGGGCATCAGGCTTATGCTCATAAAATACTGACGGGACGGAAAGAGGAATTCAAAACCAAACGTTTGTATGGGGGCATCAGCGGTTTTCCGAAAATGAGCGAAAGTGAATACGATTCTTTCGGGACCGGTCATTCTTCCACTTCGATCTCAGCAGCTTTGGGTATGGCCATTGCAGCCAGGATGCAAGGAGAAACCGACCGTCAAAGTGTGGCTGTCATCGGTGACGGTGCCATGACAGGAGGTATGGCTTTCGAAGCCCTTAATAATGCCGGAGTTTACGATTCTAATTTACTGGTCATCCTCAATGACAATAATATGGCGATCGATCCCAATATCGGTGGATTGAACGAATATCTGCTGGATATCAGTACTTCGAAAACCTATAACAAAATCAAGGGAGATGTTTGGAATGTACTGGGAAAACTCAACCGGATCAGTCCTGGGATGAGAAATTTTATTCAGAACATTGACAACAGCATAAAATCTTTGCTTCTCAAACAAAGCAATCTTTTTGAAGCCATGGGGTTACGGTATTTCGGTCCCGTGGATGGACATGATATTCACCACCTGGTAAAAATTTTACGCGACCTGAAAAACATCCATGGTCCGAAAGTCCTGCATTGCATCACAGTCAAAGGAAAAGGTTTCAAGGAAGCAGAAAACAATCAAACCGTCTGGCATGCTCCGGGTAAATACAATAAGGTAACAGGTGAGCGTATCAAGGAGTCTGCATCGAACGGTCCGGCAAAATTTCAGGATGTTTTCGGAAACTCCATAACAGAACTGGCGAAAGCAAACTCCAAGATTATAGGGATTACTCCTGCAATGCCGACAGGATGTTCCTTAAATATCATGATGCGGGAGATGCCTCATCGTTGTTTCGATGTAGGGATTGCCGAACAACATGCAGTTACCTTTTCAGCGGGGCTTGCAGCCAAAGGTTTTATTCCTTTCTGCAACATTTATTCTTCTTTCATGCAAAGGGCTTACGACCAAGTGATCCATGACGTTGCTTTACAGAATCTGCATGTGGTGTTCTGTCTGGACCGGGCAGGTTTTGTTGGTTCCGACGGAGCGACTCACCACGGTGCTTATGATCTGGCTTATTTCCGGTGTATACCAAACATGACGATAGCAGCTCCTCTTGACGAAGAGGAACTCCGGAACCTGATGTATACAGCCCAACTGAACAATCAGGGACCTTTTTCTATCCGCTATCCGCGTGGCAAAGGCTATCTGGCAGATTGGCATACTCCTTTCCGGGAAGTTCCTATCGGGAAAGGGAGATGTCTGATCGAAGGTGACAAAGTAGCCATCTTATCTATTGGCGCCATCGGGCATCTTGCAAAGCAGGTAATCGAAAATCGGTCCGATCGTTCCGTTGCTCTTTACGACATGCGTTTTTTAAAACCCTTGGATGAAAAGCTGCTCCATCATGTATTTCAGAAATTCAATAAGATTATTACACTGGAAGACGGGACTATTCAGGGAGGTTTAGGAAGTGCTGTTCTGGAATTTATGGCCGACCATCACTATTCGGCTCGAATTGAACGCCTGGGCATACCGGATCGTTTCATCGAGCATGGCACCCAGCAACAGCTATATGCAGAATGCGGATACGATGAAAAGGGAATTGCCGATACTGTGCGTCATATGCTGGAGGCCGCCCCGATAAAAACAGAAAAAATTCCGACCTCAATGTTCAACCACGAATGAAAAACGACCGATTCATGATTTCTCCAATACCGCTACCGGACATTGCTCTCTGTCGTAAAAAATTAAAGCAGACCTTTACTAATCTTTCGGAGAGAGAGTTGGAAAGTTTACTTCGTCCAGATGCAGTTCGCCATTATAAAAAAGGAGAACTGATTTATGCCGAAGGAACACGTATCAAAGGATGCTATTTCGTGTACAGCGGTATTATCAAAATTTACCAAACGGGGCACGAGGGGAAAGACCAGATTATCAAATTCGATCAAGAAGGAGACATTTTCGGATTCCGGTCTGTTATCCGCCATGAGCCGGCTTGTACTTCAGTAGAAACACATTCGGAAGCCATACTTTGCTATATTCCGGATATCATTTTGCTGGATCTGATCAAAACCAATTCCGGTTTTGCATACGATATGATGCAGATTGCCTGTAAAGAATTGGGAGACTCTAATCGTTATATCCGGGATATTGCCCAGAAATCCGTCAAGGAACGACTGGCAGAAATTTTATTATTGATCGCCAGTGATTTCGGTATGGAAAACGATGGTACACTCAAATTAAATATTACCCGCGAAGATTTAAGTAATTTTGTGGGTACTGCTACCGAAACTGTTATTCGATTACTCTCCGATTATAAGACAGAAGGAATCGTAGAATCCAAAGGAAGAAAAATTAAATTACTCCATATTGAAAAACTAAAAACGATTGCAGGATTATAAAAAATATCGTACATTGAGGGGCATTTTTAACTAATAACCTTCAAACAACACGTTATGTTACAAATTTCTGATAAAGGAAAAGCTGTCCCTGCTTCCCCTATTCGCAAATTGGTTCCTTATGCCGATGCGGCTAAAGAAAGAGGAATAAAAGTTTATCATTTAAATATCGGTCAACCGGACATTGCTACGCCGGAAATCGCCCTTGAAGCAGTCCGGAAAATGAAACTTTCGGTCATCGAGTATACCGCATCGGCAGGCAATCATACTTTACGTACCAAATTAGCGGGTTATTACCAAAATTTGGGCATTCATATCCATGAGGAAGATATTTTAATTACAACCGGCGGTTCGGAAGCGATCTTATTTGCCTTTATGAGCACGCTAAACGAAGGAGACGAAATTATCATCCCAGAACCTTTTTATGCCAACTATACGGCTTTTGCCCTTATGGTAGGCGCTAAAATAAAAACCGTAACCGCTAAAATCGAAAATAATTTTGCTCTTCCCCCCATCTCCGAATTCGAAAAACAAATTACTCCCCGCACAAAAGGTATCGTTATCGTCAATCCCAACAACCCGACAGGATACTTGTATTCCCCAAGTGAACTAGAGGATCTGGCCAAGATTATAAAAAAATACGACTTATACCTGTATTCGGACGAAGTATACCGGCGTTATTGCTATGACGGACTCAAACATTTTTCTGTCATGAACCTGCCCGGCATCGAACAGAACACCATTTTATTCGATTCCATGTCCAAACGTTACAGCGAATGTGGTATACGGGTAGGAGCCATCATTTCGAGAAATCATGAACTGCTGAATATAGCTTTGAAATTTGGTATGGCGCGTTTATGCCCGCCGGCCTTAGGCCAGATTGCCGCAGAAGCATCACTCGACACGACGGATGAATATTTCGAAAGTGTTTATGAAGAATATATCAAAAGAAGGGATTTCATGGTAGCTGCCCTCAATGCTATGCCAGGAGTAAAATGTCCGGTACCCAAAGGCGCTTTTTATTCTATTGTCCAGCTTCCTGTGGACGATTCCGAAAAATTCGCCCAATGGCTTTTGGAAGAATTCGACTATAACGGCCAAACGGTCATGCTTGCTCCAGCGAATGGTTTTTATTACACCCCAGGCTTAGGGAAGAATGAAGTACGAATTGCATACGTTCTAAAAATCAGCGATTTGAAGAAAGCAATGGAAGTATTGGCTGTGGCTTTAAAAGTTTATCCCGGTCGCACTGTTTAAAACGGCAAATGGATTAAAACGCTTTTTCATACAAGTTTTGGTTTATAGCTTTCAGCTTTTAGCTTTTAGTTATATCTTTGCAGGTGAAAAGGATGTGAGTAAAAATTGGTTTTTAAATTAAGAATATGACCTCGGACTCTGAATTTAACAGTATCAGACCTTATTGTGATAATGAAGTAGAAGAAGCGATAGAGCGCTTATGTCAATCAGAAGAATTTCTGACTTTGTTTTCACATCTCATGAAGATGGACACTGATTCCATCCGCGGATCCCTAAAAGGCATCCGCACCAGAGCCGAATTTCAACAAAAATTTTTCGGTCCGGCTATTCAGGCTCTGATGGCAAGTACCACTGATGGAGTAACCGTTTCCGGTATGGAGCTGGTGGACAAAAACCAGTCTTATTTATTTATGTCCAATCACCGGGATATTATCCTTGATTCTGCCATACTGAATGTCTTGCTGAGAAAAAATGGCAATAAATATACCCGTGCCGCTATCGGTAGCAATCTGCTTATCAACGAATGGGTAACTGATTTAGTTAAACTGGATTCTTGTTTTGTGATCGAACGGGACGTTACTGTGCGGGAAATGCTCAGCAGTTCTGCCATCCGTTCAAAATATATCCGGGAAGTCATTCAGGAAAACGAAGATTCGGTATGGATTGCAGAAAAAGAAGGACGTACCAAAAATGGTAATGACAGAAGCCAACCCAGTTTGCTCAAGATGCTCAAAATGAGCGGACCAGTGCAATTTGCAGCGAACTTTAAGGAATTACATTTGATGCCTTTAGCCATTTCATACGAATGGGAACCTTGTGATGCCCTTAAGACGGCTGAATTATATACCAAAACAGTGGGAGAATACATCAAAACTCCTGAAGCGGATATGCAAAGTATGCTAACGGGGTTGAGCGACTATAAAGGACGGGTACATTTTCATATCGATCGGTTTACTGAGGAAGAATGGGATGCTCTCGACGAATTACCGAGTAACGGCGATCGGATAGAAGCTTTAGCAGCCATTATCGATGCTAAAATTCACAAGAATTTTAAATTGTGGCCTAATAATTATATTGCTTACGATCTACTCCATTCGGTTAATAAATTCGCTAAATTTTATACTCCGGAAGAAAAGGAAAATTTTATCCGCGTGATGACTGGAAAAATAGATAAACTGGAAGGAAATATTTCTATGTTAAACAATATTTTCCTGGAAATCTATGCAAATCCGGTAAAGAATAGCTATAATTTATAAGCCTTGAATGCTTCTGGCAAAGGGATTTTTTCTTATTTGAAAAAATCCCGATTTGCACCTCGTTTGAACGAATTTTTCTATAAAAGTTTCAGTGCCCTATGAAAATGATACGTATCCTCATTATGCTAACCGCATTTTTGATTATGATCTCCAGTGTGTTTACCTTATACAGCACAACAGACCGGACACCGATATATGTAAATATCGGGGCAATGGCCTGTTTGATCGCTGTTATCAGTTTGATGAATTTTCAGAAAAAAGACAAAACGCGAACGGATGTATAAAGTAAAACGCACCATATATGTCGACAACCAAGCCATCGATATCTGGTTGGGGCTGGTTAGCAAAACCAAAAACGGTAAGAATGGAAAATATACGGTGTATTTGTTGACGGATGACCCAAGCCGCCCGCTAAATCATGCTGAACCGATCCTAAGTAATATTACTTCCAAAGACACCGCTATCCGTAAAGGGATCGAATATGCAAAAGAATTATTGCATCATATTTTAGATAAATCTTAAGAAAATAAAATATCAACGTACATGGAAAGAAAAGTCAGAGTAAGATTTGCCCCCAGCCCTACCGGAGCACTTCATTTGGGAGGAGTAAGAACAGCACTTTTTAATTACTTGTTTGCCCGTCATTACGGAGGAGATTTTCTTTTGAGAATTGAAGATACCGACCAAACCCGCTATGTAGCGGGAGCTGAAGAATACATTATCGAATCGCTGAAATGGTGTGGCCTGACTGTAGACGAAGGTGTCGGAGTTGGAGGAGAATATGGTCCTTACCGTCAAAGCGAAAGAAAAGAAATGTATAAACAGTATGCCTTACAATTGGTGGAATCCGGGAATGCCTATTATTCTTTCGATACAGCAGAAGAATTGGATGCCCTGCGCAAAGAGTGCGAAGGGAAAGGTGAGACCTTTATCTACAATGCCAAGAGCAGAGGCCGGCTTAAGAATTCCCTTCATATACCCGCTTCAGAAGTAGAACAGTTGTTAGCTTCGAATACGCCCTACGTGATCCGTTTTAAAATGCCTGAAAACGAAAATTTGATCCTTCAGGATATCATCCGGGGAGAGGTGCATTTCAACAGTTCGTTGCTGGACGACAAAGTACTCTATAAATCCGACGGAATGCCCACCTATCATCTGGCTAATATTGTCGACGACCATTTGATGAAAATTACCCATGTTATCCGCGGAGAAGAATGGCTTCCTTCCCTTCCCTTGCATGTGCTGCTCTATAAAGCATTCGGGTGGGAAGATACGATGCCTGAATTCGCTCATTTGCCCTTGATCCTGAAACCGGTTGGAAATGGAAAATTAAGTAAAAGAGATGGAAACAAAATGGGTTTCCCGGTTTTTCCAATGGAATTCACCGATCCAGCGACAGGAGAAAAATGGCATGGTTATAAAGAAGACGGATATTTTCCGGAAGCATTTATCAATATGCTGGCTTTATTGGGCTGGAACCCAGGTACGGACCAGGAGATCTTTACCTTGGACGAACTGTCGAAATTGTTTACTCTGGAACATGTAAACAAATCAGGAGCCCGTTTCAATCCTGATAAAGCCAAATGGTTTAACCATAAATATTTGGTAGCAAAACCGGATAGCGAACTGGCTACGCAAGTCGGCGAATTACTGACCGCCGATCATCTGGCATTCGACCGTCCGAAGGTAGAAAGGATTTGTGGTTTGATGAAAGAACGCTACAACTTCGTATCCGAACTCTACGAAGATTGCCGTTTTTTCTTTGTCGCCCCTACTGAATTCAACGAAAAAGACAGTAAGAAATACTGGAAAGAAGAGACTCCTGCCTTGATGCAGGAGTTGTTAGAAGTGCTGAAATCGATAGACGATTATTCCTTTGCCAATACAGAGCAGGTGATCAGTGCCTGGATCAACGAAAAGCAATTGGGTTTCGGTAAAGTGATGAATCCTTTCCGGGTAGCCATTATCGGTGCTGCCAAAGGCCCACACATGTTCGATGTGATCGAAATTATCGGTAAAGAGGAAACAATCCAGCGGATGGAAAAAGCTTTAGCGAGCTTATAAAACAAGTAAATGATATACACCGATTCAGAAAAGAGGTATAATCCTTTGTTTTATCGGTATCGGTGTGTTTTTCCTCATTGCTTTAACTATTTGCAATCTTGTTTCTATCATTGTTGGAGCAATACGAGCCAATGAGGGAATACTTTGACGCTATCCGTTGAGTATCGATTTTCTGAAATAAACTCCGAACGCCATTCTAAAAGTCTTTGCTATAGCCTTAGGGCTGAGCAAAGACTTTTAGCTGTAAATTTTAAAAATTTTTCCTTACCTGTAACAATCTTTTCTCTTTGATCGTCATAGCTGAAATGAATAAAATGCGCTATGAAAACTATCATGATCTCTTTGCTCATTATGGGTGTAGTGACCCCTACTTTCAGTCAAAATCCGTCGGCGTACCGAATCTTCGGAGAAATCCTAACAGTCGAAAATAAAACCTACAAAGGGTATATTACTTGGGCAGGCAACCAAAATTACTGGATAGATTTCTTCGAAGCCTCCAAAATCAATAATCCTTACAAACGCTACTTTCATGCAGGCGATGGAGTCATTTTTTCATTCAACGGACAAACGTCGGCTTATCCCCCCACACATCATTTTAGCTGCCAATTCGGGAACCTTAGTCGCATCCGGTTAACCGGACCCAACGAAATCACATTGACTCTTAAAAACGGACAGGAGTGCAAAGTAGTAAAAAATCGTTCCCGGGATATCGGATACAGCCTCCAAATTGCAACCGATAAAGAAATTATTCACATCCCTTGGGAACAAATCAGCGAGATCACCTTTCAAGCGGCTGATCAGGAAGATTGTTTTCCCCTCCATCCGGTTTATGGTATTCTCAAAAGCACCCAAGGGATATATAAAGGTCTGATTACCTGGAATACAGGCAAGAATGACTGGAATAAAAATGAAACTATTTGTTTATTACTCAACAAAATGAAAAAAATCGTCCGGGATAAAGCTATTTTGAAAGTTATTCCACAAGCTGATATAGCCGAAAACTTTCAACTTCTGAATACCGATATTCTTTATCCGATAGGCCAAATCCTGGTCAATATGCCCAATACGGGCAGTGTCTCGGTCCCTTGGGAACGGTTTGAAACACTCGAAATCATCCGCCCCGAAGAATTGTCCGGTCTCGGTTATGCCGATTTTCCTGCTCCCCGTCCCATCCAAGGTAAGGTCACAGCCCGGACAGGCGAAATTGTTCAAGGTACTTTAGTTTATGATCTGGATGAAACCCTCGATATAGAAACGCTGGATGGGAAAAATGACAATATCATTTACCGGATTCCTTTTAAATATATCCGTTCGGTGGAGCCTAAAAATTACAAATATTCGTTTATCGCCCTCCGGGACGGCAATAGTCTTAGCCTGAGAGAGACCTGCGACGTCGATCAAGAAAACAGTGGAATGATGGTTTTAGGCAAAGATCTGCCGGCCGTTTATATTCCCTGGAACGAAGTAAAATCCGTGGAAATAGAATGATCGGCTCCCGCATATCTGTCTTTGATTTCGTCGAAAACCCGCCACAATTCCTCCAGGGAAGATGCTTGTAACATCCGGATCCGCAAATCCCGGAAATGCGGTAAACCTTTGAACATAGCAGCCATGTGGCGGCGTGTATGCAATAATCCACGCACTTCGTCAATCCAGTCCACAGACAATAAAATCTGTTCTTTCATGATTTCGATTTGTTCAGCAACAGATAAATCGGGTAAAAGTTCGCCTGTTTCGAAATAATGCTTTATTTGTTTGAAAATCCAGGGATGCCCGATGGTGGCCCGGCCAATCATCACCCCATCTATTCCATATTTCTCGAAAGCCTCTTTCGCTTTCTGAGGAGAAGTGATATCCCCATTACCTAAAATAGGAATCTTTATTCTCGGATTATTCTTTACCCTGCCAATCGGTTCCCAATCGGCCTCACCGGTGTACATTTGGGAACGGGTACGGCCGTGTATAGCCAAAGCCTGAATTCCGACATCCTGTAAACGCTCGGCAATCTCTTCGATAACGATATGTTCGCCATCCCATCCCAAACGGGTCTTAGCCGTTACCGGAACCTGGACGGCACGGACTACCTGTTTCGCCATTTCCACCATCAGCGGGATATCGCGCAGAAGACCGGCTCCAGCTCCTTTCTGAGCCACTCGTTTAACCGGGCAACCGAAATTGATATCGATAAAATCGGGTTGTACTTGCTCTACGATCCGGGCCGCTTCCACCATAGAATCGATAAACCGGCCATAAATCTGGATGGTCACCGGCCGCTCCCCCTCATCGATGGTAAGCTTCTTTACGGTTTTATTGATTGAACGCACCAAAGCATCAGCCGACACAAATTCCGAATATAACCAATCCGCCCCGTATCGCTTACAAAATTTCCGGAACGGCGGATTCGTTACATCCTCCATAGGAGCTAATATTAAAGGCTTTTCTCCGACTTCCCGTCCTGCAATTTTCATATTCCGAACAAATCATCTATTTTTACGACAAAAATAACGAAAAAGCACCAATAACCATGATATTGATCAAATTCCTGCTTTTATTTGTTACGCTTCTTCCGACAGATGAAAAATGGTATAGAATAGATACCCAAGAAGAAATTTCTTTCCTCTTCCCCAATACTTCACAAAAACTGACCAAAATGGTGAACGGAATTCCCTCTGCCATTTACCAGACCAAAGATCTGACCTGTGTTGCCGGAGTAGTCTGTACTGATTTTTCTTCTAAAAATATTCCTTTTACCCCTGAAAATGCACAGTTCCTCTACGATGAATTGAAAAACGGAAGTTTAGAATTGGAAACAGCAAGGCTCAAAGAGGAAAAAACAATCCCCCACGACAGTATGTTTATCAAGGAGATTGAATATACAATTATTAAAGATAAATATGAAATGACTTACTTTAAAAGATTTATTTTTAGAGGAAATTATATCTATCAACTTTCTATAGGTGGTCGGACGCGTCATTTGGATATGATCCGGGAAGAAAAAGAAATTTTCTTTAATTCTGTCTCTTTTTCAGTTTCTTCCAAATCGGAAAATAAAGTAACGGAATAGGATCTCTTGTAACTTTTCGTTATATTATTCATGCCATGACGAGAAAAGAATATAATCAATGTGTAGATCTACATGCCGATGCTTTATTCCGATTTATTTTAAAAGCAAGTCGTAATAAAACTTTGGCTGACGACACGGTACAGGACAGTTATCTGATTCTCTGGGAAAATGTATCAGTAATCGCTTATGAGAAAGCTAAAGCTTTTCTTTTTACGACAGCTTACCGGAAAATGATCGATACCTTTCGGCGGGAAAAACGGAATGCAGATTTTGAAACTATCAACACCAATGCTTATCCGATGACGACTCTGACCCCCGATCTCAACGAAATACTGGAGCATGCCCTGAATTTGTTACCTCCAATCCAAAAAACAGTCGTATTACTGAGGGATTACGAAAACTATTCTTATAAAGAAATCGCAGAAATCACTTCCCTATCCGAAACACAGGTAAAAGTTTACATTTTCAGAGCACGTCATTTTATGAAAACATTCATAAAAACACCGGATCTAGTGATTTAAAAACAGCAGTAAAAAAACATGAAAATCAATATAAGAAATTACGAAGCCTATTTTACGGAATACCTCGACGGGCAATTGAGTCTGGCAGCGCAGCAAGAGTTACAGGCTTTTCTTTTCCTACATCCCGATTTGAAAGAGATGCTGGAAGGGATGAAAATGACAAAATTAACTCCTCCGGTTATCCGATATGCACTAAAAAATAACCTCAAAAAAGAAGAAGTACACGAATGTACGGATTATTATGCCATCGCCTGGGCAGAAAAGACAATTAGCAGCGAAGAAATAAAAATGTTAAACCATCATTCCAGGAAAAAAGAAATTTACCGGGATGCAGCTTTGTATGACCAGCTGAAATTAGTAGCGCCCGATCTGCGCTATGAGAATAAAAAGAAGTTATACCGTCCACAATATCGTTTTTTTTCTTCTTATTTTTATACCGGAATCGCTGCAAGTCTGCTGATCTTTGCAGGAATAAGCCTGCTCTTTCAGCAGTCAGCTGAACGCGACGACACTTTGATCAAGACAATACCTCCGGCAATGCAGGCAGTGGCAGAGATTCCGAAAAACAAATCATACCAACCGAATCTGTCTGCTATGTCCTTGTCACGGCCCCGGCGCGTTCCATTCTCCGAAACAATCATAACCGAGAAACTTTCGCTTTCGGCACCGATAACTGTTTTAAATTTACCTATTGCAACAATTCCGCAAATACCCTACACAATTCCCGATTGTGAAAGCTTATGCCCCATGCGCTCGGCCCATCCCCGGGAAATCCTCCTGACGGAAGAAGCTAAAGTCTGGAAATCCTCAGGTAATAGTTTCCTGGCAGAGAATGTATTTTCCGGAATGTTCCAGACCGGAAGATTGTTAGCAGAAAAAATCAAAACAAACTTAAACGGTGAGTAACAAATCGGTATTTTTGTACGTCCTAAGAATAAAGTCAGAAAAACAATTATAACCAATCAGTCATGAAAATTTTACTTATTTCGCTCATTTTTTTATCAGCATTACCGATGTTCGCCCAAGACCCCGGATTATCGAAAGATACCCTCACCGGAACACAAGAGTTGCTGATCATCTCTAACCAGCAAGTTGAGCCGACCGATACTTCCCGTATCCGCATATTAAGAGATACTTCGGACAAACAAAAAGAAAACACAGTAACCGAATTGTTTATACTAGGGAAAAACGCCTATAAAAAAGGGCATGTATACAAAAACAGCCGCTATCCCGGTTTTAAAGGGCATTGGAGTGGTTTTTATTATGGATTTGTCAATTTTGCCGATACCGATTATGCGATGTATGAAGGAGATAAATTTATGGAATTGGATTGGAGTCATTCTTTCGCTTTACAATTTAATGTTTTTAAACATAGTATCAATCTGGTACCCCGGAACAATTTCGGTTTGGTATGGGGAGTAGGATTCGAATACCAACGCCTGCGTTTTGAAGACAACGACAGGTCCATTACGTGTGAGGATCATCAGATAATTCCGGTGGACCTGCATGAGAAATTAAATTCAACAAATATCAAAAGAAGTAGTTTCAAAAACCTTTACCTCACTATTCCTTTGATGCTGGAGCTTCAGTTACCCGCCGCCAGTCATCACCGATTCTACGTGTCGGGAGGAGTAATGGGAGGTTTACGGATGCACTCGAAAACCAAAATTATCTACAAAGACACCGAAGGCGACAGACATAAGAAAAAAGAAAAAGGCAATTTCAATATGGTTCCTTTTAAAGCAGATGTTATAGGAAGAATAGGATTTAACTGCTTGACGATATGGGGAAGTTATACGCTGACTAATATGTTCAAAGCCGACAAAGGGCCGGAATTACATGCCTATACCATCGGTTTGGGTCTTAGTTTTTGAGTTGTCCCATTACTCTTGTTAGGCTCTTGACCTTTAAAAGATCAAGGCCTGACATTTTTTATACAGTATTTGGGGCTATCCATTATTTCCGATTCATAACAGAAGTCTGACGATCGATAGAAGCCTGATGAATAGCTTTGAACACCTTTTCCAGGAATTCATGATCCAAACCCTTTTCTTTTCCTATCAGAAACACCTTTTCCAGAATCTTATCCCATCGACCGGGTTGAAGGATAGTAATATCATTCTGTTTTTTGTATATTCCGATCTGATCGGCTATTTTCATTCGATTAGCCAAAAGTTCTAACAATTCATTGTCTATCATATCGATCCGGGCACGTAATTCATCTATATTTTCCTTATATCGGAGATTTTCGGAATCTACCTTCCGAATGACTAGTTTCTTTAATAATTCTTCTAAAGCAACGGGTGTAAGTTGTTGCGCAGCATCGCTCAAGGCAATTTCAGGACAAATATGGGATTCAACGATCAAGCCATCAAAACCCAAATCCATCGCTTGTTGAGAAATTTCGTATAGATATTCCCGCTTTCCTGAAATGTGACTGGGATCACAGATCATCAACATTCCGGGAAAACGGCGTTTAATCTCTATCGGCAGTTGCCATTGGGGCACATTCCGGTAACGGGATTTGCTATAGGCAGAAAAACCCCGGTGAATAACACCAATCTTTTTCAAACCGGCCATATTCAAACGCTCCAATGCCCCGATCCATAATTCCACATCCGGATTGACAGGATTCTTGACCAAAACCGGAATATCGGTACCTTTCAGTGCATCGGCAATCTCCTGCATAGCAAAGGGATTAGCAGAGGTACGGGCACCAACCCACAACATATCCATGCCTGCTTTCAAAGCTTCGTATACATGTTTGACATTCGCTACCTCCGTTGAAATTTTCATCCCCAGTTCCCGCTGTACCCGTTTCATCCAGATCAACCCTTCCGCTCCTACCCCTTCAAAACAATTAGGCCGGGTGCGCGGTTTCCAGATCCCTGCCCGTAAGATTCCTATTCCTACAGCCTTCAAACCTCTGGCCGTTTCGAAAATTTGCTGCTCGCTTTCTGCACTACAAGGCCCGGCAATGACAACAGGCTTTGTCATGTCAGGAAAAAGTCCCCATTTCTCTGCCGGAATCAAATCTAATTTTGTTGCTGTCATATCGTATGTTTTTACTATTATCGAATGATTCGTTTTATCTTATTTGCTTTGTAAATCAGTTGTTTCAATCCATCCTCATCGTATTGAGCTATTTGTTGTCTGAATTCGTGCAATTTTTCAATGTAAGTCTCCAATACGGTCAGAATATTTTCTCTGTTCTGAGAAAATATCGGTGCCCACATATCGGGATTGCTTTTCGCCAGACGAACTGTCGAAGAAAAACCTCCGGAAGCCAAATCAAAAATATTCTTCTCATTTTTTTCTTTTTCCAATACCGTCAAAGCCAAAGCAAATGAGGTAATATGAGAAATATGAGAGACATAAGCGGTATGCACATCATGATGCGCCGCGCGCATAAAGATAACTCTCATATTCAAACAATCATACATCTGTCTGATTAATTCCACAGCCTGTAGGTCGGAATCTTCGGGATTGCAAATGATCCCAGCTTTGCCATCAAATAATCCCGGCAAGGCAGCCCAAGGACCTGAATATTCCGTACCTGCCATGGGATGAGCCGCAACAAAATTTTTACGATGGGGGTGATAACGAACTACCTCGTTGATCTTTTCTTTCGTAGAGCATACATCAGTCACAATTTGACGGTCTACCCGGTCCAGCATGTCCGGAATCATACGGATCGCTACGCTCACCGGGACGGCTACCACAATAATATCGCTCGTAGCTATACATTCTTCGTAACTCACTATCTCATCCACCAATCCCAGATCGCGGGCCGCCACGGCGTGAAGAGCATCATTTTCCACTCCAACCACCTGATCGGCAAACCCACGTCTTTTCAGATCTACGGCCATCGAGCCTCCGATCAATCCTACTCCTACTATTCCAACTTGCATATTCTGTTATTTTTTTATTAACACCATGATCCGTGTTCAAAAGAATCGGTCAGCAGAGATTTTCGAATCCGTTCAGCAGCCTCTTTCAACACTTCCTGTTTTGAACACAACGAAATCCGGATGTAACGGTTTCCGTTTTTCCCGAAAATAAATCCGGGAGTAATGAATACCCGGGCTCGTTGCAGTATCCGATCGGATAACTTTTCTCCGCTCTCTTCTTCCTCTCCGATTTTTCCCCATAAAAACATTCCCCCGCAACAGGCATCGTATTTCACATCCAACAAATCAAAAATTGCCCCTGCCAGTTTTCGTCTTTTCCGATATTCTTCATCGAGCTGCTCATACCAGCCATCATCTTGTGCCAATGCTTCTATGGCAGCTAATTGCAAGGGTTTGAACATACCCGAATCCATATTACTTTTTACCTTCAAAACCTGGGCGATCACATCGGCTTCTCCGGCTATCATACCGATGCGCCAGCCCGACATATTATGCGCTTTACTCAAGGAATTCAATTCGACACAACAGGCGTTCGCCCCGGTGATGCTCAATATACTCAACCGCTCGTGATTCAAAATAAAACTATAAGGATTATCATTGCAAATCAATATTTTATGCCGTAACCCAAACGCTACTAATTGCTCGTACAATTCTCTGGTAGCCTGAGCTCCGGTAGGCATATTCGGATAATTGACCCACATCATTTTCACTCCAGTCAAATCCATTTGTTCCAATTGCCCGAAATCAGGCCACCATCCGTTTTCTTCTTTTAAATCATACGTGATGACTTCTGCCTCAGCCAAACGAGAAGCCGATGTGTAAGCAGGATACCCCGGATCCGGTACCAGCACTTTATCTCCCCGGTCGAGAAAAGCCATAGACAACAGCAAGATACCTTCCTTAGAACCTGCCAAAGGCTGAATTTCAGTTTCCGGATCAAGCTTGACGCCATAATATTTTTTATACCAACGGGCAAAGGCCTGCCTTATTTCCCGAAGACCTTTATAATTTTGGTAAGCATGCCCCTCAGGATCCTGAGCTCCCCTCATCAATGCCAAAACGGCTTCCTGAGGGGGCATCCTATCCGGAGAACCGATACCCAAATTAATTACTTGTACCCCCTGATGGTTCATTTTTTCGATCTCACGTAATTTTTTCGAAAAGTAATATTCTCTGACACTCCTTATTCTGTTAGCCGGTTGAATAATCATAACGCTCGTATTTTAAAGTTCATATTTTAATCTCAGTTATTCTTCTAAAAACTTTTATATTCTCCCATGACCGTTATATCTTCTAAAAGAGGCATAACGGCATTCATCGCCTCCCGATACCGCCCATAATCTCTGAATTTCAGGTCTACATAAAAGAAGTATTGCCATTCCCGCCCCGGTATCGGTAAAGACTGGATTTTAGTCAGATTCAATTCATAGAAAGCAAAGATCGAAAGCACCTGTGATAAACGCCCGATTTTATGAGGAAGCGTAAAACAGATTGATGTTTTATCGATAGTTTGTTCCGGAATCTGGATATGATCGTCTATAATCAGAAAGCGGGTAAAATTTTGTTTATGTGTTTCTATGCTTTCGTGTAAAATTTGCAATCCGAACAGCTCTGCGGCCAGTTCTGAAGCAATAGCCCCAACATGCTTTTCCTTTTTATGGGCGATTTCCGCAGCACTTTGGGCCGTATCTTCCGCCTCTACCAAACGAATATGGGGATATTGTCTAAAAAATTCCCGGGTCTGAGCAATGGCCATGTAATGGGAATGTACTTCGGTCAAGTCCTCTATCCGTTGTCCCGGTAATGCCATGAGGTTCTGCTGAATTCTTAGAAAAACCTCACCTTTGATTTTTTTGTCGTATCTCTGTAATAAAGCATAATTCGGCAATAATCCTCCTGCTACTGTATTTTCAATGGCCATGACCGCTCCGCTCGCCTTTCCGCTTTCTAAAGCAGAAAATAATGCTTCAAAACTCAGACACTCGTAGACTTCTATATGTGTCCCATAATACAACCGAGCAGCCTGTTCATGAAAACACCCTTGTACTCCTTGAATTGCAATCTTTGTCATTTCTTTCTTTTTATCTGCCGTTCAAAACAAAAAACCCCGGCGTGCTAGCCGGGGTTTCTTTCATTCATTCTATTGTTTACATCTCAGAACAATATACAGAGCTTCCGGCTACTTTTGGTATAATAAAAGTAGAAGTAAAAGTAAAACCAGTTGCTAAATCGAAAATATACTGTCATCTGTTTGCCATTAAAAAAGCCCTGAATTACTTCAGGGCTTATCGATATCATTCATTTTTATTATCGTCATACGGAAAGCCCTTTACTTTTTGTCGAAAAAGTAAAAATAGAAATAGTATGCTTTCTCAAATGACTTCATCTTTCTCATCTTTGTTCAGGCAAATATACAAACAAATCGATATTTACCAAATCTATCCCCCATTTTTTACGAAAAAAAAAATTATTCTACATTTTACCAGCCATTTATACAAAATATAACTCCATGATCCTTGCCCACTTTCCTTTTACCTTTATTCTTATTTTTCTACCTTTGTCGGTGACAAACCTTTTAAATTTGAATCATGTCCGATCCTAAAACATTATTTCTGCTAGATGCTTACGCTTTGATATATCGTTCGTATTATGCTTTTATTAATAATCCGCGGATTACCACTACAGGCATCAATACATCGGCCACTTTTGGTTTTTGCAATTTCCTGATCGAACTGTTGGAACTGGAAAAGCCCACCCACATAGCTGTGGTCTTCGACCCGGAAGGTCCGACTTTCCGCCACGAAATGTACGAGCCCTACAAAGCTCAGCGGCCTCCTATGCCTGAAGATTTACGGAAATCCGTACCCTATATCAAAAAAATTATTGTCGGACTGGGTATTCCTTGCATCGACGCTCCCGGCTATGAAGCCGACGATTTTATCGGAACACTCGCCAAGAAAGCCGAAAAAGAAGGTTATACAGTCTATATGATTACTCCTGATAAAGACTATGCACAATTGGTCAGTGAAAAGGTATTTATGTATAAACCAGGACGTTCTGGCAATAAATCGGAAGTCTGGGGTATTCCGGAAGTATTAGACCATTTCGGTATTGAACGCGTGGACCAAGTAATCGATATATTGGGCTTAATGGGCGACGCAGCGGATAATGTACCCGGTTGCTCCGGTATCGGCCCAAAAAGTGCAGCTTCTCTTGTCTATAAATATGGAGATATCGATGGAATTTACGCCCATATCGATGAACTGAAAGGCAAGCAGCGCCAAAACTTGCTAGAATGCCAGCCTACCGTTCATCTCTCCCGTACATTGGTCACAATTTGTACAGAAGTTCCTACCGATATTACCTCCGATGATCTCGTGAAAAAACACATCGATGTAAATATGCTGGAACCTATCTTTAAAGAACTGGAGCTATTTTCGTTGACCCGGCGAGTACTGAACACCGATGTAGAAGAAAAGGCTTCTGCCAAATTAGCCGATATTCAAGTCAGTTATAAGGATCAGAGCCAACAAGTAATCGAATTGATTACCCAACTGGGAGAGGCCGATTTGTATGCCCTTTATGTCGTATACAAATCCGGAAGTCTCTATACTTGCTGGCCTTCCCAGCTTTGTTTCTGTACCCAAAAACATGAAGTCAATTACCTCAACCTCCCGGCCTCTCCCCAACAAGCCCTGGAAATCATCCTTCAATTCAAACCCCTCTTTGAAAATGAAAATAAAGTCCTGATTTCAGCAGATGTAAAGAACGATATTATCTGGCTGAAAAGAGCAGGTATCGAATTGAAAAATGACATTTTCGATATAAAAATCGCTCACTATGTTCTTCATCCTGATATGTCTCACGATTTGAATCGGGTTGCCCTAGAATATCTGAATTATCAGTTAGCCGGGGACAAAAAAGAAGAACAGCAGCTTACTTTGCAGTTTGAAGAAGAGATTTCTGTCGATCAGGATTTTGCCGAGAAAACCGATATTATTTTTCAATTGCGAGAGAAACTCTGTGCCGATCTGGAACAAACCGGTTTGATGACTCTATATCAAAACATCGAAATGCCGCTGGTATTTGTTTTGGCAGACATGGAATACGAAGGGGTCAGTATCGATTGCGACGAACTGAAGGCTATCTCCAGCGAATTGAAAGAACGGATCTGTATCATCGAAAAAGAAATTTTCGAATCGGCAGGGCAGGAATTCAATATCAGTTCACCAAAACAATTAGGTGAAATTCTTTTCGATAAGCTAAAGATCGACAGTAATCACAAAAAAACAAAATCCGGTCAGTACAGCACTTCAGAGCAGGTGTTGGTCAAGCTTGAAGACGAACATCCCATTATCAGTAAGATACTGGACTATCGGGGACTAAAAAAATTACTGACCACCTATGCCGAAGCGTTACCGACCTTTATCGATCCGGAAACCGGAAAAATTCATACCCGTTTCAATCAAGCCGAAGCAGCTACTGGTCGTCTCAGTAGTTTAAATCCAAATCTCCAGAATATTCCTATCCGTACCGAAGAAGGACGAAAAATCAGAAAGGCATTTGTCACTGGCGATAAAGATTATCTTTTCTTCTCTGCCGATTATTCGCAAGTAGAACTTCGTCTGATGGCTCATTTAAGCCAGGACAAAGAATTGATCAATGCTTTCAATCACGACATCGATGTACATACAGCTACTGCCTCAAAAATTTATCATGTACCTTTGGAAGAAGTGACCCCTGAAATGCGCCGTCGGGCAAAAACAGCTAATTTCGGTATTATTTACGGTATTTCTGCCTGGGGATTGGCCGAAAGACTCCATATCAGCCGCAAAGAAGGGAAAGAACTGATAGAAGGTTATTTTCAGCTCTACCCGGGAGTTAAGAAGTACATGGAAGAAGCCGTTGAAAAAGCGCGGAAAAAACAATATGTCGAAACCATTATGGGGCGTCGGCGTTACCTTCGGGATATCAACTCCCGCAATGCAGTCGTGCGCGGAATGGCTGAACGAAATGCCATCAATGCCCCCATACAAGGATCAGCTGCCGATATCATCAAAATGGCGATGATATGTATTCAAAAACGAATTAAAGAAGAAGGACTCCTGTCACGGATGATTATTCAGGTTCATGACGAATTAAACTTCAAATGTCATAAGTCCGAACAATATTTACTGAAAAGTCTGGTCACCCAATGCATGGAGCATATTGTCAAACTTTCGGTTCCTTTAACTGTGAGTACCGGCTTCGGTGAAAACTGGTATGAAGCGCACTGATAAAACACATCTACAAATGCCAAATATAAATACAACATATTTTCTTTCTGAAAAAGAAGATAGTTTGTGTCCTCTTCATCAATTATCCACGGATACTTTCGAAATCCTTGCGGTAAATGCTCCCTCTTTTCCTTATACGCCCCTGGAAAAGAACGAACATTTAACCCAAAATCTTATATTCACCATTATCTTTCTCAGTGTTTTTGCTTTTGTCCGTCTTCGTGGAAAAGATTTACTTTCGAATCTTATATTCACTTTTATCAAACGGAAAAAAGCCGAAATACTTCTGAACGAAGGCATTTCTTCGAATCTGATTTGTTATCTCCTATCTGTGTGTCTCTCTTTTGCTATTCTGTCGGCAGGTATCTCTATTTTTTTATCGCAAACATTCGTTCCTTTATTCAGCTTATATCTTTTCGCAGGAATTTTCGCCTATCATTTTATTCTTCTTTTGTTAGTTCAGCTAATAGGATGGATTTTCAATGCCAAAGTTATCGCTAATGAAATCATAGCCAATATATGGACATATCATATTTTAATCGGACTTTTGGTTTCTCCTTTCGTTATCGCTCTGTTTTTCGTGAAGTCTTTTGCCGTACTTCCTATACTTAAGATAGTTATATTTAGCTTGATACTCTTTACGATTGTTAAAATAACCCGTTGGATTCAAATATTATTCACGTATAGGGTTTCAATTTTGTATATGATTTTGTACCTTTGTGCCCTCGAATTCATACCACTTCTTGTTTTATACAAACTAGTGGTTTAATTATAAAAGGGTATTAATTTAAAACTTTACTGCTTTGAAGATAAAAAAGATACTCGTATCGCAACCACAACCGGCAACAGAAAAATCTCCCTATTCTGAATTGGCAGAAAAATACGGTTTGAAACTTGAATTCCGTCCTTTTATTAAGGTCGAAGGGGTAACAGCCAAAGAATTCAGGCAAGAACGTATCAATATTCTGGATCATACAGCTATTATTTTCACCAGCCGTACCGCTATTGATCATTTTTTCAGAATCTGTGGAGAATTAAGGATAACTGTACCCGATACTATGAAATATTTCTGTATTTCCGAAGCTACTGCTTTTTATTTACAGAAATACATCGTATACCGGAAAAGGAAGATTTTCTATGGGGACAAAAAAGTCGACGATATGACTAAAATCCTCCTCAAACATAAAACCGAAAATTTTCTGGTACCTCTGTCTGATATTCACAAAGAAAATATCCCTGGATTATTGGATCAGTTGAATCTGAAATATACTAAAGCTATTCTTTATAAAACCGTAGCCAGTGATCTGAGCGACATCAAAGATTTGAAAGAATACGATATTATCGCTTTTTATACACCTTCAGGTATTCGGTCTTTGTTTCAGAATTTTCCTAATTTCGTACAGGATACCACTGTCATCGCCGCATTCGGACCTGCAACTGCTTTAGCTGTGGAAGAAGCCGGGCTGAGATTGGATATCAAGGCTCCTACTCCTCAATGCCCTTCTATGACTATGGCTATAGAAGAATTCATCAAGCGCTATAATAAAGAAAATAAAATAAAATAACAAGATATGGAAAAGTCGTGAGAGAAAAGATATTTTTCTTCCGACTTTTTCCGTTCTATTACCTTTACCATGTATGTATTCATTATGCAAAGCAGAACGTTTGGTCAGCAAAAACCTTTTTGAAGATTTATTTGCTTCCGGCACAAGCTTTGTTAAATATCCTTTCCGAATTGTCTTTAAAAAATCCTTTTGTAAGGGTGAATATCCTGCCCGTATAGGTATCAGTGTCAGTAAAAAGAAATTTAAACGCGCTGTAAAAAGAAACCGAATCAAACGTCTTACGCGAGAAGCTTATCGGTTGAACAAACCAGAATTTTATGGGAATTTAACTCCTGAAAATACAATCGATATTTTATTTATTTATTTAGATCAGGATTTACCTACTTCTTCGAAAGTAGAAAAAGCAATGAAACAGGCTTTAGTAAAAATCTCGGCTTTATTATCATAACTTAAATAATATCAAAGTTATATAATGAAATTTCTAAAATATATATTTACATGGTTTCTACTCCTTCCGATCCGATTTTACCAACATTGCATTTCTCCTTTAAAACCTCCTACCTGCCGTTTTACTCCCACTTGTTCACAATATGCAGTAGAAGCCATCCGGAAACACGGTCCTTTAAAAGGGTTGATCCTAGCTATGAAAAGATTACTTCGTTGTCATCCTTGGGGGGGCAGTGGATATGATCCTGTGCCTTAATCCGAAAATCCTTTAACAATTTACTAAATTTCAAACCGACTCTTTCTATTTTCAATTATATATCGTATTTTCGTTAATCAAAAATCTAAAATTGTATTGTAATTCAAATTCAAAATATCGATGAAATCAAAGAGAATCTTATTTATTACTATCGCATTTATTGCTATCACTTGCGGGTTAACTGCTTTAAGAAACGATGATAAGAGTTTTGAAATCAGTAAGCAATTAAATATTTATGCCACTCTTTTCCGCGACATAAATATGTTTTATGTAGATGAAGTGAATCCTGGCGATTTGGTCACTACCAGTATCAAATCGATGTTGAAATCGCTGGATCCTTATACGCTCTATTATCCGGAATCCGAAATGGAGGAAGTGAAATTAATGACTACAGGAGAATATGCCGGCATTGGATCGGTCATCAGTAAGAAAGGAGATCATGTCATTATCCGGGAACCTTATAAAAATTCTCCCGCTGATAAAGCGGGACTTTTACCCGGGGATGTCATAGTAGCCATTGACGGAACTTCGGTAAAAGGAAAAAATACGGAAGAGGTCAGTGCCTTACTCAAAGGACAACCTGGAAAAGAAATTACCATAAAAGTACAACGGGAATTCGAACCTAAACCGTTGGAAAAAAAAGCTATCAGAGAAAAAATACAGCTTCCCAGTGTACCCTATTATGGAATGGTGAATGATTCTATCGGTTATATATATCTTACCAGTTTTACCGATAAGTCGGCCGCTGACGTAAGAGCAGCTATTATCGCTCTAAAAAATAAAGGAGCTTCTTCTCTGATTCTGGATTTAAGAGGAAATTCTGGAGGACTTTTGGATCAGGCTGTGGAAATAGTGAATTTTTTTGTTCCTCGCAATTCTATGGTAGTCAGTACTAAAGGAAAAGTAAAACAATGGGATAAAGAATACAAAGCCAACAATAACCCTATTGTCCCTGATATGCCTTTAGCTGTTTTGATCGACCGCGCTTCGGCTTCAGCTGCTGAAATTGTATCTGGAGCACTCCAAGATTTAGATAGAGCGGTTTTAATAGGCGAACGGTCTTTCGGTAAAGGATTGGTACAAACTGTACGTGATCTAGCCTACAACACCAAATTAAAAGTAACTACAGCTAAATATTATATTCCCAGCGGAAGGTGTATTCAGGCTTTGGACTATTCACACCGGAATCCTGACGGAAGTGTCGGAAAAGTTCCTGATTCTCTAATCAGTGAATATAAAACACAGGCCGGAAGAAAAGTATATGACGGAGGAGGAATCACCCCCGATATCAAGATTCCGGCAGAAGAATTTGCAAGAATAACGCAAGAACTTGTATTTCAAGATCTTACATTTGATTTTGTAAATACATATGCTTTGCAGCATCCTCATATTGTTCCTCTTCAGGATTTTAAAGTCTCGGATGAATTATATAACGAATTCAAAGCCTATTTGAACAAAAAAGGATTTAGTTATGAAACAGAATCTCAAATTATTCTGAATCAACTAATTAAAGCAGCAAAAGATGAAAAATATTATGATGGATCAAAAAAAGAAATTGAAAAACTACAGCAAGATTTCGCTCATTCCATCAACCGGGATATGGATCTTTTTAAAGATGAAATCATTACTTTCCTAACCGAACAATTTATACAACGTTATTATTATTTGGAAGGAGTGATCGAATATCGGGTGAAACATGATAAAGAGATAGCGAAAGCTACGGAAATCTTGGGTGATAAAAAAGCCTATACTGATATATTGAACTAATTTCAGCCCCTATCTTTCTGTTGATGGGCGGAGTAAAGATTATTATATTGATATTTTTACTTCGCCCATCTAAGCTATGATTCCTGATTTACTTCATCTTCATGAAAATACCGATACACTATATTAGCTCGCTTACTTCCGATTACCCGCATTAATTCTTCTAAAGATTTATTTTTTATATTATTTATAGACTTAAATTCTTGTAAAAGAGATATTTCACTTGATTTACCTATTCCTTTTATTTCATGTAGAACACTATTAATCTGTGCTTTTTCTCTCAAACGGCGGTGAAATGTAATTCCGAAACGGTGAGCTTCATCCCGGATATGCATCAATGTTTTTAAAGCAACAGAATTCTTAGCCAATAAGTAAGGATCTTTATCTTCAGGGAAATAAATTTCCTCCATTTGTTTGGCTAACCCTAAAATAGGTACTTTTCCGTACAATCCCAACTTTTGAAGGCTATTGACCGCCGAATGCAATTGTCCTTTTCCCCCATCAATGACAATCAAATCCGGAAGTTCTTTTCCTTCGTCCAAAACCCGACGATAACGACGATATACAATTTCTTCCATAGATGCAAAGTCATCCGCTCCCACTACAGTTTTCACGTGGAACTTTCGATATTCCCGTTTTGCCGGTTTACCATCTAAAAAAACGACACATGAAGCAACAGGGTTAGTACCTTGTATATTGGAGTTATCAAAACATTCTATGCGATGAGGTAAAGTAGGTAATTTTAATTCTAACTTAATAGTTTTCAATAAGTTAAATTTAGAATCTTCTTTTTTGGAGTTTCTTTGTCTTTCCTGATCCAAACGAAAATAGGAAGCATTTCTTTCAGATAATTCTAATAATTGTTTTTTATCTCCCTTTTGAGGAATGGAATATTGCACACCTTCCAGCCGGATATCAGGAAGGAAAGGGACAATGATTTCTTTGGAATCACTATTGACCAATTGTCTGATCTCACAGATAGCAAACGATAGCAAAGCCGTGTTATCTTCTTCGATTTTCTTTTCCAATTCAATAGTATGCACCTGTGTAACAGCTCCATGCACAATCTTTAAAAAGTTGATATAAGCATATTTTTCTCCTTGCAGATAGGAAAATACGTCAATATCGTTCAAAGAAGGACGGACAATAGTAGATTTAGCCTGGTAATTTTTTACAGCCTGAAGCGCTTCTTTCATCAAATTCGCTTCTTCGAATTGCAAAGACTCTGCATAGAGCCTCATTTTTTTTGTCATAACTTCTATGACTGAATTAAGATTTCCTTTTAAAATATTCCGGATCTGATCAATATATTCATTATACTCCGCTTCCTGGATATAGCCTACACAAGGAGCTTTACAATTTTTAATATGATATTCCAGACATACCTTAAATTTATGATTGTTGATCGATTTAATATTTAAAGGTAAATTACAGGTACGCAATTTAAAAAGAGATTTAATCAAAGAAATTAAAACATGCGCAAATTTTCCCGAAGTATACGGACCGAAATACTCCGAACCATCCTGTACATATTTTCTGGTTAAAAAAACTCGCGGAAAAGGCTCTTTTTTGATACAAATCCAAGGATAACTTTTATCATCTTTCAAAAGAATATTATACTTAGGTTTATATTTCTTAATCAGATTATTCTCCAATAGTAAAGCATCTTGTTCACTATTTACCACAATATAACGTAAATCTACTATCCTTTGCACCAAAGCCCTTGTCTTGTTTGATTGATTACTTACATTCAAATAAGACATAACCCTATTTTTCAGATTTTTAGCTTTACCTATATAAATAATCGTTCCAGAAGCATCGAAATATTGATACACTCCAGGATTAGTAGGTAATTTACTAATCTTCTCCCTTAAATATGCATCGGTTAAAGCCATAATCAATATTCTAAAAAAGCAAATTTAGCAAATTCAAATAATCCTTTCTCTCCTATTTTCAATTCGGGAATCACTAGCAATGACATAAAAGAAAGTGTCATAAAAGGCGAATCGAGACTACAACCTCGCATTTTCAATTTTTCAATCAAATCTTCCCATTTTTCGATCACTTCTTCCGTCTTTCTATCTGTCATAATGCCAGCAATGGGTAGCGGCAAAATTATTTCTTCTTTTCCATCAATCATCACCAATCCTCCTTTTTCTTCTATTACCCGATTGATAGCTTTAGATAAATCTTCATCATTACAGCCTACTGCTATAATATTATGAGAATCGTGCGAAATACTGGTGGCAAATGCTCCTTTTTTCAATCCTACTCCATGTATAAAGGCAATTTGAGGTAAACTACGGGTATAGCGATTCATATAAACTAGTTTCAATATATCTCTTTCCCGATCGGATTCCAGATTATCCAAAGTATCAGAAAATTCAAAAACTATTTTTCTTGTAATAATTTCTCCATTTATCACTCCAATGCAAACGATTTTTTCTTTCACCTTCTTCACTAAATCCTCCGGGACAATTGGAAGACATTCGAAACGATTCAAATACACTTTTTCTTTCGGTTCGTTCATAATATTTGTTTTGCCTATCCATTCCATTTGATTTTCCCATTTCTTTTTCCCTCCTATATAGACTTCTTTTACTTGAAAGCTATTTATATCTTCAAATACGACAAAATCCGCTTGATCGCCAATTTGTAATGTACCAATCTGTAAACCATAATGGAAAATCGGATTTAAACAAGCTATTTTCAAAACATCAAAAAAATCATATCCTTCTGCTATAGCTCTTCGAACAATCTTATCGATATGTCCCTCCTGAAATAATTCTCCTGGATGTGAATCGTCTGTACAAAACATTACTTGATCCGGAAATTCAGATATTAAATCACTTAAAGCCTCATAATTTTTGGCAGCACTTCCTTCTCGAATCAAGATCTTCATTCCATGATGAATTTTTTCCCTAGCCTCTTCTATGTGGGTACATTCATGGTCTGTAGAAATACCTTTATCGATATAAAAAATCAACCCCTCTCCTGATAAACCGGGCGCATGCCCATCTATTTTCAAATGATAGCGTTTAGCAATATCCAACTTTTCTGAAAGTTCGGGATCCCGACCCAAAACTCCAGGAACATCCATTACTTCGGATAAAGCTATAAACTTTCCTGAACGAGCCAAATCTTCTACTTCGGCTACTCTAATATGACCTCCTGAATAATCAAAAGAAGTAGAGGGAACACAAGAAGGAATCGTAAAAAACATTTTTATCAATGATTTTTCAGCATGTTGCAACATATATCGAATTCCTTCGATCCCCAAAACATTTGCAATTTCATGAGGATCGTTAATAATTGCTACAGTACCTTTTTGAATAACTAATTGAGAAAATTGTTCAGGTTTAAGCATCGAACTCTCTATATGCACATGAGCATCTATAAAACCGGGAGATATATAAGTTTTATATGTCTTCTTATTTTCAACTATATTTTTTATCACTTCATTTTCTACAGTGATTTCTCCCCCATATATTCTACGTTGATGAATGTCGATAATATTCCCTTCAATTTTCATATTCCTCTTTTTTTACTCTTCTCTTCCAACCCTCCCTTCGCACCTTTTTATATGTTCCACGTGAAACATTCCTTTTCTAGAAACGATATCAACGCCCCAACAAAATCAGTAGAACATTTATATCAGCTGGAGATACACCACTTATACGAGAAGCTTGTCCGATAGTTCTCGGCTGAATTTTTGAAAGTTTTTGCCGGGCCTCAATAGATAAATTAGTCAATTCTTCATAATTGAATTTCCCGGCTATCACTAAATTTTCCAAACGAGAAAGTTTATCAGCCAACATTCTTTCTCTTTCAATATAACCCGAATATTTAATGGAGATCTCTGCAGCTTCAACTATTTCATCTCGAATCTGATAACAGGCAATAAATTCCTTCAACACAAAAAGATGTTCGGCCAGAAAATTTAAATTGATTTGAGGCCGTGTCACTATATCTATTAATTTTACTCCTTGTTTCAAAGGAGCAGATTGAACAGATTCCAAAAGAGCATTAATTTGGTCAGGCTTTACACTACATTGCTGGATAAAATCAATCAAAGCATCTCGCTTTTGCATTTTATCTAAATAAATATTATGTCTTTGTTTATTAACTAAACCCAAATCATATCCTTTAGGCGTCAAACGAACATCCGCATCATCCTGACGCAATAAAATTCTATATTCTGCCCGGGAAGTAAACATGCGATAAGGCTCATCTACCCCTTTGGTCACCAAATCATCAATTAATACACCAATATAAGCTTCATCCCTTCTCAATATAAAATCCTGATTAGAACTTAGAGACAAACAAGCATTAATTCCTGCCATTAATCCTTGAGCAGCAGCCTCTTCATAACCGGTGGTACCATTAATCTGTCCTGCAAAATAAAGCCCCCGAATCAATTTAGTTTCCAAAGTATGGTAAAGCTGAGTAGGAGGAAAATAATCGTATTCAATCGCATATCCCGGCCGAAAAATACGAACCTGTTCGAATCCTTCGATAGATCTCAATGCGCGCCATTGTATATCCCAAGGTAAAGATGAAGAAAAACCGTTGAGATAAAATTCGGTTGTAGTTTCTCCTTCAGGCTCCAAAAATAAATGATGACTGGTTTTATCCGCAAAAGTATCCAATTTTGTTTCTATACTGGGACAATAACGAGGTCCTATACTCTGAATAGTACCATTAAATAGCGGACTGTCGGCAAATCCTTCTCTCAAAATAGTATGGACTTTTTCATTGGTATAAGCCATATAACAAGGTCGCTGAAGAAGTTGATTTTTATAATCATAATGCACGAAAGAAAAACAATGAAAATCATCTTCGCCAGCCTGGGGAGCCAATTTATTGAAATCGACACTTTTACCATCAATCCGCACGGGAGTACCGGTTTTCATTCTTCCAATTTCAAAACCCCGGGCTTTCAATTGAGTGGAAATACCATAAGAAGCCGGCTCAGCTATTCGCCCTCCTGCGAAACTTACCCGTCCAACATGCATCAATCCATTCAAAAATGTACCGCTAGTTAAAATTACCCGTTTCGCTAAAAAAGAAACCCCTAAAGAAGTCTTTACTCCACATACACTGTCATTTTCCAATAACAATTCGGTTACTTCATCCTGCCACATGTCTAAAAGAATGGTCTCTTCCAATATTTGACGCCAATTAGCAGAAAATTTCATCCTATCACATTGCGAACGAGGACTCCACATAGCAGGACCTTTCGAACGATTAAGCATACGAAATTGAATGGAACTCCGATCAGTAACAATCCCCATCATTCCTCCCAAAGCATCTATTTCGCGCACTATTTGTCCTTTAGCTATTCCTCCTACTGCAGGATTACAAGACATTTGTGCGATTTTATTCATGTCCAGAGTAATCAAAAGAGTATGAGCTCCCAAATGAGCAGCAGTACAAGCCGCTTCACAACCGGCGTGACCAGCACCCACTACAATCACATCGTAATCTGTTAAAAGCTTATCCATCTAAAAGCATTTTAAGAAGTTCTAAGCACTTATTTTCGTTTTTCCGCATTTCCATACTATCTACATCTGTTTTGTCCTTATAACCGATTAAATGGAGTACAGCATGACAAATTACCCGATGAAATTCATTTTCAAAACTAACAGAAAATTTTTCAGCATTGGATCTCACCGTATCCAGACTAATAAAAACATCACCGGAAAGTACTTTATTTTTACAATAATCGAAAGTAATCACATCAGTATAATAGTCATGCTTCAGATATTGACGATTTATAGCGAGTATGTAATCATCATCACAGAAAATAAAATTAATCGCTCCTATAGATCTAGCATAACGTTCACCTATCACAGCAATCCAGCGACACACTTTCAAATCAGAAAAAAAAGAAGGATATTCCACTTTTCCTTCTTTAAAAAATAAAATTTCATTCATCTGAAAAACTAATAATATACACCAAAGGGTCAATTCAAATTAAAAACCAATGTTACTGTAGCACCGTTATTTTCAAAAATAAGATCGTCAGAAAGCGTTTTCATCAAAAACAATCCTCTTCCAGTTACTTTATTGATATTGTCGGGCAAAGTAGGATCAGGAATATTCGTATAATCAAATCCCTCACCTTCGTCGCTCACAGTCACCATAAACCGATTGTCCTGTTTCCAGGCAACTAATTTTACATATTTATCCGGTTGTCGTTTATTTCCCGACAATATAGCATTATTTACAGCTTCTATAACCGACAAACTGATTTTTCCATATAAATCAGAATCCAGATTAAAATGGCTCGTAAAAGCCTCTATAAAATTCTCAACTTTTATAATATTACTGATCTCAGAAGAGACTTCAATCTCCAATTTCTTCATTCCCAAGCTTAATATAATAATTGTTATACATAGTTTCAAAATAATGATTTAGTTTTAAATCTGACTTCCCCGGCAAGCAACTTTCATTGAACCGGTTTCAGAAATATAATCATTGAAAGTCTGATTAAACAATTCATTCTCTCTGATCATATTACTGATTCTTTATTGTAAAGGTTTACCTTTTCCGCCTTTTTTCATTACATCGACTAAATCTTCCAGTTGTTACTTCAAACTATACCGAAAATTCTTTATTTTCCCTTATTTTTTCCTTATCCACACCCTATTGTTATTCCTATCCCATCGAATCCTCTAAATTACGCTTTCCCTTATACAAAGCTTCAGTTAACACCAAAACTATATCATTCAGATAATTGACAATATACTGTTGTTCACGACACCATTCACTCCGCTTATTATTCTGTATATAGTCAAGTAATAGTCCCAATTTTACTTCGATAGCATAAAGTTTATCAGTCAATAAAGACGCCAACATTAAATTTGACTTTGCCAGAATAGACAAACTATCTTTTATAATTTATATTCTTGACGTTTCAATTCCTGTAAACAAGCTAAATTACTATAAATCAGACTATGTGTCTCTACACTTCGAAAACGATCGATTAAGTCTTCCTGTGATAGCGAAATTATTAAAATATTTTGAATTATCAATTCAATATCTTTTTGAGGCAATGATTTATTAACAAAATTCCGACACTGTTGTTCCTTGAATTCACCGATCAATCTCTGAAAATTTTTGTTTCTGTAAATCGAAATCTTAAAAATACTAGTAAAAACCCAGAAATGCATTGTTAAATCATAAGGATCAACCAATTCCTGATTATTTTTCAATGTACTGGCATAACTGAATTTCAATTTTTCAAGATTCTTTCGAATACTTTCACTTTTAAATATCAGAGAATCAATGTTCACACACCATCGCTATTTAGCTAACCAAAGCTCAGGATTTAATATTTCAATATCTTTTCTAACCTGAAAGTTTAACACACTTCCTTTATCCGGATCATAAGCCACTTTGCCCAATTTATCTTTTGTATTCACTTTCTGGCCTTTTTGTACTACCACATCCACCAAATTAGAATAGGCAGTAAGGTAATTTCCATGACGAATAATAATCACGTAATTCAATTCTTTCTGATACCAAACTTCAGATATTACTCCCTTAAATACTGAACGGACATCAGCATTACGGGAAGTCGTAATATTAATCCCATCATTTACTACTTCCACTCTTTTATGAATAGGATGTGCATGTACTCCAAACTTTTCTGAAACAAAACCCTCTGCAACAGGCCAAGGTAAACGACCTCTGTTTTTAGAAAAATCATCAGAAACCAGCTTTTCTTCAGGAGTCAGTTTATAAGTAGATGAAGAACTTCCAGAAGCTTTTATCTGTTTGGTAATCAATCTATTCAATTCTTTAGAAAGTTTTTGCCGATTCTGCATTTCTAGCTGCAGTTTTTTCCGGATTTCTTTTTCTTTTTTTTGCAATTCAGATATATACCGGCTCTCATTTCTTTGCTCCTGTTCCAGTTCTTTATTCCGTTCACCGATTTCTCTCAACGTACTATCTTTCTGAGAAACCAGTCTTTTCAAATCCTGATTTTTTTGATTCAAGGAATCATTTACCTGATGAATCAACTCCAATTGACGCTGAGAATAATCCTGTATTTGTTGAAAATACTTATATCGATTATAAGCTTGATTGAAATCAGCAGAAGAAAAAATAAACATCAACTTATCAGCTTTATTCCGTTTTTTCCAATTACCATAAACTAATTTAGCATACAAATCCAACATAGAATGCTTATTTTTCTGAAGTTCCTCAATCCGGGACTCATTAATCGAGATATGATGCTGAATATATTTCACCTCTTCGTTTAAAGAAGAAAGTAGTTTTTTACTCTGAAGAACTTTTTGCTGAAGAATATTTACCTTTTCGGTAGAAGCCGATTTATTCTTCATTGCTTCGTTCAGCAACTTATTCAAATAAGAAATTTGTTTTTCACTCTTTTCTTTTTCTTTTTTTATACTATTGATAGATTGAGTAAACCCTTCCGTCTGAAAACACAGAAAAACAAATATTAATATACTTAATATCTTAAATATCATATACTAATCTATTTTTTTATATTTAGACGAAATTCTAAAATTGGGTTCCACAGCTACATCGAATTCTAATTTCAAAAACTTCAATTCCAACGTTATTTTATCTTTACCATCTGACAGTTCAAAAATAATCTCTTCTGGAAATTTTTTCCCTGAAAAACTTTTTAAATTTTTATAATTCACAGCAATACTTGTTTCTTCGTCTACGTCCTCTACTGAAATGACCAAAGGCCTGAACAATTGAGGATCAATCAGAATCTTCTGCAAAATCAAAATAAAATCTTTATTTTTCCGTTTTTTCTTATAAAATTTCTTTATTTTTCTGCTCAGAGCCTTCTCTTCCACAGTAGAAAGCTCATATCCTTGATTGGTTTTATCCAATTTGTATTTACGACTCTTCCCTATCCCACTGCAATCTACAAAATTAAAAAAAGTATTCGTTAAGATTTTCTGGATACAATCAAAACTTAAATAACTATCATATCTATCTGCAAAATACTGATAATCAGCTAAAAAATACTTTTTATGATAAGTATCTACAAATTTTATACTATCTCTGGTTAATAATACCCGAGCCACCTCTATGCCCAATGGAGCAGTCAAGGATATTTGGATAAAACTATCCCTTTTTATCTTCAAGGAGGCTTTAAAATTATCGGATCTCTTTTTTTGAGTCAAAGAAACTTCTATTTTTTTTGCAAACAGTGTTTCATATTCCAATTCATTACTTTTAATATTTTTCAATAATTTGTTTTCAGCAATAGAAGGAATATCTTTCTTTACAACTACCGGTTTTACACTACGGCAAGAAGCAAATAAACAAACAGCAAAGATCCAATATAATATATAATTTCTGCTCATCCTACCCATCAATTATTCCGGCATTACTCCTGTTTCAACTTTTTCTTTCAATTCATCAGAAATCTCTCCACCTAATTCCAGTGCCTTTTTCCACATTTTCAGTGCTTCCTCATGGTCACCATGATGAAAAAGAATATCACCGTAATGTTCATATAACACTCCTGAAGGATCTTCTGTTTTCTCTATTGCCAATTTCATATAGTAACGGGCTTGTGAATAATCCTTTCTTTTATACAAAACCCAAGCATAGGTATCTAAATAAGTAGCATTGTCGGGTTCCAGAGATACTGCTTTGGAACTCATATTTTCAGCTTTATCCAATCTCTCCCCTTTTAAGGAAAGATAATAAGCATAGTTATTCAATACTAAAATATCATTCGGATTGATTTTTAACACTTGATCAAACATATTGAAAGCTTTCGAAACACTGTCCAGATTATAATAACAATCTCCCAAATAAGAATAAAATTGAGCTTTCAAAGCCACTTTTTCATCGGTTAGCGTAACTCCTTTTTCAAAATAAGGAAGTGCAGCATGAAAATCTTTTTGCATCATCAAAGAAATACCAGCCAAAGCATATGGTAAAGGCTGATCCGGAAAATATTTCATAGCCTCTATACTCCGATTATACAGACAAGCAGTATCACCCATCTCATTGCATAATAGTAACAGCTCTTCCCAAATCAAATAGTTATTTTGATCTCTCTCCAGAATATATTCCAATTCCTTCTTTGCTTCAGCTAATTTATGGTCCTTCTTCAAAAAATCAGAATGTAAAGCCCGTATAGCTAGATCATCAC
This sequence comes from Bacteroides sp., assembly GCA_021771575.1. Taxonomy (GTDB): domain Bacteria; phylum Bacteroidota; class Bacteroidia; order Bacteroidales; family Marinifilaceae; genus Odoribacter. The sequence goes on along the minus strand of JAETOX010000002.1, from coordinate 42,778 downwards.
TGTATTTTTGCATTAACAGATCCATATATTCATCCAAGGTAGCTTCGGATACCAGAGTAGTATCCGGGTTCAGGATAAGTTTCAGAATGTATTGAATTTTATAACCATTATCTATTTTATCACTCAGTAGAGCACTCTTCGTATGTTTATCTGCTTCTTTTTCTTGCTTTTTATCCCGATAATAATCTGCCAGATAAAAATGAACAAAACCGTTTCCGGGATCTGCTTTCAGTAAACGGTCTAAAATTTGTAACCCCTTCTTATCCTGATCGTAATTAAAATATAATTCTGCCAATAGACTTAAATATTCACTTCTATCCGGAAATTTACGAATCAGTTTCAACAATTCACTCGATGCTTTTTTAACATCGTCTAATTTAGTATAAAGTTTGATTTTTTCTATAGAAACTGGTTCAGTTATGCCATATTGAGCTTCATACCGGTCATACACTTCAATTGCTTTTTGCCATTTTTCGATAGAAGTATACAACCCTGCTTCAATAACATAAAATTCTTCTTTATTGGGATACTTAGCAATAATCTCTGCATATACTTGGCAAGCTTCTTCGATCATAGCCTTCTTCTGAAAAATATTGGCCAATAATATTTTATACCACATATTTTCCGGATTACCTGTCACAGCTTCTCTTGCTAATTGCAAAGCTCCGTTAAAATCTTGATTTGCCATTAACAAACTGGCTATTTCATATTTTACAACAGGACTATAAGGTAATATTTTCAAACAATTATCAAACCAACCGATAGCTGACTGATAATCTCCTATAATTTTACTTCTGACTCCTTCCATAAAAGAAAAGTCAAATTCCATTTTGTTTTTCTCGTCTAACTCCTGGATATTTTCTGTTTTCTTTTTTTTATCAGCGAATGCTTCTGTCATAAAAAGAAATATACATACCAAAGCAATCCATTTCTTCATATTCTCCTGCTATTCATTAATTTTTTCCCGTATGTCCGAAACCTCCTTCTCCCCTTGCCGAATCTGTCAATTCCTCTACTTTCACCCATTCAGCCTGTTCAACTTTATTGATTACCATCTGGCAAATTCTTTCCCCATCTTCTATAGAAATAACGGTATTTGAAAGATTAACGACAATGATCCCTATTTCACCTCGGTAATCGGCATCTATAGTGCCAGGGCTATTTAATATCCCTAACCCCTCGTTTAAAGCCAAACCACTCCGTGGACGAATTTGCGCTTCATACCCTTCAGGCAATTCTATATACAGACCTGTAGGTATCAATTTTCTTTCCAAAGGACAAAGAATAACGGTTTCATCTAAATTAGCCCGGATATCCATACCTGCCGATGCTTTGGTTTTATACTCCGGAAGAGGATGCTTAGAATGGTTGACAATCTTGACTTTCATTTGCTCTATATTTATTCTGTCTCAATACAATCTTCAAACTTACTATTTTTTATCTTGCTAAGAAAATCACTCCCTATAAAAATTTCATAAAGTGTCTGCAAAGTTATATAAAGCCTGTTTTTCACAATCATATATTCATTATTATATTTTTATTTTTTTATAAAGATAAATGATGATGATAATAGGTTGTTAGTACTCTTTGTAAATGTTAGAAAGATTGTTTGCTTTTGTCATTCTTTTGAATGAACGACAAATTACTAACAGATATTTATTAAAAAAAGATTTGATTATAAGAAGATTATTGTACTTATTAACAAGTGTCAGTTTCTTTTTGTTTTAGTAAAAAAAGAATAGGATACTGGTGTAAAACGGTTAGTAACTTGTAAAAATAATTCCGAATAAAATTAGTTTCTTTTCTTTGAATATTGAAGAAAAAGGAGAATAGAAAACCAAAACTAATTTTCCAAATAAAGTTATTAGTTTCTTTCGTAAGTTTTCAACAGCTCTTATACAGGTTTTCAACTGTTCTTTTTGTAGACTAAATAATCAAAAAGTCAAAAATGTCAGAACTTTTTTGGCATTTTTGACCATTTTTACTATCGAATTTTGTTTTAATTCTTTAGTAAGTAAATGATATACCGATGTAAATCGCTCTTGCATCGGTATATGGATTAGTTTAGACTACACTATTTTATCGAGAATAGAAGTCGTAGAATATCCTTCGGTTAAGTCGATCGTCATTATTTTTCCTCCTTTAGCTTTGACAATGTCGTAACCTATGATATTTTCCGGAGAGTAATCACTTCCTTTTACCAGGATATCGGGTTGTATATAGCGAATTAATTCTAATGGAGTATCTTCTTCAAAAAGAATAATTTTGTCAGTATAGATAAGAGACGCTAATACAAAAGCACGGGCATATTCAGGATTAACAGGACGATTTTTTCCTTTTAATCTTTTCACGGAAGCATCCGTATTGAGTCCGATAATAAATTTACTTCCCAGCGAAGCGGCTTTTGCCAGGTAATCGGTATGTCCACGATGCAGGATATCGAAACATCCATTGGTAAAAACAATTTTTTCTTCCTTAAAACGCCACTGATTCAGCGTAGTGAAAAGATCTTCTTTCCGATAGACTATCTTTTTTTGGATGAAATTGAAATAATCCATCTCTAAATAATCTGGTTACTCATGGTGTCGGGAAATACAAGAGTAGGAGTATGTTGTTTAGCTTCTTCGAAATCCATAGAAGCATAAGAAATAATGATTACGACATCTCCTACTGCACATTTACGGGCTGCAGGTCCATTCAAGCATACTACTCCCGATCCTCTTTTACCTTTGATTACATAGGTTTCCAACCGTTCGCCGTTATTGACATTAACAATTTGGACCTTTTCATTTTCGATTATATTAGCAGCTTCCATTAAAGCGACATCGATTGTAATACTTCCTACATATTGAAGATTAGCTTCGGTAACCGTTACTTTATGGATTTTAGATTTAACTACTTCTATAAACATGGTGGTAGTGATTTTAATTTCTAAAATACGATATTATCAATTAACCGGATTTTACCAGCATACACAGCAACACACGCTACTTTAGTTCCTTTTTCTTCCCAGCTTTGCACAATATTCAACGTAGTATCGTCTACGATTTCTACATATTCAGTTTCCAGGTAAAGATTACGGTTGATTTCTTCTGTTATCCACTTTTTTAATTCTGCTACATTCATTTGTGAAGCTAAGTTACGAGCTTTTTTTAAAGTAGCATAAATGTGAGGAGCATTTTTTTTATGTTCTTCATCCAATAAAGTATTGCGGGAGCTTAATGCCAGCCCACTTTCTTCACGGATAATAGGGCAAGGAATGATTTCGATAGGAAAATTCAATTGCTTAACCATATTTTTAATGATGGCTACTTGTTGAAAATCTTTCATTCCGAAAAAAGCTTTGTCCGGTTTTACGATATCAAATAAACGGCTTACTACCTGGCCTACCCCATTGAAATGTCCTGGTCTTTTAGCACCTTCCATCACCGTTTCCAGATAACCGAAATCAAATTTGCGGGTATCGGGTTCCGGATAGATTTCTTCAACTGAAGGAGCGAATACCAGATCACAGTCTACTGTTTTCAGTAGTTCGACATCTTTTTCCAGAGTACGTGGATATCTTTTCAGATCTTCCGGATCGTTGAATTGCGTTGGATTGACAAATATACTGACTACAGTGAGATCGCTATTTTTTTTACTTTCTTTAACCAGGGACAAATGTCCGCTGTGTAAAGCGCCCATAGTAGGCACAAATCCGATTTTCTTACCCTCTTTCCGGTATTGTCCAAGAAGGTTAATCAATTCATTTTTAGTATTTAAAACTTGCATGATACTCTAATAAAATCTGGGGTGCAAGTTTACAAACTATTTTTGATATAATGGAAGATTGAATGTAGAAAAAGTATTATTTAAACTTTATCTATTTATATAAAGTGTGAATAGCCGGATGTACCGAGGTCAATGCTTCGACTAATTCACTTCGGCTTACTCCTTCCCGCATCACAATAAAAATAGTATCGTCTCCTGCAATCGTCCCTAAAATTTCAAAATAGTTTTCGCTATCTATCAAGACAGTAACAGCATTGGCATAACCGGGTAAAGTCTTAATGACAGCCATATTACCGGAAAAATCTATACTCAGAATGGTATCAGTGATAATGGCTGAAACTTTTTCTTCACGTTGTTCATTTTGAATACTTTCCGGAATAACGTAAATGTAGCCTTTTTCTTTATGGGGAATTTTAGCTACTTTCATGAATTTCAGATCTCGGGATAATGTGCTTTGTGTAGCTTCTACATTCATCTCTTTTAAACGGAAGAGCAATTCTTCCTGAGAAGAGATCAATTCGGATTCGATTAACTTTCGGATAGTTAAAAGTCTTTTGGTTTTATTCCGCATAAAATAATTTTTTCAGATGATTAGCTTATGCAAAGATAATGTATTTTAATTGATTAATAAAAACCGGATAGATCAATTACATTCCCCAAACAAGAATCATCCATCTTTCGTATATTCCTGAGTCTGATAGATCATTTCGGGTATGATGCGGATCGTACGGTCATGATTTTCTTTCATCCGGCTGTACACTCCATCATCCGCTGCATTTGCCAGTCAGGGCTATTCTTCGATTGCTGTCCGGATCATCGGAAAGTAGAATTCGGTGAATTTCTGTCCTATATCTATCATGACAGGATCGCTCTTTTTAAAACAACTTTATAAGTCTGTATTTGAATATAAATTCAAAATAAATGAATAAATATTCTTTTCTGTACTCTAAGTTTTTTATCTTTGCGCCAATTTGGGCGTTTGGTAAATTAGTTCATAAAAATAGATATGCAAAATTTGAAAAAAGCTCGTTTGGTTCTGCAAGATGGAACAGTTTATGAAGGTACTTCTTTCGGGTATGAAAAATCGGTTTCCGGAGAAGTTGTATTTTATACAGCTATGACAGGTTATCCTGAAAGTCTGACCGACCCATCTTATAAGGGACAAATTCTGGTACCCACTTATCCGATGATTGGAAATTATGGTGTACCGTTCGATGTGGAGGAAAACGGTGTTTCGAAATTTTTCGAGTCGGACAAAATTCATTGTACAGCCTTGATTATTTCAGATTATTCTTTTGCATACAGTCATTGGAATTCTCAAAAAAGTCTCGGACAATGGTTGAAAGAACAACAGGTTCCGGGACTTTTCGGTATAGATACACGGGCTTTAACAAAAAAATTAAGGGAACATGGGGCTATGTTGGGAAGAATTGAATTTGATCACATTGCTATCCCTTTTTATGATCCGAATGAAGATAATATTGTAGCAGAAGTATCTACTCCTGAAGTGATTCGATATGGACACGGAAAATATAAGGTAGTTTTAGTAGATTGTGGAGTGAAGTACAATATCATCCGATGTTTATTGAAACGGGATGTGACCATTGAGCGGGTTCCCTGGAATTACGATTTTACCCGGGAAGATTGTGATGGATTTTTTCTTTCGAACGGTCCGGGCGATCCTGCTAAATGTGGGATAACCATCGAAAATATCCGTACCATTTTAGCCGGTGATAAACCGATTATGGGCATTTGTTTGGGAAATCAATTGATGGCCAGGGCTGCAGGAGCACAGACTTTTAAATTGAAGTACGGTCATCGAAGCCACAATCAGCCGGTGATGCAACCAGGTGGCAACCGTTGTTATATTACTTCACAGAATCATGGTTTCGCCATCGATGATCGGACTTTGCCTTCTGAATGGGAACCGCTTTTTGTTAATGTAAACGATGGTACCAATGAAGGTATACGGCATAAAACAAAACCATTTTTTTCTGCTCAGTTTCATCCCGAAGCATCCAGCGGTCCGGTAGATACTGAATATTTATTCGATTTATTTATTGAGAATATGAAAAAAGCAAAAAGTTGAAATCGACGATTTCATCAGAACAGAAAGTAAGCAAAATCAAGTCATGAAAGAAATAAACAAAATATTATTACTGGGATCGGGAGCATTAAAAATCGGACAAGCCGGGGAATTCGATTATTCCGGATCACAGGCATTGAAAGCGATACGGGAAGAAGGAAAATACAGTGTATTGATTAATCCGAACATTGCTACAGTACAAACTTCCGAAGGGGTAGCCGATAAAATTTATTATTTGCCGGTAACTCCCGAATATGTAGAAGAAGTGATTAAAAAAGAGCGGCCGGATGGCATTTTGCTCTCTTTTGGTGGACAAACGGCTTTAAATTGTGGGGTAGAACTTTACCAGAAAGGAATCCTTGAAAAATACGATGTACAGGTATTGGGAACCCCGGTACAGGCGATTATTGATACGGAGGACCGGAAGATATTTGCTCGTAAATTAAAAGAGATCGAAGTAAAAACACCGAGGAGTATCGCTGCAAATACAATGGAAGAAGCAATGGAAGCTTCGAAGGAACTAGGATTTCCGATCATCGTCCGGGCGGCTTATACTTTGGGAGGACTGGGATCTGGTTTTTGTTCCGATGAAGAGGAATTGCGGAAACTGGCTGCCAGTGCTTTTTCTTATTCTCCTCAGATTCTGGTTGAGGAATCTCTGAAAGGATGGAAAGAAGTAGAATATGAAGTGGTGCGCGACCGGTATGATAATTGTATCACAGTATGTAATATGGAGAATTTCGATCCATTGGGTATTCATACCGGTGAAAGTATTGTCGTAGCTCCTTCTCAGACTTTAAGTAATAGTGAATATCATAAATTGCGGGCAATTGCGATTAAAATCATCCGTCATATCGGAATTGTAGGGGAATGTAATGTACAATATGCTTTGGATCCTGCTTCCGAGGATTATCGGGTGATCGAAGTCAACGCCCGTTTATCCCGTTCCAGTGCCCTGGCATCTAAAGCCACGGGTTATCCCCTGGCCTTTGTGGCTGCCAAATTAGGATTGGGGTATGGATTGCACGAAATTAAAAATTCGGTAACCAAAATCACTACTGCTTGTTTCGAACCGGCCTTGGATTATGTGGTTTGTAAAATACCCCGTTGGGACTTGAATAAATTCGAGGGTGTATCGAAATTGATCGGTTCTTCGATGAAAAGTGTAGGCGAAATCATGGCTATTGGTCGTACTTTTGAAGAGGCTATCCAAAAGGGACTCCGGATGGTAGGCCAGGGTATGCACGGTTTTGTAGGTAATAAGGTTATTATTCCCGATATAGACGAAGAATTGGTGAATCCTACCGATAAACGTATTTTTGCTATCGCCGAAGCTTTCGATATAGGTTATTCTGTCGAAAAAGTACACGCTATGACTCACATCGACCGTTGGTTTTTGGAGAGATTGCAGAATATCTATTGTTTGAAAAACGAGCTGGAAAAATATACGATGATTACCGGAGTCAGTCCGGTACTTTTGCGTAAAGCTAAACAAATGGGTTTTTCCGATTTTCAAATCGCTCGTTTTGCCATTCAGGATGAAAATTCGACTGCACACCAAAAGATGCTGCAAGTAAGGGAATATCGGAAAGGCCTGGGCATTTTACCTTGTGTAAAACAAATCGATACCCTGGCAGGAGAATATCCGGCCCAAACAAATTATTTGTATATCACTTACAACGGAACGGAAAACGATGTGAATTATGAACGGGATGGACGTTCGGTCATTGTATTGGGCTCCGGAGCTTACCGGATCGGAAGTAGTGTAGAATTCGACTGGTGTGGTGTAAGTGCCTTGAATACGATTAAAAAAGCCGGCTACCGTTCGGTGATGATCAATTATAATCCAGAAACAGTGAGTACCGATTACGATACTTGTGATCGTTTGTATTTCGATGAATTGACTTTCGAACGGGTTATGGATATCGTGGAGTTAGAACAACCCAAAGGGGTGATTGTTTCTACCGGCGGACAAATTCCTAATAATCTGGCCATGCGTTTAAAGGAACAGCATGTGACTATTTTAGGAACTTCGGCCGATTCGATAGATCGGGCTGAAGATCGTCAGAAATTTTCGACGATGTGTGACCGGCTAAGAATCGATCAGCCCCGCTGGAAAGAATTGGTAAGCCTCGAGGACATTTACCGGTTTGCAGACGAAGTGGGTTTTCCGTTATTGATCCGTCCTTCGTATGTGCTTTCCGGAGCAGCAATGAACGTAGTTTCTAATAAAGAAGAGCTGGTTCGTTTTTTGGAATTGGCAGTCGAAGTATCTAAAGACCATCCGGTGGTGGTCACCGAATTTATCGAGCAAGCGAAAGAAGTGGAAATTGATGCCGTTGCTCAAAATGGAGAAATCAAGGCCTACGCAATCAGCGAGCATGTCGAGTTTGCCGGAGTACATTCCGGCGATGCTACAATAGTCTTCCCTGCGCAGAAACTTTATGTCGAAACCATGCGACGCATTAAGAAAATAGCCCGGGCGATTGCTAAGGAACTGAATATCTCCGGACCTTTCAATATGCAGTTTTTGGCGAAAGATAACGATATTAAAGTTATCGAATGCAATCTGCGGGCTTCCCGGAGTTTTCCTTTTGTCTCTAAAGTATTGAAGTATAATTTTATTGAAATGGCTACCCGTATTATGTTGGGTGAGCATGTAGAGGAACTGAATAAATCGGTATTCGATTTGGACTATGTCGGGGTGAAAGCTTCTCAGTTTTCATTTGCCCGTTTATTGAAAGCCGATCCTGTCTTAGGGGTAGATATGTCATCGACCGGAGAGGTGGGATGTATCGGGGAAACTTATTACGAGGCTATCTTAAAAAGTATGATTTCTGTGGGTCATTGCATTCCGGAAAAAAATATTCTTATTTCTTCCGGTCCGAGTCGTTCAAAAGTAGAATTACTGAATGCTACCAGAATGTTGATCAATAAAGGTTACACTATCTTTGCGACTGCCGGTACCGCTAAGTTTTTCGAAGAAAACGGCATTCAGGTAACGATACTTCATTGGCCGGACGAAGCGAAAGAACCGAATATCATGGATTACCTGCGCAATAAAAAGATCGATCTGGTGATCAATATTCCCAAAAACCATACCATCCGGGAACTGGATAACGGATATAAAATCCGGCGGGCGGCAGTTGATTATAATATTCCGTTGATCACGAATGCCCGTTTGGCCAGTGCTTTCATTTACGCTATCTGTAAAGTAAATAAAGAAGATATCGCGATAAAAAGCTGGGACGAATATAAATGAACTCTACAGGTTAATGTTATATTTGCAATATAAATGAAAAAAAATATGGCATTACCTGTTAACATTGGACAATTATTGGACGCAACGACTATCGAAAGTTCGCGCATCGAATATAAAGAAGGGTGGAATCCTGATGCGATATATCGCACTATTTGCGCATTTGCCAATGATTTCGATAATACAGGTGGCGGATATATTTTAGTTGGGGTAGAGGAGCGAAATGGATGTGCTCTAAGGCCTGTCAAAGGACTTCGTATTGATGAAATAGAGCCTATCGGGCGGGCGATGATCGGTTTTAATAATTTGATACAACCTACCTATTATCCTCATACCAGTATCGAGGACATCGATGGTAAAAAAATTTTAGTTATTTGGGTTCCTGGAGGAATGTCCCGTCCTTATAAGGTTCCGGATGAAATAACAGTAAAGCAGAAACGTTATAATTATTATATTCGCTATAATTCTTCGTCGATTATTGCCAAAGGAGAATTCGAACGGGAATTGATCGAATTGACGAATCAAATTCCGTTCGATGACCGGGCGAATGTGCAGGCTTCGTTGAAAGATATTTCCCAAACATTGGTACGCGATTTTTTGATGAGGACCGGAAGCCGGCTTGTGGAACAAATGGAAGAGACAAAATTTTCCGATACCTTGCGGCAAATGGATGTAGTGGCAGGTCCCCGGGAAACATTGGTACCTAAGAATATTGCATTAATGATGTTTTCCGACAATCCGGCGAAATATTTTCCTTATACGCAGGTCGATATTGTCATTTATCCAAAGGGAAAATTGCAAGATCCGTCAAATTTTGTCGAAATTCCTTCCATAAAAGGACCTATCGATAGTATGATTAATGGGGTGATGAGCTATTTGAAAACAAATGTGATCAAAGAACGGGTTATTAAACTTTCTGATCAGGCCGAATCCAGACGATTTTTTAATTATCCTTATCAAGCCTTGGAAGAAGCTGTGGTGAATGCCTTATATCATAGAGATTATCAGATGCGGGAACCGGTGGAAATTACAATCGAGCCCCATTGTATTCGTATCATTAGTTATGGCGGTTTAGACCGGTCCATTCGGTTGGATGAATTAAGCAAAGGAATGGTTCAGGCCCGTCGTTACCGTAATCGTAAATTGGGGGATTTTTTGAAAGAATTGGGTTTAACGGAAGGAAAAGCGACAGGTATTCCAACGATGCTTAAAGAAATGCGCATGAATGGTTCTCCGGCAGCTTTTTTTGAAAGTGATGAAACCAGAACTTATTTTATGGTTATTTTTCCGGTCCATCCGACATTTATTCAAAATGATGCCCAAAATGATGCCCAAAATGATGCCCAAAATGATGCCCAAAATGATGCCCAAAATGTAGTGGAAGTTACCGCACGGCAATACGCATTGTTGCAATTGATAGCCGATAATGGTCGGGTGACGAGGGCAGCAATGGCATCACACTTGAATATTTCCAAACCCACTGTCGAGAGGGAAATTCGCTATTTGAAAAAAGCGCAAATTTTGAATTATATAGGTCCTGCACGTACGGGTCGATGGGTAATCGACAGTAACATCAAAATATTGAAACAGTAAAAAAGATAAATGTTTTTTATGTTTTTTAATTAAAAAACATATCTTTGTTGCGTGTTTCGATATGTATTAAGATTATTTTTTGTATGTTGGTGCTGAATAAAATAGCGAATTTAACATTAAATCTATCATTTTTTTTTCTGAAAAATTTGGCAGATCGAAATAATTTGTTAACACACACACACACACACACCTTTTAATTAATTCTTATTCTTTATTTTACAATTTTTTCCAGAGAAATGTTTTCCTCTGGAAACCTCTTATTGCCTATCCGCAGGGTAAGATCATTGTTTGTCGAAATCGCAAAATAACCGGAATATGAAAATGATAATTAAACTTCTGATTTGTATTTTATCTTGTATGGTCTTACAGTATGCAGAGGCTCAAAAAAAGCTGATGGTAACTCCCAAACAGGAGGGGTACGGCCTGTCTTTATCGGAGGAGGCGCAGTAAAGGGGGGTATGGATAAATAAAACATGAATTGTGATATATGAAATGAGTAAATGGTTATTATGTATGCTTTGTTGCCTGTGGATGGTGCAGGCGGAAGCGCAGAAAAAGCTGGTGATCCGGCAGCAGGAACAGCCTACGGCGTTTTATCCCGAGACGGGTAAGGCGTGTGTAGAGCTGATTTCTCCGTTGCAGGATCTGAATGTGAAGTCGACGTTCGGGGAAGCATGTACTTGCGAACAGAATGTCGACAAGATGTGGGTGTATCGTTTTGTATTCGACCTGACGGACGAGGCCAAGCGGACACTTTATATTTCGGCTCCGGGTTTTGTGCGTGAGGAGTTGAAATTGTCGTTGAGTAGTAAACAGAAACTGTTCTTTACGGTATTTCCACCCGAGGACAAATTCAAGTTTGAGCCGGGCTTGCTGATCGAATACCTGTATTCGGGCACGGCTCCCGTGGGGGCACGCCTGGCTTTCGGCAAGCGGTTTGGGGTATATGTAGGCTACAAGACCTCCATGAAGAGCGAAGAAGGCGTGGCGATCGAGGATGTCACTGCTTTTTACGATGTGAGCGGGGCCGCCGATAAAGGGTATGTGCGTGAGAGCTATACGGCCGGTGTACGCATCGGTATCCTCAAATGGTTCTATATGTACCTGGGTGGCGGTTACGGCAAATACGCCCGGCTGTGGGAAAATCCCGTTCCGGTGGAGGGTGCCCCGAAATTCATGAGCGACAGCCAGAAAGGACCCGAAGCCGAGCTGGGACTGAGTTTCCGGCTGGGCAATTTCGCCCTCTCCGGCGGTACGAATGCCCTGATCGGCGACAAGTTCATGTGCGACTGGCAGTTTGGCTTGGGCTATTATATCAACTTTAAAAAGCGGAGGTAAGGATGAGACGATTATATCTGTTACTATTGGCCTTTTCGATCACGATGGCGGGTTGTTATCCCGACGATTTCGACAAGGCATCGTGGGGCCCTGAGCCCGAGCTGACGCTCTCCGCTCCGGGGGTGACATTGCAACCTGCAGGAGGCAGTGAGTCGGTGACCGTCACCACAAATTACGAAGAATGGACGGCGACGGTGGACGAAGCGGGTAGTGTGTGGTGTAGCGTGCAGCAGGCGGGTACCACGCTGACGGTGACCGCCCTGGCCAATACCGGCGAAAAGGAGCGGACCGCCGTGATTTCCGTCGAGGTAGGCAAAAGCAAAAAGGAAATCAAAGAAATAGCAGTCACCCAGTTAGGCTCGGAACCGCGTATAGTGGCCGATCCGCCGGCCGTGGGACTTCCGCTCGAAGGCGGCGATGCTTCGGTGAAGATCACCACCAACCTGGAAGCGTGGACAGCGACAGTGGCTGTAGGGGCCGATTGGTGTAACGCCCTACGCGAAGGCGACTGCTTGACGGTGGCGGCTGGCAGCTACAGCGGCAAACAACAGCGCGAAGCACTGATTACGGTACGTGGCGAAGGCGAATCGGGCTCAACGGCGGTGACCACCGTCAAGGTGATCCAATTGGGTAGCGATCCGGTGCTCAACATTTCCGACCCCGGAGCTTTCGCTGCCGAAGGGGGACGTCAGACCCTGGTGGTGATGACCAACCTCGCAAATTGGGAAGTAACCGTACCCAGTACCTCCCCGTGGTGTCGGGCGGATAAAAGCGGCACAAGCCTTATGGTGCAGGTGGATGCCAACGAGGGCCTGACGGGTCGGCGTTGCGAACTGTTGCTCACGGCGGGTAGCGGTGACGGTATGCTCAAAAAGAATATTCCGGTGGTACAATTGGGTCGTACGCCCGAATTGATCCTTTCGACCGGGTCGGTGACGTTTGGTAGCGGCGAATCCATCCAAAGTATCGCCGTATTTACAGAAGGAACGTGGACGGCCGAGACCGAAGCCGGGTGGTGTACGCTTTTGCCCGGCGATCAGACCCTGACGATGTATGCTGCGAAAAACCCGAGTACAACGGAAGTACGCCGCGGAACAGTGAATATCCGGGCGGGCAATTTGTCGCAAACCCTGGAGATTGTGCAGCAGCCGGATGTTACGCTGGCGTTGGCGGTCGATACCTTGGCAATGGAGACAGTCGGCGGGACGCTTGCCGTAACGGTGATGACCAACCAAACGGCCTGGGATGTAGCTGTGCCCGATACGGTGGATTGGTGTAGCGCCGTAGCCGAAGGCAATCAATTGATGATAACGGTTGGCGACAACGGAAGTGCTCCGCGCGAAACGATACTTACTGTGACGGCAGGCCCCGAAGAGGCCCGGAAATCCGCTCTGCTTCTGGTGCGTCAGGAAGGCATCGCTTCCGACCGGGATGTTCTTATCGCTTTCTACAAAGCTACGGGTGGCGACAACTGGACGCGTAACGACAACTGGTGCTCCGATCGGCCGCTCTCTGAATGGTACGGCGTCACCACGGCAATGATTGCCCCGGGAACCAAGGCCGGAGAGGCCGTGGAGCGGGTGACCGAATTACATTTGGGAGAAAGTTATGGTGTGGGCAATAATCTGACAGGAACGATTCCTGATGTGATTGGTCAACTGAGCGAACTGAAACTTTTGTCGTTGGGGTTTAACCAATTGAGTGGTGTTATTCCGGCAACCTTGGGCAATCTGACGAAACTGACTTATTTGGAATTATATGGCAATCCTTTTACGGGGACGTTGCCACTGGAAATCGGGAACCTGACTAAGTTGACGTTTTTCCGCGTGAGCCATGCCCGATTGGAAGGTGGTATCCCCGACAGTTACAGCAATCTGACTGGTCTGCATACGTTTTGTGTTCAGATGTGTGGGTTGGATGGTGCTTTCCCGGAGTGGATTATGAATTGCCGGAATTTGCATAATTTGAATTTGTCTGGGAACGCTTTCAATGGTTCGTTACCGGCTGGCTTGGGCAATCTCACCACATTGGTATGTTTAGATTTAAGGGATAATCAGTTTACCGGTTCTATTCCTGCCGAACTGGGAAAACTGGTGAACTTGAAAGAATTATTTTTGAATAATAATCAATTCACCGGTTCTATACCCAAAGAATTGGGTGATTTGACAAACTTGGAATGGTTGGTTTTGAGTGATAACCAACTTAGTGGTCCGATTCCTGCCGAACTGGGAAATATGACTCAGTTAAAATATTTGCATTTGGATGGAAATCAGTTGAGTGGGAGTATACCTCCTGAATTGGGCAATCTGACGAATCTCATAACGTTGGGGTTACAGAACAACAATCTCACGGGTGAGATTCCTGTAGAGCTGGGTAAACTGGTCAATCTGGATGTTAGTAATTGGGGATATGGTTTGCACCTCTCTGGCAATCAGTTTACAGGTAGTGTGCCGCCCGAAGTACAGGCCTTGCCTAATTGGGATCGTTTCAATCCTGATGTGAATATCCTGCCGCAACAGGACGGTGGCAACCTGTCCCTGGAGCCCGAAGTTGCGGGCGAATATACCGTGACCTTGCGTCTGGGCGGCGATGCTGCCGAGGTGGACCAGTCGAAAGCGGGGACGCATCTCTACGGGGTGCAGGTGATGGCGAGGCCACGGGGAACCACGGACATATTTACCCCCTACGGCCATGGTATCTACGACGATAGTACCCGCCTGACGCTCACCCTGAGCAGCGACCGTGAGTATAACATCCTCACCACCCTCATTGGCGAAGGCCGCACGGCTGTGCAGGCCGACGGCAACGGCTGGGCCCAGCCCCTAGACCTTGTCGATTGGCAGCCGACCGGCCGGGGCGTCACTCCCCTGCCCGATTACGATCCCTCCCTGCCCTCGGGCGGCTCCGACGCCTTTGTGCGCGACAGCCTCCGCTGGCTTGGTCACATCGATCGCGGAGCCACTACCCTCGCTTCCGACGGAGCCACCTACGATCGGCCCCACCTTGCCCGCTATGCCGGCGAACGTCTGGGCTACACTCCGACGGCCGATGAGGAACTGGAGATTGTAATGACCCGCGTGTCGTTCGTCGTTACCTGTGAGGTCGATTCCCTGCGCGAAGGACGTATACGTATCGAAATCGAGGGGGCGCCTTATCTTTACATAGATGCGGCTGCTGCGGAACACAAGGTGAATGCGGCTATTACTTTTGCCAATACCAACGGCAGGTGGACCGACGTGAGTTACGAAGAAACCCTTGAGGTGAAATTCGTTTGGGAAAAAACCAATGGGCTTGAGCGCGAACTGTCCTCCGAAAGGGTCACCTTTAAACACAACACCGCCACCCGTCTCCACACCATCTTCAAAGACGACGGCATGAATATGGACGTGGAAAACAAACCCCTCACCGATGGCGAAATCATACACATCGAGGGCATTATCTGGTAAACCGAATATAAATTAAAAATTTCAAAGGATATGAAACATCTATTTTATCTCTTGTTCGCTGTCGCTTTTTTGGCATGTAGCAGCAACGACGAACCGCAAACCGTGGAACCGCAGGTTCCGGACGCTCCCCAAACCGAAGAGACATACCACACCGTGTCGCTCGATTTTGTGAAAGAACTGGCCGATATCGAAGTGACCGACGAACCCATCACCAAAGCCGAAGCCGGCACCGAAGATTTGTATGTCATTAACGTTTATTCCAAACCGGCGTCGGGAGGAAATTATACCGACTATGCTTACGGAATGTTTAATAAAAAGGAAGGAATGACTGTCAATCTGCTGGAAGGGAATTTGTATCAATTTAAGGTGACGTTGGTGAAAAACTATAGGGAGGTGCTTGCTATGGCTACGGATTCGACGACTTATTGGTCTAGTTATTCTTTTTCTAAAATAGATAATAAAATAAATATGGGCTCATGGACTCATGATTATTATTATGCAGGGGTCTACTACTTGTATCAGCCTGAAGGAAATTCCTATGCTAGCTACTCTCACCCTATCCTCGATCGCTATTACGGATTGCTGTCCGATTATGTGCCTGTAGAAAACGGAAAGATCGCAATCGACCTTTACCGGGTGGTTTTCGGAGCTCGCGTCGAAGTAGCCGGGCTGACGGAAGGTTCCTTGACATTTCAAATGACTAATGCTCCTACTATTGCCATTCATGCCGATTCGTTGTATGTGCCGGATAATATTTATCAGTTGTCTAATTTATCGGATGTCGTAGATTTTGTCGCTCAGGAAAGCGAGCAAACGGAACTTGTAGGTGTAGATGTCGAGTGGACTAATGCCGACGGTAGCCGAACCATCAAGATATACTCCGGTTATGTCACTGTTACGCGTTTGAAACGCACGATCTTTAAGATCACTCTGAAAGAAGGCGTTGTTACTAAGGGAGATGTGGGATTTTCGATGGAGGAGGCCACGTTGACCGACGGAACGGTGCAAGAGATCGAGGGAACCATTAGCGGAGGCCACGAAACGGAAATCACCCCCGGCAGCTGACGCCCGGTGTCGGGCGGCCGTGACGGAGCTGTCCGGGTTCGGAAAACGACGTCTTGAGCGTACGATGTTTCCTCCAGGCTGTAGGAAGCTCCGTCCCGGCTACATGCCGAAGCTCTCCGGTTTCCGAAAATGGCAGTCCGTCTGTGTGACGCCGTTTTCCGGCCCCGAAAAACACCGGCCCGCAGACGCCGAGTGATTTTCCACACTCCGGAAGCGTCGGCCTGTCCGCAGGGTGATACTTTCCGAAAGGAAAAACAACCGTCCGTTAGCCGTAACGGAGTTTTCCCCCCCGGGATGGAAACGGCAAGGCTGCAGGACGGTACTTTTTTATTAACAACTTAAAATTTTACGGTTATGGCAACATTATTAAAAAAATTCGGTGCACAATGGATGCGTAATGAAGAGCATTTCGGTTTTATGACTTTTGTATCGGGCGTAGCAGACAAACTGACGGGCGAAGCAATGGCCAAAGTCCTGGCAGCTTTCCGGGCCGCCTTGCAGGAGGAGGACCTCTCGTTGGAACAACAGCGCAAGAGCGAACTGACGGCCTCGGTGGTGCAGCTCGATGTTGAACGCGACCGGGCCTGGCGGGCCCTTCAATTGCTGTCGATGTCGGCTTCGCTCTCTGTCGATGCGGCAGTGGCTGCTTCGGCCGACCGCGTGATGGGATTGTTCGACCGCTACGGTGATCCCCGCGATCTCCCCTATACACAGGCCAACGGAGTGTATAAAAACCTGTTGCAGGACCTCGCTTCCGAAGCCTACAGTGCGGATATCAAGGCCATGGCTGCCGACATTCACGTCCGGACGATGAAAGAAAAATGCGAAGCCTTTATGACTGTTTTCACCAACCGTAATGCCGAACAGGCGGCCCTCGGAGCCAGTCGCGTAAAGGAAGCCCGCAGGGTGCTTGATACGGCCTGGCGCAACCTCTGGCAGATGGTCAACGTGACGGTCTCCGTCGACGGTGAAGGCGACGGCATCGGCCTGTTCGTTGGTGAAGTAAACCGGCAGATCGACTATCAGCGCACCGTGAAACTCAACCGGGCCAATCTCAACGCTAAAAAACGCGGAGAGAAAGAACAGACCGGCCAGGAATAACCTGATTGTGTTTACATCAAAACAAAGTATAAATGGACAACCATCTGATCATCGGACTGGGCGGTACGGGCGGCAAAGTGGTGGCCGCCTATCGCCGCCTGATTTTTGAAAAATACCGGGGCGACCTTCGTCCCGAAGGCTTGTGGGTGGATTATCTCTACCTCGATTCGAGCGAAAAGGATCTTTATGAACGGGGCGGCATCTGGAACGTTATGGGCAGCAGCGTAGCGCTCGACAAGGGAGCGCTGGTGAGCATCAAGGCCGGCAACCTCAAGAGCTATATCGACAATATCGATAATTACCCTTATCTGAAACCCTGGATCGGTATGGCCGACGATTGGCGCACCATCGTCAACGACCCCAAAGTGCAGGATGGGGCCGCCGGGCAGAAACGCCGGCTCGGCCGCTTTCTGTTTGCCAACCGGGCCGGCGATTTCGCCGCAGCCCTCGACGCCCGGGTACGCCGCCTGCAGACCAATCCCCGCGGACAAAGCATCACTTTCCACGTGTGTTGCGGACTGGCCGGAGGTACGGGGAGCGGTAGCGTCATAGATGTGATTTCGCAGATTCGCCGGCACTATCCCGACCATACGATCTACCGCATTATGCTCTATTTGCTCCTCCCCGAGGAGATTCCCAACAAAAGCTGGGCCACCACGTCCAACTACCAGCCCAACGGTTATGCCGCCCTGCTGGAGCTGAACGCACTGGATTACGGTTTGTTCAAACCCTGGGATGTGGGCGAACGCAAGTTCGGCGTCAAACGCCTGGACAGTGTGGCGCCTTTCTATTCGGCTTATCTCGTGACCGAGCAAAACCGCAGCAACGTGCGTTTCGACGTAGGCACCGTCCTGCCGGCTACGATGGCCGAGTTCCTTTTCCAGAAAACGGTTACTGTCGGTGCCGCCGACAATTCCGGTAAGGAGTCGATGCTGCAACGCGCCGAGACGGGCGAGAATCCCGACTACAACCTGTATGGCTATCACCATAGTTTCAAATTCATGACCTTCGGCATCAAGCGCCTGGCTATTCCCGAACAGGAAATCCGCGAATATTTCGCTTATTCGTATGCCCGGCAGACGGTGTTGCAGGCCCTGTACAACAATCCCTCCAACGAAGTGGGATTCCAGGACGAACCCCTCCCCAACGACGACTATTCGGAGGTGACGCGCCGAGAGAATCTCGACCGCTGGAACCTCACCACCGACCACCTCTGTCTGTCGCGGGCCGTGCTCGATAACCACAAGGCCGAAGGCTGGCGTACGATCAACGATGAGTATAAAGTAGCCGACACCTTCCGCGTCGACGTCATGGGCAACAATGTGATCCCCTACGAAGCCAAGCTCGTAGCCATCACCAATTGTGTCAAGGATTTCTACGAACGGAAATTCCGTTCTGTGGGACAAGCCGGAGGAGTGGACGAATTCTTCCGCATCAAGCGTAAAGTGGGAATGTCGGAGATTGCCCGTAAAATTATCAGTGAGATTGGGGCCGACTTTTTCGCCCGTTGGGAAAGGGGCGAAAAATCGGTGTGGCAGTTGGCGGGTATGCTGGCCTGCCTGCTCGACCATCTCGACGAACAGGCAGCACGATTCGATAAGATGATTGCTGATGCCCGTGCTGCCATAGCCGCCAAATCGACGGAAATGGATACCCTCGCCCGCGAATGGCCCAAAGTGGGATTGCTGGGCAAAAAGGTATTTACCTCGAAAAAAGACACCATCCTGTCGGATTTCACCGAAGCTGTCAAAATGAAATATGCCCTGATGACCTGGTGCGAAGCCTACGGATTCGGTAAAGAGTTGTTGCTCGAAGTGATCGGGGGATTGCAGAAACTGCGTTCCGTGCTTGAGGCCGATGCCGCCATGCTCGTCAAGGCGTTCGAACTTTTCGACAACGAGGTCCGTTCCCATTGCAACGACGATCTCCTCGATGATGCCGATCGCCAGAATATCATCATCAAATACTACGATCCGCACAAAGTGCGCCATATGGCCCTCGAATCAATCCGGCAAAAAGACTTTGCCTCCGGCAAGGTGCGTTCCGTTCGCGAAGCCATCGTCGCCCGCCTCGGCGAAGGCGAGCATTCGTTTGCCCGCTTGTTGCAGGATGTGGGGCTTGAAGGAGTGATTTCCGCCTGCCAGCAGGAGTGTCTGCAACTGACCGAACTCTTTTTCCGCAATCCCGAGAACGAACGTAGTATTGTTGGTTACGAAAGGCTCATCGGCGAGAATATTCTCGCGAAACTCCGCGAGCAGTACAGCGGCAATCCCGTGGGACTCAAAGACAAGCTCGAAGAGCTGGTGCGTCATGCCTCCGTACTCGTGAAATACGACGAGACGCAACGCAATGACGGACCGGGGGTGCGTGAAGGGCTTCTGGTGGTTTTGCCCGAATACAAAGACGACGAAAGGTTTTATAAACATGTACGCGAAACGTTCACCGGAATTTCCAACAATGAGAATTTCCAGCTCGTCGAAGGCGGTAACTCCAACGAAATCGTGATTATAAATATCGAGTCGAATATCACGCCGCGCTACCTGCAATCGGTGGGCACATTGCGTCGCGCTTACGATGCGCTGATGACCTCGTCGTCGGGCGAAGTGGCCCGTTTCGAGACCCATCTCGAAAACCACGGAGAACTGCCTTCGCTCTATAAGCTTACGGTGGAGGAGAAAACCGAGCTGCTCGCCCGCAAACGGGCCGAAGCCCTGCCCTACCTGTTGATGGCCTGGGGAATGGAACTCTTGCAGCCTTACGAAGAACCCGAAACGGGGCGGTGTCGGCTGGCATTGGTGGTGGAGGACGAGTACGGACTTGCTGCCGATCCTGTCCTCCTCGGCAAGGATCTTGAAAACAGTGCAGCCACACTCGATGAGGCCGCTATGGTGGCGCTCCGGGCCAATGTGGAAAAAAAGCTTGCCGCTTTTCGCCACATCGACCGGCAGAAAGAGGTCATCGCCCGGGTGGTCGATGCCGTCAACACCGTGAAAGTCGCTCATGCCGGTAGCCTCTCCGATCCCGTTTTCCTCGCCTTCAATCAGGCTGCGAAAAACGTAGTGGCCCGTTTTCGGCAGATGAACGACAATGAATAGATGTGAGAAAATATAAACAGAAAACACAATGGAACGTATTGGTAAATGTATGAATTTGGGTCCCTGCGGCATGGCCAACAGTCAGCGGCAACAGGTAATCGCCGATGATGAAGCGGATTTCGTTTGTGCCGAGTGCGGTTCGGAACTACAAAAGGTGGAAACCGGCGGACAAAAGGCTTGTCCGGGGAGAGTGAAAGTCGTGGTTGCTGTAGTCGTCTTGTTGTTGCTGGGTATAGGACTGATTTATTGGCTGAATACGAGCAATGCTTCCGAAGAAGAGGTCCGGGAGCCGGAAACTGTTGCCGCGGACAATACGCCGCCGGCTGGGAAGGAGGCATATACTGAAGAGTCGGGCGTGGCCGCCGTAGCCCTTGATTCGGCAGATATAAAGACGCTCAATGGTGTGGGCTCGGTGGCCTTGTCCTACGGCGTGTATAAAGGCGAAATTCGTGAGGGCCTTCCACATGGAATCGGGACCCTCTACTACCGCGATGCCCACCTGATCAGTAAATATGACGAACATGAACGCCGGGCCGAACCCGGCGATTACATCGTTGGCGAATTCAGTAAAGGCGAACTGGTACAGGGAAAATGGTTCGATGCGGAGAAAAAACAGAAAGGTGTTGTTATGATCGGGAGGGCGAAATGATGAAAAACAAAATGTTGAAATACGTATGTTGCCTGTTGCTGTGGTTGCCGGTAGGCCGGACCATGGCACAGCAACCGCTGACTTACCGCACACTGAAACTGGAAGAGATTGCCGGCCGACTGGCCGACCGGGGCATCCGCCTCACAGAAGAAGGCCTGTACGACGCTTCCGTCCTGTGTCCAGGCAAACGGGTGGAGATGAAAAAGGATATCTTCGGCCGCGTAGGCTTTATCGGGTTGCATCTGTTCGACGAAGAAACCAGGAAAGGCTATGCTTCGCCCGTATACGATTTTATGGAACGCTATCTGCTGGAACTGTTGTTGCTCAGCGAGGAAGACCGGCGAGTGAAACTGCATGAAGACAAAGTGGAAGTGCTGCTTGACGGTATGGCCTATGAAAAGGGGATGCGGCGGCTGACTGATTTCGTGCTCTTTGTGGGTGGTGAATCGCCTTTTTCCATACAGTCGGATTCGGCGGGATACAAAGCCGGATGGCAGGTGTCCGTCGGGACGGTGGCACTGGTGTTTCCCAAACAGTATGAACTGATTTTCGGCAGCGATAAAGTCGAAATGGAGAAAGGGCTGATGGAAGAATTGGCCCGGGTGGAGGCGAAACGTACCCTGTGGGATACGCTACCGGTTAAAGATTTGCTGCCTACGGCCCGTAAAGGCTATTATGTCCGCCGGGGTACTTCTTACCTGATTCCGGAATTGCAGACCGACACCTATTATAAACAACTCGATGCGGAGCGTTGTGTGCTGATCTTCGAGAAGGGATTGCCCGGAGAGTCGCTGGCCAATCTTTTTCAGGAAGGATTTTACGGCGACCGCCGTGTGGCGATGAAAATAAAACACCGCTGCTATGGTAACCAGATAACGGAATTTGAAGTGGACGTACAAAACTGGGTGGAATATTGCCGGAAACAGAAATGCTACATCTATTTCGGACCCGAGACACTGAACGATACGGAAATCAGCGGGACAGTCGTAGTGGTCAATCCCGATCTGGGATACAACCATATCCTTTATTTCCGGTGTGCTACCGATATCTTCGACCGTAAACGGCCCTCGATGGATGTTGACCTGTACACCTATGTTCCTACCCATAATATTAAAGATTTGTTTTATGATTACCGGAAATAAACGGGCAGTGGCCGGATTTTTGTGGCTCTGTCTGGGGCTGTTGTTGCCCTGGGACACTATGGCCCAGGAAGAGGACCCTTTTGCGGCTGAGAAAGCCCGGATTCGCGAAATCAAACTCAGCGGCGATTATTACTATTCGGATGTGGCTTCGGGAGATGCAGACGATGCCTCCGCCATGGCCTTGAAACTGCTGGCTCTGGAAATTCAGGCGCAGGAAACGGGCTGTGAACAGATTGCCGGGTTGTTGCAGGATTCCTGCCGCTACGTACGCTTGAAACGAATAGACCGACCGAGGGTGTTCGCCTACATTGCCAAAGAGACGGTGGCGGTGTGGCTGGATGGCGGAAGCGCGCAGCCTGTGCAAGTACAGACGGGGGAAGTACGGCCTGCGGAAATTGATCCGCCCGGGGATACTTCCGCCGCAACGGATAGCCTGGGGCCGGTTGCCCGCACCGATACGCCGGATGTCCCTTTGCAGGCGGATACTACGGCGATACGGCTGGTTGCAGACTCCTTGGCTACCGGAAAAGATACCACTGTCGTAAAAACGGAGGTGAAACCCGTCGTGGTTGCGGATACCTCGGTCGTAACGATAAAAGATACCGTGACGACTATTGTCGCCGACACCCTGAGAGTCGTAATCCGCGATACTGTTTCTATGACCGTCACCGATACCGTAAGGACCCGCCTGGAATTGCGCACCACGGGCAACGACCGGCTCGATCGGATCCTGCGCATGAAAACGATAGCCGAAGTGCAGCCTTTTTTTATCGCCGAAAAGAAAGCCGGACGGATGATGTTCGGGAAGATGGCTTCCGCCTCCCGGCCCGAGGAATGCTACCTGCTGTTTTTCGATCGTGAAGGAAATATCGTGGCCGTGCTGGGCAAAGGGACCCGCACGAGACTCAATCTGTTGACGGGAAAGGCCGATTCGGCCGACCGCTACCGCGAAGGGAACGGTGCGATCTGGTTTTTGTTGTATGAATGATCGATTAAAAAAACGGATAATTATGAAAAAATATATCATTGTATTGGGAGTAATACTGGCGGCATATATATGCCCGAGTACCGTTCGGGCTCAGTATCGTACGGATTTTATCCTCACAGGAATAGAAAAAAGCACGTTCAAGGAACGGTCCGAAAAGACGATGAGCGATTTGCTGACCGAATTTTCGTTGGCCCAGCACGAAAAACGTAGTGTGAATATGGGACCTTTCGAGGGACGCATCCTCCCTGAGGCAATTACTTCGTTGATGGCTTTGTGGGAAACCTGCCCTTTTCGTTGCACGGAAACCGAAGTCATCGAGAAATGCCTGAAAACACCTGCCGGTTTTCAGGTGCGGAACATTCCGCTGATCATGGTGCCCCACGACCGCTCTGCTTATCTCGACGATCTTTATCAGGAAGCTGTCGTCAATTTCGATGCCTCGGGGCGGATTTCGGAATTTTATTTCTCGATAGGCCTGCATCTCTATAGCAAAGTGATCCGCAGCAATATTTCGGTGACCGACCTGAGGAGGCGGCAAATCATCCTCGATTTCGTGGAGAATTTCCGTACCGCCTACAACCGGAAGGACCTGCCATTCCTGTCGCAGGTGTTCAGCGACGATGCGCTCATCATCACCGGCAAACAGCTCAAACCGGTGAAAAATGACGGAGGCATTACCCTCGACAAGAGTTTCGAATACAAACGCCAGACCAAAGCCGAATATATCGCGGCGCTGAAAGGGGTTTTCACCCGCAACAAGACTATCCGCGTGATCTTCGATGACATCAAAGTGGTGAAACATCCCGTCAAGGACTATTATTACGGTGTGACCCTCAAACAAGGATGGCGCTCGGATAGCTACAGCGATGTCGGATACGTCTTCCTGCTCATGGACTTCAAAGATGATGCCCATCCTATGATCCATGTGCGCACCTGGCAACCTGATAAATACGATGACGGATCGGAAGTACCCGAGGACAAGGTATTCTCGCTTTCCGACTTCGAATGCTGACCGGAAAAGCTTTTGATTCAATTTGATAAGAAAGAATGGTTTTCTCTGAAAATGATGTTTTTAGAGAAAATCATTCTTTTTTAATTGTGTCGAAACGCAGATTATCCTATATTTGTCGTCCGGGCTGATTTTGCCGGATTTGGATGCGCATAGCTGCGCTCCTGAATTGAAGAGAAAATTACTCGGAGAGTTGCAACCGGAGGAGAATTTTGTGTTCAACGTGGCTGTAGATGAGGCAGAAGCCTGGTTAATGGCCGACCGGGAAGGATTTGCAAAATATATCTCTGTCGATGTCGGTCGGTTACCTTCTGCCGGATTGCAGAAACAAGGAGGATCGAAAGCCTGCATGGAGATGCAGTTTAGTTGTAAGTCCTTTTACTTTCTGACCCATATCCTGATTCGGGAAAGTTCGGATCGGACGTTGAAAAAACAGTTGATGGCTGAAGGGAAAGCAAGTAAAGGACCGGAGTATAATACGGCGATCCTGCCCTTTATCGATGAGTGTTGGAATATTGAATTGGCTATGAAAGATTCAGAAAGCCTGTGCCGTATGGTGGGGCGTATAAAAGCGTTATTATAATATAGATTGGTTTGAATCATTACGTAAAATGTTTAGAAAATATTGGAAATTCTTAGTGATATTCTGGTCGGTTGTGCTAGCTGGAATTTTGAGTGTGGTTATTTTCTTTTGGCTGATTTCTGCCGGTAAATTGGGTTTTATGCCCACTTTTGAGGAACTGGAGAATCCCAATAATCGGTTTGCTTCGGAAGTTTATTTTGCAGATGGTCCTATTATG
The DNA here is from genome assembly GCA_021771575.1 of Bacteroides sp. Taxonomy (GTDB): domain Bacteria; phylum Bacteroidota; class Bacteroidia; order Bacteroidales; family Marinifilaceae; genus Odoribacter. The sequence continues at coordinate 17,436 of JAETOX010000002.1, read as the reverse complement.
AACCGGTATTTTGAAAAAGAAAACCGGAAATATACGGAGTACCGGGAAATTCCGCAGACGGTGATCGATGCTTTGATCGCTACCGAAGATGTACGGTTCTATGAGCATAGCGGAGTTGATGTGCGGGGATTATTCCGGGTGGCCAAAGGTTTACTGACGGCCAATACGTCGGCTGGAGGAGGAAGTACCATCAGTCAGCAATTGGCGAAAATGCTTTTTCCCCGGGAATCAGATTTGAATGTTTTTGAGCTGGCTATCCGGAAATTCAGGGAATGGGTGATCGCTGTACGTTTGGAAAAAAGCTATACCAAAGAGGAGATTCTGACCATGTACCTGAATAAATACGATTTTCTGAATCTGGCGGTGGGGATCAGCTCGGCTGCAGATATTTACTTTCAGGTACCCCTGGATTCGCTGAAAACAGAGCAGGCAGCTATGTTGGTAGGGATGGCTAAGAATTCTTCTTATTATAATCCGGTCCGTCGCCCGGAACTGACATTGAATCGTCGGAATGTCGTACTTTCGCAAATGTATAAATACGATAAGATCACCCGGGAGCAATTCGATTCTTTGAAAATGTTGCCTTTGGGATTGAATTTCAAACGGATCGATCATAAAGAAGGATTAGCCACCTACTTCCGGGAATATCTTCGTTTATTTATGACTGCCGGTAAGCCGGAAAAGAAGAATTACAAATGGAATAAAGAACAATATACTTTGGATTCACTGGCTTGGGAAAATAATCCCCTGTATGGCTGGTGTAAGAAAAATCTCAAAGTGGACGGTACCCATTATGATTTGTACGAAGATGGGTTGAAAATTTATACAACTTTGGATTCACGCATGCAAAAATATGCCGAAGACGCTGTACGGGAACATTTATCCCAGGATTTGCAGCCTCTGTTTGATAAAGAAAAAGTGCATAAAGTCAATTCGCCTTTTTCCAACGATTTGACACCCGAAGAAATTGAGAGTACCCTAAACCGTTCGATACAGCAATCCGAGCGTTATCGCCAACTGAAAAAGGCCGGAATGAGTCATACCCAGATCCGGAAAACTTTCGACACACCAGTTGAAATGCAGGTATTCACCTGGAGGGGAATTCGTGATACGTTAATGACTCCTTTGGATTCGATCAAGCATTATAAAGCTTTTTTTCGGGCCGGATTTATGGTGATGCATCCACAGACCGGTCATATCAAAGCTTATGTCGGAGGACCGGATTACCGCTATTTCATGTACGATATGGTCAGTGTAGGAAGGCGGCAGGTCGGTTCTACGATCAAACCTATTTTATATACATTGGCTATGCAGGAAGGATTGGGTCCTTGCGATAAAGTGCCGAATATTCCTCAGACTTTCGTATTGCCTGACGGTTCGCTCTGGACTCCTCGTGGTGGTACAAAGAGAAAAGGAGAAATGGTGACTCTGCGGTGGGGGTTAGCGAACTCGGAGAATAATATTTCCGGTTGGGTGTTGAAACAGTTCACTCCCCAGGCGGTGGCACAGATGGCTCATAAAATGGGCATTCATAGTTTTATCGATCCGGTGCCCTCTATATTTTTGGGGACAGCAGAAATTTCTGTCAAGGAAATGGTAGCTGCTTACGCTATTTATGCAAACAAGGGGGTATATCATGTCCCTCTGCCGGTCTATCGGATCGAAGATAAATACGGAAATGTGTTACAGGAATTTCGTTCGGACTCACGGGAGGTCATCACCGAAAATACGGCTTATCTGATGTGTAATTTGTTGGAAGGAGTGGTAACCGAAGGTACAGGCGTTCGTTTACGCTATAAATATAAGCTGATGAATCCGATGGGAGGAAAAACCGGAACAACGCAAAGTCATTCCGATGGATGGTTTATGGGAGTAACCCCGGATTTGGTCGGTGGAGTATGGGTTGGTGCCGAGGATCGTTCCATTCATTTCCAGAACCTTGCAAATGGTCAGGGAGCGAGTATGGCCCTGCCGATATGGGCTAAATTTTTGCAAAAAGCATACGCCGACCCGACTTTGAAAATGAATAGCCGGCCTTTCGAGCAACCTGACGGGGTTGACAAACGGCTGGATTGTGAAGAAACTTTATCTGAAAAAGAAGCAAAAGAAATAAACGATATTCTGATCGAGGAAGACGAAGATTTTTATTAAAACGACATAACTATGGCAAAATCCAAGACAGTTTTTATCTGCCAGAATTGTGGGGCAAAAGAGGCAAAGTGGACAGGGCGGTGCAATGTCTGCGGGGAATGGAATAGTTTTGTAGAAGAAGTGGAAATGCCCATGAAGGGCCGTGGTAATTCGATCATCTCTTCGCCTACTTCGAAAGCTTTGCGTTTGTCAGAAATCAAAATAAATGCCGACGAACGGTTGGATACCGGTGACGGAGAACTCAATCGTGTCCTGGGAGGGGGTATGGTGCCCGGATCGATGATTTTGTTGGGAGGAGAACCGGGGATCGGAAAGTCGACTTTGGTTCTTCAGTTTGCTCTTCACAACCGGTGCGGCAAAGTACTGTATGTTTCGGGGGAAGAGAGTATTTCCCAGATAAAAATGCGGGCTCAGCGGCTAGGTTCCAATAACGACGATTGTTTATTTCTTTCCGGAAATTCTTTGGAAATGGTCCTGGAACATGCCCGTACGATCCAGCCTGATTTGTTGATCATCGATTCCATTCAGACTTTGGCGACAGAGACGGTTGATTCCATTCCGGGAAGTTTGTCGCAGATCCGGGAATGCACCAATGCCTTGCTGCGTTTCAGTAAAGAAAACACCATTTCCACAATCTTGATCGGCCATATTACCAAAGACGGTCAGTTGGCAGGACCTAAAATATTGGAGCACATGGTGGACACCGTCTTGCAATTTGAGGGTGACCAGCAATATATGTACCGGATTTTACGGTCGATGAAAAACCGTTTTGGGTCTACGTCCGAAATTGGTATTTACGAAATGTTGGAGAGCGGTTTGCGGCAGGTCACCAATCCGTCGGAATTACTACTTTCTAATCATGATCAGGAACTGAGTGGTATAGCAGTTTCGGCTACCGTAGAAGGCGTACGACCAATTTTATTGGAAGTGCAGTCGTTAGTGTCGACTGCTGCATACGGGGTGCCCCAACGGTCGGCTACCGGTTTTGATTCCCGGCGATTGAATATGCTGTTGGCCGTATTGGAAAAGAGGGTCGGTTTTCGCCTGGCTTCGAAAGATGTATTTCTGAATATTGCCGGAGGCATTCGGGTGAGTGACCCAGCCTTGGATCTGGCTGTAGTGATGGCTGTGCTTTCCTCTAACATCGATGTTGCTTTGCCGGGAGATACAGTTTTTGCCGGTGAAGTCGGACTATCGGGTGAAATCCGGGCGGTCAGCCGCATCGACCAACGGATTTCGGAAGCAGAAAAATTAGGATTTAGACGGATTTTTGTTCCCTTGGGAAACAAGAAAGGACTGACCAAAAAAAATGCTCATATAGAAATTCACTTCGCTTCTAAAATTGCTGATATCTGTCGGGTACTTTTTGGATGATTTGCTTTTTGGGGGGGAGCTTGTTTGCTTGTGTTTTCTTATACATATATTTGGTTCATAACCTCTTGGTTTTCATTGAGTGCCCCCCGGAGAGATTGTGAATTCCCTCCAACTTCCATCCTTCCCTCTGCGCTCCCCATATTTTTTTGAAATCAATTGATCCAATAGTGTTTGTATTCTTTGCGTATGGTTTTTGATCCAACAACTGGTTCAAACAGTAGAAAAATCAACAAAAAAAAAACCACCTACTTTCGTAAGTGGCTTATCCTCTGTGACCTCGGAGGGGCTCGAACCCTCGGCCCATTGATTAAGAGTCAATTGCTCTACCAGCTGAGCTACGAAGTCATCTTTGCGGCATATCGGAAAAATTCCGTTTTGCGGGTGCAAATATGCAACAATATTTTTAATTCTGCAAAATATTCCGGATTAATCTTCTTTGATGTTGTGGTATACGTTAGTTACATCATCGTCTTCGTCCAGTTTATCCAGAATTTTATCCACCTCGGCTCGTTGTTCCGGAGTCAGTTCTTTTGTATCGGTCGGGATCCGGGTAAATTCTCCGCTGACAATATCGTATTGGTGTTCCTCCAGGTATTTCTGAACATTACCATACGCTTCGAAAGAGCCGTATAAATTAATGACCCCATCCTCATCCTCAAAAATCTCGTCTATTCCATAGTCGATCATTTCCAGTTCGAATTCTTCGGGTTCGAAATTTTCAGGTTTGTTAATCTTGAAAACGCATTTCCGGTCGAACATAAAATCCAGAGAACCGGTTGTTCCCAATGAACCGCCGAATTTAGTAAAGGCATGACGTACGTTGGCGACGGTACGGGTGTTATTATCCGTAGCTGCTTCTACCACAATAGCAATGCCATACGGGGCATAACCTTCGTAAATAACTTCTTTGTAATCCGAAGTATCTTTTGAAATAGCACGTTTGATTGCACGTTCCACATTTTCCTTCGGCATATTTTCGGCTTTCGCATTTTGTATCAGGATACGCAAACGGGTATTGTTTGCTGGGTCCGGGCCACCGGCTTTTACGGCGATATCGATTTCTTTTCCGATTCTGGTAAATGTACGGGCCATATTACCCCACCTTTTCAATTTGCGTGCTTTACGATATTCAAACGCTCTTCCCATAATATATGATATTTAATTTCTTATGTTGATGTTGTTTGCAAGGCGCAAAGTTACATTTTTTCAGGTAAAAAGGAAAAAAGATCAACTCCATTTTTTTACTTTAAATAGAGAGGGATTCTCGAAGCCTGTTCCTGGATTTTCAGTATAACAAAGGCTAGCATTTATATTTCTTTCGGGTAATTGTAGGAATAACCTATCTAAATCATTTTTTCCGAATAAATTATGAGAAACGTCGAGGTGATGGATAGACGTACATGTTTTCAATTCCAAATGACTAAGGTGGTTATTGGAGCAATACAGCGTTTGTAAACTGCAACAGCCCGAAAGATCTATACTTTTAAGAATATTATACGAAACATTCAAAATAGAAAGGTGGGAATGCTGGCTAAAATGCAGTTCTTCCAGGTTATTGGAGTTACAGTATAATTCTTCGAGACAAGGGCATTGGGATAAGTCCAGTTCTTTTAATTCGTTGATCGAACAATCGAGATATTCCAGAGTGTTACAGTAACGAAACTGGATTTCGGACAAGCTTAAACGTGCAAAATGAGCATAAGTAATTTTTTTACCTGTCATTCGGATCAGAAATGTGCCTTCGTGGGCATAAGTATGAGAAGGGTGAAAATGCTTTCCTCTATACTGTGAGTATTGGCCGTCTCCCCAATCAATCTGTAAGTTTTCGGCTTCTATTTCTGCTTTAAAAGGAATATGGGCATAACTGATAAAGCGGATTTGGATTTCTTCTTCCTCTTTGTGCATAATTTTGTCGTTTAGTTCAATAACAAAAGCGTGTACCGAAGTGTTCTCATCAGAAGGTACCGCCAAGCACCCAAAAGCAAAAACACAACAGTCCACGCTTATGCATGAAAGTCACTGTTTATTCCTGCTTTTGTACGAAGATTGGCGGTTTCTCTGACAAGAATAAATAACGATTAACTTCTAAATAATAAGTTGTCTCTTCTAAAAATAGGAGACAGACAAACTTACTAAAAAATCAGAATTTTCTAACCGTCTGTAACTATTTTCTACATCAGCAAGTGGACTGTTGGTATATAATTCGACGCAAATACTGATTCAAAACTAGGAGAAAGATTTGAATGTTGTATTGATTTTATGGATTTTAAGTATAAAAAATTCAGAAATCGGTTTCACTAACGATTTCTGTAACTTAATAACGTGAGGATCCGTTAAAAATCAAAAAAAGATAGTATGCCTTCCTCCCTAACCCTAAAACAACTGGCTCAAATCCTGAATCTGGCTCCTTCTACTGTTTCGAGAGCTTTGAAAGGACATCCGGATATCAGCGAAGAGACCCGAAAACGAGTGAGGGAATATGCGCTTCGGTATCATTATCATCCCAATGCTGTAGCACGAAGTTTGAGGGACAGACGCTCTTATCTGATTGCTGTTGTGGTTCCTCATTTGACCGATGTATATTATGCCCGGGTGGTAAGCGGGATCATCGGTTATGCTTCCGATCGGGGGTATCGAACGTTGGTATTTGAAAGTAAAGGGTTCTCCGAAAAGGAAACCGGGATTTGCCTTTCTTTGCAAAAGTCCGGTGTAGAGGGAGTGATTATTGCTCCTGTTGAAAACAACACATTTTCTCATTTGGAAGAATTGAAAACAGGGGGAATACCATTGGTGGTTTTTGATCATATCATCGGAGATTTCGAGAGTGACCGGGTAGTAGAAAACAATTTTGAGAGTGCATGTCTGGCGGTAAATCATTTGATTGGACAGGGATGCCGACATATTATGCACATTGCCGGGTCATTGCATTTATTGTGGGCTCAGAAAAGGCAGATGGGATATATACAAGCTTTGACCGATTGGCTTATTCCGGTGGACAATGCTCTGATCCTTCCTTTTCGTTCTTTAGAGAATTTATCTAATGAAGTACTTCCCATGATACGTGCCCGACATGTCGATGGAATCTTTGCATTGAATGACGAAATAGGACTGGAAATTCTGAAAATACTCCGGCAGGCAGGTTTTCGTGTTCCGGAGGAGATTGCTGTATGTGGTTATGGTAACATTCCGGCGGGGGTATTCGGTTGTCCGGCTTTGGCTTCGGTTGACCGGCAAGAGAAACAGGTTGGAGAAGCAGCTATGGAGTTATTATTAAAACGAATAGAAAAGAAAAGACAAACAACTTTCGAAACCTGTTTGATAAAAAATAAGTTGGTTCTCAGGGAATCTGCTTTACTTGTAAAATGAGAGGATGAATTGGGGTGTGGACCGCTTTATTTTTTTACAGGATAGGTGCCATTTGGATTTGAAACGTTATTTTCTTTCTCCTGCACAGATAAAAAAGATTTTCTGGCCTTCAGGAATCAAGGTTGGCAAGAAAAAATTAGAGCCTTGGGCACATATTACGGTCCGGTCTCAGGACTATGATTATAGTTTACCGGTCGTTACTGCTGTTCCACCTCTTTGCGAAGAGGAAAGTGTTCATATCCTGACAGATTTTCGCACTAAGGCTGCCAGTGATACGACTGCTTATAGTAAATTATTACAAGGGTTGGTTTTTAATATCGGTTTAGCTATGATAATTCGAAAATAATTGTAGACATACCTCCGGAAGATGTGGAGATCGTCTACAATTGATCATTTCCGGTTTCAGGATAATTTTCCCCGGATGCGGTCGTCAAAAGCGGAAAGTGCTGCTTTTGCTCCTTCTCCCATGGAGATGATGATTTGTTTGTAGGGTACGGTGGAAACGTCTCCGGCTGCATAAATCCCTGGTACTCCGGTGCGACAATATTCGTCCGTGATAATTTCTCCGGCATGGTTTGTTTCTACGATTTCCTGGAATACATGGCTATTGGCAGCGAGTCCGATTTGTACAAAAATGCCATCTAGCGCGACTACTTTTTCTTTTTCAGTATTGCGGTCTTTTACACGAATACCTGTTACTTTTTCGCCGTTCCCGATCACTTCGGTCGTTTGTGAACTGATGAAAATTTCTATGTTAGGCAGACTAGCCGCTTTTTGCCGGAGTACTTCATCGGCTTTCAGAGAATCTAAAAATTCGAATACAGTGACTTTAGCACATATTCCGGCCAGGTCGATGGCTGCTTCGATACCGGAATTACCTCCGCCTACGACGGCTACATGCTTATCTTTATAGAAGGGACCGTCGCAATGGGGACAAAAGGCCACTCCTTTGCCGATATATTCGGTTTCGCCCGGTACATTCAGCCGGCGCCAGCTTGCCCCGGTGGCAATAATAACGGCGGGGGCGACAAATTTCTCTCCTCCCGGGGTGAAAATTATTTTTTCCGATTGGGCTATTTCCAATTTTTCTACTTTTCGGTGTTCGTAGAGATCGATTGCATACTGTTGAAGGTGTGAGCGTAGATTGTCGGCTAATTGGCTTCCGGTAGTTATAGGTACAGAAATAAGATTTTCAATGCCTACTGTTTCTTTTACCTGGCCTCCGATCCGTTCGGCCAAGAGAGCCACTTTCAGCCCTTTCCGGGCGGAATAAATTGCTGCGGACACGCCCGCCGGTCCTCCTCCTATAACCACTACATCATAATGTTTCTCCTCGGTGGTTGAGGAAAAGGAAGATTGCCCGAATTGTTGTTCCAATTTTTCCAGTAATTCTCCCAAATCACTGCGTCCGACATGAACCAACCGACCATTGGCAAAAACGGAAGGCACACCTTGAATTTTCAACGCATTTACTTCTTCCTCATAGAGTGCGCCGTCGACCATTTCATGTTCGATTTCCGGATGGAAAATCGCCAATAAGTTGAGAGCCTGTACAACGTCGGGACAATTGGTGCAGGTCAATGAAACATAAGTACTTACTTTCAGCGGTCCTTGCAAACGGACTATTCGCTGGCGCAGATTATCGTCTGGGAGATTTTTACCCTTGCCGTCACTATTCAGGATCGCCATCAAAAGCGACGTAAATTCGTGGCCATTGGGTATGCCGCGGAAATGAATTCCTGTAGGTTGTCCATTTTTCAGTAAACCGAATTCAAGGGAATTGCCTTCCTTTACCCGACAGGATATGCTATCCGAACAACTGGCCACATCTTGTAGTAATTCCAGTAGTTCGGTACGGCTTTCCTGTTCCTTCCATACCGTAATATCCAAGGTATATTGGGATTCTAATGCTGCGAATATATCTCGTAATTGATCTTTTAATGTATGGTCTAACATAAACTTTTTAAGATTAAAAAAAGCCGGTTAAAAAGCCGGCTTTCAGAATTAAATTTTTCCAACTAAATCGATGCTCGGTTTTAAGGTGGCTTGTCCTTTCTTCCATTTGGCTGGACAAACTTCACCTTCATGGGTCGCTACAAATTGAGCTGCTTCTACTTTACGAAGCAATTCGTTTGCATCCCGTCCAATATTGTTATCATGAATTTCTACTACTTTGATTTGTCCTTCCGGATTGACAACGAAAGTTCCCCGGTAAGCCATCCCTGCTGCTTCAATCATGACTCCGAATGCCCGGCTTAAAGCTCCTGTCGGGTCGGCTAACATTGGATATTTGATCTTGCGGATGCTTTCTGAGGCATCATGCCAGGCTTTGTGCACGAAGTGAGAATCGGTGCTTACCGAATAAATTTCTACTCCCATGGCTTGGAATTGCTCGTATTTTTCTGCCATGTCCACTAATTCTGTCGGACATACGAATGTAAAGTCAGCAGGATAGAAAAAGAAAATCCCCCATTTGCCTTTTACGTCTTTGTCTGTTACTGTGATGAATTTACCGTCTTTAAAAGCTTGAACACTGAATTCAGGAATTTGAGAGTTGATCATTGTTTGCATAATTCTTATTTTCAATTGTTATTGTTTTTTCTTTCGATACAAAAATATATCAATTTTTCCGATATAAAGAATAAATTATATCGAAAGATTTTATGATGTCATCGATTTACTTGAACATGTTTAAGAACTTGTATCTTTGTCTTGAATAAAATGAAGCCATGAAAGAGTATATTTTTGAAATTGAAATGAAAGTGCGGGATTATGAATGTGACCTGCAATGTGTTGTGAATAATGCTAATTATCAGCATTATCTGGAACATGCCCGGCATGAATTTTTGGAAAGTGCCGGAGTGAACTTCGGAGAGCTTCATCAACAGGGAATCGATGCCATGGTGGCTCATGTAGAAATCGATTATAAAGTTTCCTTGACTAGTGGGGATCGTTTTGCTGTCCGCCTGAATATTGCTCGGGAAGGAGCTAAGCTGGTCTTCTTTGAAGATATCTACCGGCTTGGAGACAACAAACTTTGTGCTTGCGGTCGGGTTGAGTCTATTTGTGTGGAGAATGGACGTCTTACCCGCGGTGAACTGTTCGACAAGATATTTGCAAAGCAATTGAATATTGCTGAAAAATAATTTCTGAATAAAGTTGAAAAAAAACTTTCAAAATTTTGGTATTATCAAAAAAAGCTCTACTTTTGTACCCGCAATCGAACAAGATCGCTCGGGCGCTTAGCTCAGTTGGTTCAGAGCATCTGGTTTACACCCAGAGGGTCGGGGGTTCGAATCCCTCAGCGCCCACACATATAAAGAGTCTCATAGAGACTCTTTTTTATTTTCCTTTCTTTCCTTGGTGCTCGGGCTAGAGATCGGGGATCAATTCAAAAGGATTCCGTGTAAGATACTTTTTTAGGGGTTTCGCTGGGGTTGGGCTGGGGATTCGCTACCTCTGCGCCGTACCAGTAGCAATGCCGAAGCAGTTCAAAAGCGGTCAGGGATACGGTTACAACGCTTTTACAACGCTTCTGGTACAGCGCGAAAGTAGCGAATCCCCAGCCCAACTCTTGTGTATGCCCCTGTATTACCTCTGGAAAAAGATATAGATAATATTTTCGTTTTAATTTCTACTTTTATGCTATGATTCAGAAAGCTTTCATTACCTTTGGGCAGCAACAGGATAATTTCATCGATGAATTATCAGAAAAAGCTTTTTTATACAAGACCATTCGAAACAGTTGCCTGAATGAATTCTGTCATCGTAATCTATTAATATCGTAAAAATTCATAATGATCTAATTTACGTTGATTGGTGTAAGAATTTATTTTTCCTACTTTTTAATGTTTTTTGGTGTCATTCCTTTTTTTCGCTGAAATGTTTTATAGATGAATTTAGGGAAATGGAAACAAATTTTGATTATTTAGTAGTATATAATGCGGAGAGATAATTTTGGGAAAAGGGCTTATAAATGAATTTCAATTTCATATATTTGCTAACATTAAATCTAAACCCAAAAGTTATGAGTAAATCATTTATTTGTCTGGTAGGAGCGTTTGTGCTTTTATCCTGCATGCCTCTCTCGGCACAGCGACAGGCTGCACGGTCGGGATATCAGTTTAAAGAGGTCTCGGATATACCGGTGACATCAGTAAAAAATCAGGCCAATTCCGGAACCTGCTGGTGCTTTGCCACCCTTTCTTTTCTGGAGGCTGAATTGTTGCGGCAGGGGAAAACCGAATATGATCTCTCGGAAATGTATGCGGTGCGTAATGCTTACTATGAAAAAGGAATGCGTTATTTTCGCTTCCAGGGAAAGACTAACTTTAGTGAGGGAGGGCAGGCACATGATGTGATCAGCTTGATCGCCAAATATGGAATGATGCCCGAACAAGCTTATACCGGGTTACAATACGGAAAAAATTTCCATGATCATAGTGAACTGCTTCCCGCCGTAAAAGGATTTATCGATGCGATCAATCAGATAAAATTGCCGACGACGGTGTGGCCGAAAGCCATGATGTCTATCATCGAGACCTATTTCGGTGAAGCCCCGGAAAAGTTTATATACGAAGGGAAAGAATATACTCCACAGACTTTTGCCCGGGAATTGGGAATCAATCCGGACGATTATGTGGAAATAACTTCTTATCAGGCATATCCTTTCTATCAACAAGTAGAATTGGAAATTCCGGACAATTGGATGCATGCCCGTTATTACAATGTTCCGTTGGAAGATTTGATGGCCATTATCAACCATTCGCTGAAAAATGGGTATACGGTTGTTTGGGACGGAGATGTCAGTGAAAATGGATTCAGTCATTATAACGGATTGGCGATCCTGCCGACTGCTGAGCCTAAAGAGATGAGCAGTAGTGACCGGGCCAGGTTCGAGCAATTGCCCGAGACGGAAAAGATGAATCTCTATTCTTTCGTTGCTCCAGTGCCCGAAGTACAGGTCTGCGATAGCCTTCGCCAGGCTACTTTCGACGATCGGCAGTCGACGGACGATCATTTGATGCACCTGACTGGTTTAGTGGAAGATCAATACGGTACACTTTACTATAAGACTAAAAATTCCTGGGGTACTTCCCGAAATCCGCTCGAGGGGTATCTCTATATGTCGGAGCCGTTTGTCCGGATGAAAACAGTGGCTATCCTGGTGAACAAAAAAGCTTTGCCTTCGACGATCGCCAAGAAATTGGGGATTCGGTAAATTTTACGATTCCTTCATCATACAGAAATCGTTTCATAACATTTTCCGCATCCTTTTGCATTACGGAATTCAAATCAAAAGTAATAACAACAATCTTCCCGAGGCATCCATTTTATTTCCCGGCTACGTGTACAAATGACTAGTGCTATGAAACGAAATAAATACCTTGTCGGTGATAAAATGGGTGCCTATGATTCCGAAATGAAGTTTATTCATCACGGTGGGATGGCGTTAAACGATTTCTACGACAGCCGGACAATGATCTGAATGCTTTACATTTGGAAGAATTCGGGCATCTTTTAAAAGAGGTACTACTGCCGGGGTGGCCATACAATAATCGATTCGCCAGCCTTTGTTGTTATTCCGGGCATTGGCTCGAAAGCTCCACCAGGTATAATGATGCGGTTCTTCGGGATGAAAATGCCGGAAAGTATCGGTAAATCCGGATTCCAGAAACAGGCTCATCCATTCTCTTTCTTCGGGTAGAAAACCGCTACTGTTAGCATTACGTATGGGGTCGTGAATATCGATAGGACGATGACAGATATTATAATCTCCGCATAGGATCAGCTTCGGCCGGGTTTTGCTTAATTCCGTCACATAATGCCGGAAATCCTCCAGCCACTTCATTTTAAAGGCCTGACGTTCATCTCCGGTTGTACCGGAAGGATGGTAGACGCTGACGATGGAGAGATCGCCGTAATCGGCTCGTATGAAACGTCCTTCGTTATCGTATTCGGGAATTCCCATGCCATAGACTACTTGGTCGGGAACCAGCCGGGTCAGGATTCCTACTCCGCTATATCCTTTTTTACGGGCTGAAAAAAAGAATGACCGATAACCTAAAGCTTCGAATTCTAAGGTCGGAATTTGTTCCGGTTGAGCTTTGGTTTCTTGTAAACATACCACGTCTGGTTGTTCCGTTGCCAGCCAGTCGGTAAAACCTTTCGATAAGGCACTACGAAGGCCGTTGACATTGTAAGTGATGATTTTCATGTTTTTGAGAAAAGCAGATTGGCGGGTCCTTATAAACTCCGCCAATCAGGAATAAATTCCGGTTTGAAAAGTCGTTCCGGTTTTAAATATTATAAAATGTCGTAAAAGCTTTGATCACATAAGCTTGATCGAGCACACCGGCTGTTTCCCGGACCGAATGCATCGCCCACATTGGATTGCCGATATCTACACCCCGCATTTCCATTTGAGTGAGCAGGATATTTCCTAGTGTAGAACCACCAGCCATATCCGAGTGGTTTACGAATGTCTGGTAGGGTACTTCCGCCATTTTACAAATGGTGGCGAATACGGCTGCCGAATCGCTATCAGTGATGTATTTTTGATTGGCATTGATCTTAATTACAGGCCCCTGATTCATGATCGGATGGTTAGTAGGGTCATGTTTTTCCGGATAATTAGGATGTAAAGCATGGGCCATGTCAGCAGAAATCATGAAAGAATTATGAATTGCCCGGTAGAGATCTTCGGTTTTGTACCCTTGAGTGAAAGCGATCCTTTCCAGGATAGTCCGTAAGATCGGGGAAGCTGCTCCCTGTTTGGTTCCGCTACCCACTTCCTCATTGTCGAAGATTGCCAATACCTTTGTTTTGTTACAGGGTTTCGAATCCAGCAGAGCGGTCATACCAGCATGTACCATAGCCAGGTCGTCTAAGCGGCCCGAAGAAATAAATTCGTTGTGGAGACCGAATAAAGTTCCCTTTGTATATTCGTAAAGCGTGAGATCGAAATCCAGGATATCCTCTTCCGGGATATTCATTTCTTCTGCGATCAGTTTTAAAAGGAAATTGTTCTTTTCAAAAGTCTCGTTGACCATGGCGATTACCGGAAGCATATCTCTTTGTTTACTGAGCGGATTGCCCTGATCGTTGACTGCCCGGTTGAAATGGATTGCTATATGAGGTATTTCCAGCAGAGGGCGATTGAAATTAATGAATTGGGTTGCCGGTTTCAAAGGTTTGTCACTTTTCACCATCACTCTGCCGGCCAAAGATAAAGGACGATCGAACCAAGTGTACATAATAGGGCCACCGTAAACTTCGGTGTTCAATTTCAGGTATTTCCCTTCTACCAGCATTTCTGCATGAGGTTTGATCCGGAAGGTCGGGGAATCACTGTGGGCACAAATGAGTTTGAAACCTTCTTCTGCCAGATTTCCGTTTCCCGGAATAAAGGCATATAACGAAGAGTGATTTTTGGTCACGAAATATTTGCCGCCATGCTCGATATGCCATGCTTCTCCTGAGAAGAGCTGTTTAAAACCGTTTGCCTGCAAGCGCTGTTTGATACTGAGAATAGCGTGAAAGTTGGTTGGACTTTCCTGGATAAATTGGAGCAGATCTTCTGCGATTTGTGTTTCCATAATGTATTATTTTATTTTTGTCATGGTCTTCGTCTGCAACAAATGTACGTTAATTTATTATTTTATCAAATTTTTGCTCCAGTCTTAATCATAAAACACTTATAGTCAGTTGTGTGTCGGATGGCGTCAATTTGATTTATGGTGAAATGTACCCTATCTTGACAGAAGTGGGAATTTGCCTCTTTGATCTATTCGGCTTTGATCTCTTCCTTCGCTTTGCTCTGGGTGACCAGATACACCCCGGTAAAGACCAGCACGGCGGCCACCGGTTTATCCCAGGTAAAAATATCCTGTCCGATCAGGATAGCGATCATAGAAGCAATAATCGGTTGCAGATTATTATACATGCTGGCTGTGGTAGGGCGTATGCGTTTTAGAGCCATAGGTACCAAAAAATAAGCAATCCCGGTGGCCATAATGACGACATAAGCGATCCGCAACCACACATGTAGTTCGGTTGTAGCTTCAAAAGCCGGAGTATGCAACAGATCCCGGTAACCCAATGGGAGTGAAATCAAGGCCGAAAACAGGAACATCCATTTCATTAGGTTGATGGGAGAATAATGCTGGGATACAGGACGGATGATCACCAGATAGATGGCATAAGTGATAACATTTACGATACACAACAGATTTCCGGTCATAGAGCCCGGTTGGGTGCTACCTCTGCCCGATTGAAAAATAATCAATAACGCTCCTGCAGCTCCGATAAACACTCCGCCTGCTTTTTTCAGGGTAATTGGTTCTTTCAGTACCAGGGCTGCCAAAAGCATGACTACTACCGGTGTCATTGCAGCGATAATCGAAATGTTTACAGGCGATGTATAAAGAAGTGCATGAGCAAATGAAAGCTGCGCTCCCACCAAACCGAATAAAGCTCCGAAAAATAGAATGATCAGATCTTTAGGGCTGATCTTTTCCTTTTGGACAAAGCAACCTATACCCCAAAAAATAAGAGTAGCAAATCCCATGCGCAACAGCGTGAGAGCGTAAGGACTGATCCATTCCGGAACAAGCGTTTTGGCGATCGGAGTATTGAAACCGAAAATCAAGTTGGTCGTTATAATGGCGAAATGACCGTGCCACTTGTCTTTTGTCATGATTTAATCTCGTTTGAATGGGTAAAAATATAAATTTTTATTGTAACATTGCATTTTCGAAAACGTTTGAAAACTAATTGCAGTATCTATCTATGAAACGAATAAAGTTAGGATTATTGCCTAAAATTATTGTAGCTATTGTTCTGGGAATTCTTTGTGGTTTATTTTTTCCTGGTTGGTTAGTGCGTATCTTTTTGACGATCAATTCTTTGTTTGGAAATTTCCTTAATTTTATTATTCCTTTACTGATTCTGGGGTTGGTGGCTCCCGGTATTGCTGATCTGGGAAAAGGAGCCGGTCGCTTGCTGCTGATCACGGCTTTACTGGCCTATGGCTTTACTTTATTTTCGGGATTCTTCACTTATTTCTCTTGTGATTTGACTTATCCATGGTTGTTGAATGAATCGGATTCACTTTCGGCTGTGCAGGATAAGGTAGCTTTGACTCCTTATTTTACAGTAGAAATGCCAGCTGTGATGGGCGTTATGTCGGCCCTGATTCTGGCTTTTACTTTAGGGTTAGGGATGTCGGTGATCGATGGCGATCGGTTGAAAGCAGTCATGGAGGATTTTAAAGATATTATTAATAAAGTGATTACAGCAGTGATCATCCCTTTACTTCCTTTGTATATCTTCGGCATTTTTCTGAATATGACCAATTCGGGACAGGTGGCCGGAGTGATGAGTGTCTTTCTGAAGATTATCGTCGTTATTTTCGTGATGACGGTAATTTTATTATTTCTTCAGTTTTTTATTGCTGGTACAATCGGAAAGAAAAATCCATTCCATTTGTTCCGCAATATGTTGCCGGCTTATATGACAGCTTTGGGAACCCAATCTTCGGCTGCCACAATTCCGGTTACTTTGGAGCAGACAATTAAAAATGGAGTACGTCCGGAGTTGGCTGGTTTTGTCATTCCGCTATGTGCTACGATCCATCTTTCGGGTAGTACGATGAAAATTACAGCCTGTGCCATGGCGATTATGCTGATGTCCGGGATGGAGATCCATTTCGGACAATTTGCCGGGTTTATCATGATGCTGGGCATCGCAATGGTGGCGGCTCCCGGAGTGCCCGGTGGTGCTATTATGGCTGCTCTCGGTATTTTACAGTCGATGCTTGGGTTCGACGAAACCGCCCAGGGATTGATGATAGCCCTCTATATTGCCATGGATAGTTTCGGTACAGCTACCAATGTGACAGGGGATGGTGCTATAGCAGTCATTGTCGACCGCATCAGTGAGAAAAAATCTTTCGACGCCTGAGGGGTTTATACCGAAAATATGTTTACTTTTGCATACCGAAAAGTATAAAAGTATGCCCGATTTAAGAGAAGATATTGTCAATAAATCTTTTTTCCAGTTTTTGAATAAGGGATATAAAGCCTGTTCGCTGAAGGATTTAGAGCAGGCTACCGGTTTGACTAAAGGCGCTTTTTACTATTATTTTCGAAATAAAGAGGAAATACTGAAAGCCGGGATTCAGAAATATTTGTCAGTGGCGAGTGAAATGAGTGAAGCGGAATTTTTAAAGATTCGGTCGCTTAGGGAGTATATCGGGGAAATTGTAGCCAGGAAGGAACGTACGGCCGGATTATTGCAGCAGATGTTTGATTTTTTCATCATTGAGGTGGCTTTTTTTCAACTGATACTCGAAGTAGCTTCTTTGTTTCCGGAATACCGGAACCGGATAGATAAATTGTCCCGCAATCGGCTGGCCCGTTGGGAATTTATGATTCTCAAAGCCAAAGGGCAGGGGGAGATCAAAGCAGAATTAGATACATCCGTACTGGCACGTAATCTGATGTCCGTCTCGACCAGTATGTTGAACATCGAACTCGGAACGGA